>DAOUDB010000095.1:0-20253 GCA_034431495.1 Thermoflexales bacterium
CATGTTCATGGCCGACCGGCAGGGCGTGATCTCCAGCATCTTGTACGGCCCCGATCAGCGCACGCAGATCACGCCGGCCACCACCAGCGCCTTGTTCACCGTGTATGCGCCGGCCGGCATCAGCGAGATGCAGGTACGGCGACACCTGGAGCGGCTGGCGGAGTACGTGCGCTTGGTTGCGCCGCAGGCGGTGATCGAGCCGGCGGTGGTATGTGGGGCGTGGGAGATCGCTGCCAGCCCTATCGGGACAGGCCCTACGTGATCAGCGCGTCGGGCAGGAAATCGACGCGGTTGAGGTAAACGATGCCCGTTTCCTGCTCGTTCTCGAAGCGCAGCCGGCTGACCGATGCGTTGTTCAGCACGAACCACCAGCCGTTGATACTCTGGCTTTTCAACACCTCGGCCATGAAGAGGTTGAAGAATTCGCCGTGGCTGACGACGACGACGTTGTCGTGGGTGTTGCCGTGTCGAGCCAACAGGTCGGCCAGCGCGCGGCGGGCGCGTTGGCGGCACGCGGCATCGTCTTCATAGGGGCGGTTCCACCAGCCGGCTTCGTCGAGGCGGTCGGGCAGGATGATGCCGGGGTAATGGCGCTCGAAGTAGCTGCGCGGCTTGCCGGGCAGGCCGGTTTTCTTGCCGGTGATGGGGTCGTCCAGGTAGATGCCGCCGGCTTCGTGCCAATCTTCCCAGGCGATGAGGGGCAGGCCCAGCGCGCCGGCGATGGCATAGGCGGTGGCGACGGCGCGCGTCATCAGGCTGGTGTACACATGCGTGATGGCGAAGCCGCGCCGGTTCTGATGATCCCGTCCGGCGGTATTCGCATTGGGGGCCGCTTGCGCCAGGAACTGCGCCACATAGCGCGCCTGTTGCTGCCCGATGTCGGTCAGTTCGGGGTCTTCGACCCGATTATTGCTGTTGCTGGTGGCATCCCAGGCGGCGTTGTTGGCAGACTGGCCGTGCCGCACAAAGTACAGGTTCATGGGGCCGATTTAACCCTGAGCGCATTTCAGCAGCAGCGCGACCGACATGCGCTCGCACTGCTTCGTCACTGCCGCCCAGTCCTGCCAGGCTTCCGCAAGCCCCTTGTATTCCCTGAGATCGATGTCATCGAGATCGTATGGCATGGGCGCCGCCAGTTGTTTGATGAGTTGCTGAAGAACACTTTCACCAGTGTCTTGCGGATAAAGCGCATCGAGATCGAGCAGCGCGGCGCATGCCTGGGCTTCGCCCAGATGCGCAGACAACGCCGCGAAGTCCAAATAGTCGCGCGTTGCGTTTCGACGCAGGATCAGCACAGCCTTGATGCGCAGAATTTCGCCCGGCGTCGGGACGGTCAGCGCTCCGTAATCTGTCTGGACGACTTGGGTTTCGAGCGGTCTGGCGCGAATGAGTTGCCTGATGCCGGTCTGAATGCCGTCGAGGCTGCCCAGGATCAACACTGGTCGGTTAACGCGAGCCGTCTTCCGGCCAGCCACAGACTCAAGCTGCGCGACAACATCGTCGAACCGCTCGCGCAGATTGGTCAATGTGGGATCGGCGTCCAGCGAGATGCGGCGCCCGGCATGCACAGCGGCGCTGGCGCCGCCCACAAGCACGGCTTCGGGCAAGATCTGTTGCAAGTGACAGGCGGCAGAGATGATGCGATCCCACTCAGGCGCGGAGTTTGTCATGACACGGCTTCATGGCGTTCGGCCAGCAACTGCCAAACGCGATAGGCTTGCGGATCATCGTTAACTCGCGCACGGCAGACGCGCAGCACCTTCTCGCGCAGGCGACCGGTGTCGTCTCGCAGGACTGCCTGCGCCAGCTCGACCCAATCTGTCAGGGCGCCGCGCTCGATGATGTCGTCGATGGCCGCCAGCGTGTAGTTGGAATAGTTGAGATGACGATGCTGCATGACTTCTCCCGCCAAGTATACGAGGCCTGTGTGGCGCGCGCTGAAGGCAGCGAATGTGTCAAGGCTGGTCTGGAAACGCGCCGGCTTCCCACGCCGTCTCGAACATGGCGATGGCATTCTCCAGTTTGACATCCCAATGTAATTCCGTGCTGGAACCGAGCAGATAGCCCCGGCCGCCGGCGTCGCGGATGTTCTGCGCGCACACGGCGCGCACTTCCTCCGGCGTGCCGTTGGTCAGGAGCTGGCTGACATCCACCCCGCCAGTCAGGAAGAGGCGAGGGTATCGCTCGCGCACGGCGCGCACCGTCATGCCGGCCAGCACTTCCAGCGGGTTCAGCCCGTCGATGCCGGCTGCGACCAAATCGTCCATCACCGGCCACAGATTGCCATCGGAATGGAAAAGGCATACAGCGCCACGTTCGTGCCAGGCGTCGGTGAGTTGTTTGAGGCGGGGCAGCCACAGCCGGCGCAGCCAGGCCGGCGAAAACAGCGGGGCACTCTTGTAGGCGATGTCGTCGTAGGTCAGTGCGATAGGGATGAGGGCGGGATCGGCAATGCAGGCCACCCGGCGCAACTCGGCGCGGTGCCGCGCGTCCAGCCATTCCTCCACCCAGTCTGGCGCTTCGGCGATGAGGTAAGAGAACAACTCCATGCCGGCCAGCCAGTACATCTCGGTCAGGCCGACGCCGCTTTCGACGATCATCACGGTTGGGTCGTTGCGGCCGGTGGGGTCGCCGGCAGCCGAAAGGGCCATGCGCTCCCGCAACTGGTCGTGAAAGTGCTTCGCATAGGCGCTATCAAAGACAGCAGACTGACTGCGCTGAATCTCGCCCTTGATCCACTCGATCAGCGCGGGCACATCATGGAAGGGGCGCTCGATGATCCACGAAGTCCACCGCTCGCGCTGGATGACGACGCCGTTCTCCCCGCGTTCGATGCCGGGTTCAGCCGGCCCCTCTGGCATACGTGTCGCGTCGAGCGTGCGTCCAATGGCAAGCCCTTTCACGCTCAGGCCGTTCTCGACGGTCAGGCGCTGGCCGGCGTAGTGCTCAATCACCGCGTCGTTTTGCAGGATGTCGTAAACGGGGGTGCGGTCGGTTTCCTGGAACCTGATGGCGCGCATGACGCGCTCGCGTTTGGTCAACAGGTGAGAGTGCATAAATGAGACGGCAATCGGCTTGATGAGATTTTACCCCTCTGAAGCCGATCGGGTGACTGGCTTGGTCAGGCAATCAGTGACGGCAAGATCGCGGGTGATCCATAGCGCGAGCATTGGCAGCCATTCCTGCGGAAACGCCCACAATTAGGCGCCGAAAACGATCTGGCAGCCAACCATCATCTTAAAGAGACTCAGCAAGGTATGCCACATGGCTTGACTCCTGCCGGTTAGTCTACTGGACGCGCGCAATCCCCTGAATCATCAGGGTTGGCAGGGTATTCGGCCAGATAGCTGTCTGACGCTTGAGATATGAGGCGAAAGCAATGCTGCGGCGCCGGCCGGCAGCACTGAATGAGATGGGGCGCAGGCAGTGAGGACGATCGAAACGGCAGCCCAATCCAACATCTGTGCGAAGTGCGACAGTACAATGCAGGTGCGGGCCGGGTGATCTCCGGGCCTGATCTGGGAGTGATTTCACATGCAAGACAAAGGTGGCGCGGGTTGCGCCATTCTCGCGCTGATCGGGGTGTGCGCCGGCATGAGCTTCCTGGCCTACCTGGTTGTCACACAGGCGGGCTGGTTGTTGCTGGCAGCGCCGGCCCTCCTCCTCGCGCTGCTGGCAGTGGCTGACGTGCTTCGAGACGATGCTTATCTGGCCGCCGATCAACCCGGCGGGTTCACAGCATGGCACGCCGCGACCCTCACGCGCATTCGCAAATGGATCGGCAAGCCGGCAATTCACCTGGTGCCACAACTGGGGGTCAGCACCGAAGAACGCTTGCTGGTGAAGCGGGCTGTCAAACTCGCCGGCGAAGTGCTCGCTGCTGTGCGCCACGGCGCGACGCCGGAAACGCAGCGCACGCTATTGGTCCAACAGGCCGAGGCTGTGCCGGCCAACATCGCCGGCGCCCTGTGGCGACTGGCCCGCTTGCGGCGCATCAAGCGCACAGCCGACCCAAAGACCGATCAGGGCCGCGAGACCATTCAGCAGATCACGGCGCTGGAGAACGACTTGCTGGCAGGGATCAATCAGTCGCTCGACAGGTTGGCCGCCGTGCCCATGAATATGGTGCAGGTCGAGTTGGCCAGAGACACCCGGCGCGCCGAGCAATTGCTGTCCGACCTCAACGAGAGCAACAGCAAGCTCGAGGATCTGTCGTCGGTATATCGTGAACTGGGTGGCGGTTCGACAGCGTAGTCGACGCCGAAACAACGCGCGCTTCTGGAGTCTGCGCCATGTCACACCGCCTGCCCAGAAGAATCGCCCTCGGTGGCATCGTTCACGAGACCCATACGTTTGCGCCGGCGCGCGCCGACCTGGCTGCCTTCGCGCAGCAGACCTTGTGCGAAGGTCAGGCCATCCTGACTCGCATGCGTGACACGCCCACCAGCATGGGCGGCGCGATCGAGGGATTGATCCGCGTGGGCTACCAGCCCGTGCCGTTGCTCTATGCGGCAGCCATGCCCAGCGGTATGGTGACGCAGGATGCCTATGACACGCTTCTGAGCAATCTACTTGCCCGGCTGAGGGCGGTGTTGCCGGTAGATGGTGTGCTTCTCATTCTGCATGGCGCGATGGTCGCGGAACAGCAGGACGACTGCGAAGGCGACATCCTCAACCATGTGCGCGCGGTGGTGGGGCCGGCGTGTCCCATCGTCTGCACGCTGGATATGCACGGCAACGTCAGCCCGGCCATGGTCGTCCATGCCAACGCGTTAGTGGCTTTCGATCAGAACCCGCACCTTGACACATACGAGCGCGGTCTGGAAGCTGTCTCGATCTTGCGTCGAATGCTGGACGATGGGGCGCGCCTTGCATCGGCGCTGGCCCGACCACCCATGCTGCTCAGCGCGCTGACTACGTGGACGGCGCGGCCGCCCTTGCAGCCGGCGCATGAGCGGGCGCAGGTCATGGAGCGCGACCCGCGCGTGGTCAATGTCAGCGTGATGGGCGGCTTTGCGTATGCCGATACGCCATTCACCGGCCCCAGCGTTATCGTGACTACGGATGGTGACACAACGCTGGCGCGCGCGCATGCGAATGAGGTGGCGCGCATCCTGTGGGCGCATCGTGAAGCGGGCGCATACGCCGGCCTGCCGGCAGACGAAGCAGTGCGGCGCGCGCTCGCGGCTCCGCACGGGCCGGTGGTACTGGCCGATGTGGGCGACAACATTGGCGGCGGCAGCCCAGGCGATGGCACGGTACTGCTGCGCGCGCTGCTCGAGGCCGGCGCGCAAGAAGCTGCCGTTATCATCGCTGATCCACAGGCGGTGGCGCAAGCGCTGGCGGCGGGGGAAGGCGCCACGCTGGAGACGTTGGTTGGTGGCAAGCATGATGGATTGCATGGCGAACCGGTGTGGGTGCGTGGGCGCGTGGAGCGTCTGACCGATGGTCGCTACACGATCGAGGGCCACGATCACTTCGCGCAGTTGTATGGGCGCGAGGTGAACATGGGCCGCTGTGCGCTGCTACGCTGCGACGGCGTACTCGTCCTGCTCACCCAGATCAAAACACCGCCGGGTGATCTGGCGCAGTGGCGCAGCCAGGGCATTACGCCCGAGGCCATGCACATTCTGGTCGCCAAGTCGGCTGTTGCCTTTCGTGGTGCATATGCGTCGATCGCTGCTGAAATTTACGAGGTGGACACACCCGGCTTGTGCGCTTCAAACCTCAGCCGATTTTGCTATCGCAAGGTGCGCCGCCCGGTTTATCCGCTTGACCCGGAAATCATGTGGCTCGATGGCGCATCGGCATGAAGTGGGCCGGTGGGATGAGTTGGCGGGGCAAGCCAGCGGGGCAAGCCAGCGGGGCAAGCCAGCGGCTTGCCCTACAGGTGGGAATTGCGTAGCTCGATGGCGCATCGGCATGAAGTGGGCCGGCCGGCCGAGCTGACAGGGCAAATCCAGGGGCTGGCCCGGCACGCTGCACGCGCCGCATATACTTCTATCTGATGGCCGGAGAACATATTCTTGTTGTCGAAGATGAGCCTGCCGTGGCGCGCGGGTTGACCTATGCGCTTAAAGCGGAGGGGTTCGAGCCGGTCTGGGTTGACAACGGGCGCCAGGCGCTGGAAGTGGCGCGCCAGGGCGAGGCGCGGGCTGTCCTGTTGGACATTCGCCTGCCCGGCATGAGCGGATTCGATGTGTGCCGGCAGATGCGCGCCGAAGGCTTGCGCCTGCCCATCATCATGCTGACCGCGCGCGATGATGAAGTCGACAAGATCGTGGGTCTGGAACTGGGCGCAGATGACTATGTCGTGAAACCGTTTTCGGTGCGCGAGGTCATTACGCGCCTGCGCGCGCAGTTGCGCCGTGCCTATGGCGAACTGGCTAACACGGCCATCGCCGGGCGCACCCGCTTTGGCGCGATCGAGGTGGATTGGGACCGGCTGCTGGTGTTTCGAGATGGCCGGCCGGCTAATCTGACACCAACCGAGTTTCGCCTGCTTAAGCACCTCATCGCCAATGCCGAACGTCCCATCAGCCGCGAAGCTCTGGTCGAAGCGGTATGGGGCTATGCCAGCGACATCGAAGATGACCGGACGATCGATGTGCACGTCCGGCATCTGCGCGAAAAGCTCGAAGAGAACCCGGCCGCGCCACAGCATATCCTCACTGCGCGTGGCGTCGGGTATCGATTCAAGCCGTGACAGCCGTGGTGCATGGTGTGTATTGCGTGGTGCGTATTGCGTACTGGGTGTTGCGTGTGGGCGCCGGCGGGGTCCCGGGTGGGGAATGTTGCGACATCTTAATCGGCGCGCAATCCCCGCGCAATCCTAAGCCTCTACCATGTTTGGCGATCATGGCGTTAGATTGAGCCATGTTGACAGTGTGGAGGTCGAAACAAGGTATGAAAACGAAGCGAATCGCAGCGATTGCCCTTGCAAGTGCGGTGGCGCTGGCTCTGGCGATTGTCGGCATCGTTGTGTCTGGCGCGACTGTCGCGCAGGCAGCGGCGCCGGCGGCGGTGTTGAGTCAGCGTGATAGTAATGAGAAGGGCGTGTTGATTGTTCGTGTCGAGGCCGATGGCCCGGCGGCGCGGGCCGGCCTGCGCCGGGGTGACATCGTCGTTAAGTTGGCCGACACAGAAGTGAATTCGGTGTCGGATGTGGCAGCCTTCCTGGCTGATCGAAAGCCCGGCGATGTAGTGAGTGTCTCAGTGCTGCGCGGTGATGAGACACGCGCCTTTCGCGTGACGTTGGGTGATCAGAATGGCGGGGCTTATCTGGGCGTGTCACTGGCTGCCGATGCCAGGGGTATTGACAAGACGCTGCCCGGCGCGCCGCGATTGGAAATCAAGCCTGGCGTTGAGGCGCGCAAGATTGTGACCGGCGTGCGGGTTGGCCCCGGCGCAATGATTGTCGAAGTGTTGACCGACACGCCGGCTGCCAAAGCCGGTCTGGTGGCCGGCGACGTGATTAGCGCCGTCAATGGCGTGACCGTCGATATGTCCAACACGCTGGCTGCGCTGATCGGTCAATACAAGCCGGGCGACCGCGTGACGCTGGAGGTGCTTGGGCAGAATCAGCAGCCCCGCACCGTGACGGTCACACTGGGCGCGAATCCCGCTGATGCAAGCAAAGCGTATCTGGGTGTGCAATATACGTTCGCCGGGCCGATGTGGAGCCGGCGCATCCTGCCACCCATGCCGCGTCTACCGCGCGCGCCGGTGTCAACTGAGATTGTGGTGCGAAGTGTCGTGACCGGCAGCCCCGCAGCCGCCGCCGGCCTGAAGGTGGACGACGTGATCCTCAGTCTGGACGGCGCCGGCATGGATGATCCTCGCGCGCTGGTGTATGCGATTGGCCAGAGCAAGCCGGGCGACACCATCACGCTCGAAGTGAACCGTAGCAACGAGACGCTCAAGGTGTCTGTGACCCTGGGCGAACATCCCGACAAGAAGGGCGCGGCATATCTGGGCGTCTCGCTGGCTGCCCGGCCGCGCATTGCGCCGGCCGGCGAAGACGATCAGAGTGGCTGGACGTTGCCCGATGATCTTTTTAAGATGCTGCCCGGCTTGTTCGATAATCTGCCACAGTGGCCGGCCGAACAGCGACCGCCGCTTGGCGAGAGTTTGTAGGCCGTTCTCAAACAAGATAGTTGCATCCATGCTCTCCCCCTCAGGATGCCCTCTCCCCGCCAGTGGGGAGAGGGCCGTTTCCCTGAAATGGAGCGCAGAACTCAGAACACAGATGGCAGATTCAGGGTGTGACGCTCATCGCTCAGCACTCATGACTCAGCACTCATGACTCGGCACTCATGACTCAGCACTCGCCACTCAGCACTCATCGCTCGACACTCAGTCCTATGGGTGTGCGATCGATTCGGTGGCGTCTGGTTGCCAGTTACATGCTGCTGACGGTGTTGGCCGTTGGACTGTTGGCTGCGCTGGCATTGTCGCTCATTCAACGGCACATCGAGCAGCAGGAGGTCAATTACCTGACCGCGAATGCCCAGGCTGTCGCGCGGCAGGCCGCGGCATTGATGGGCACACGCGCCAACACCTATGCATTGCGCCAACTGGCGCACACGTCAGCATTTGCCGGCAACGTGCGTGTGCGGATTCTGGATGCCCGCGAACGTGTGCTGGCTGACTCGGGGCCGCACGATGCAGAGAACGACATGGTCTGGATCCTGCCACCTGATCCAACCGGCGAAGTGCTGGCAGGCGATGGAAATCGCCCCATCGTGCTGTCGGTGCTGATGAACCGGGCGCAGCCAGTGGAATGGTCTTCGGTCGGCGAGTTGCCTGCCGGCGCCAGTTTCCTGATCGTTCGGCGAGTCGAAAACGCGTGGGGCAGCCGCTTCGTCATCGAGCTGTTGACGCGCGCGGAGTTGGAAAGGTTGAAGCCGGAACAGGGTGAGCAAACGCGGCGCTCCGATCTCGTCGTGCGCTTGCCGATCGGCGACAGCAGCCAGCTGGCCGGCTATGTGGAACTGAGTGAGCCGCCCGATTTTGGCAGTGAGGCGCTTGATACCACAGCGCAGGCGCTGCTATTCGCCGGGGCCGGCGCGACGCTTGTAGCCGGGCTGGCAGGTCTATTCATTGGGCGGAGCGTGACCTCCCCGCTCAAATCTCTTGCGGCCGCTGCCGACCGCATGAGCAAGGGTGACCTCAGCGCGCGCGCCGGCGTGACGACGCGCGACGAGATCGGCCAGCTCGGCGCGCAATTCGACCGCATGGCCGATCAGCTTCAGCGCAGCTTTGCCGAGCTGGAAGCAGAGCGCGACACGCTGCGACGTTTCGTGGCCGACGCATCCCACGAACTGCGCACGCCGATCACGGCGCTCAAGTCGTTCAACGAACTCATGCAAGGGCCGGCGGCCGAGGACGCCGTTGCGCGCGCGGAGTTCCTCGCTGAGAGCCAGCGGCAAATCGAGCGACTGGAGTGGATTACCAGTAATCTGCTGAATTTGTCGCGGCTCGATGCCGGCCTGGCGCAACTGGAATGGGGCGATCACGATGCGCGCGAGATTGCCCAGGCGGTTGTGGCCGTGTTTAAGCCGGTTGCCGCCGAGAAGCGCGTGACGCTGAGCCTGAGCACGCCGGGAGACCCACTCAAGGTGCGCTGCGACCGGGCGCGAGTCGAGATGGCGCTGAGCAACCTGATTGACAACGGGCTGAAGTTCACGCCAGAAGGCGGGCGTGTGGATGTCGCGCTGGAAGCCCGCGACGAAATGGCGGTGTTCGTCGTGCAGGACACAGGCCCCGGCATCGAGCCGGCGGACCTGCCTCGCATTTTCGATCGCTTTTATCGCAGCCGCGCCGCGCGCGGCGAAGGCAGCGGGCTGGGTCTGGCCATCGTGAAGAGCATCGCCCAGGCGCACGATGGCCGGGTGAGTGTGACAAGCGAGCCGGGCAGGGGCAGCCGGTTCGAACTCATCCTCAAGAAGGGGAATTGAACCACAAAGAAGCGAAGGTCACGAAGAAAGCCAGTCGATGTCCCGGCCGCTTCGTGTGCTTCGTTTCTTCGTGGTTCATTCAACCGATCCATATCTCAGTTGTCTCTGGGATAAAGCACCGGATTCAGCGGTGTGGCGATGACCTCGCCGATCTTCGCGCCCGGGAACCAGGTGTACCAGTTGATTTGCTGGTACGCGTTTTCCGGCGCTTTGAGGCGCATCTCTGCATCCATGTAGATGATGCTCATGGCGGCGCGGGTCTCGCTGGTTTCGTTGCCGCGCGCATAGTGGAACGTGCCGCCCAGGTGAAAGCTGACTTCGCCGAGATCGTAGGGAGTCTCCACGAGGGGGAAGCCGTTTTCACGCATGGTGGCTTCGATGCGGGCCTGGGTTTCTGCGTCCCACCCCTGATCGTGCGTGTAGACGAAGCGATGGCTGCCGGCGGCGAATGCCAGCGGTCCCATGTCCAACGAGGTTTGCTGCAAGGGAATCCAGGCTGTGCATACCTTGTCGCCGGCCAGAGGCCAGTCGTAGCCGTCGGCGCGCCAGGGAGTCATACCGCCGCCCGGCTCTTTGTAGAAAGCCTGGTCGTGATACAGGCGCACGCTGGAAACGCCCAGCAGTTGCGCGGCGATGCCGGCCAACCGCTGGCTGAACACAAACTCTCGGATCGCGCCGCCCTGTTGCCAGAGGTTCATGATCTTCAGGAACGCTTTCTGGTAACTCGTGCGCTCGGCCATGGGCAGGTGCATGGTGTTCAACTCGAGCACCTTGCGCGAGATTTCCGGGCCGTAGAACTGGATCGCTTCCGGCGACAGAACGTTCTTCAGCTTGATAAAGCCATCGCGCCAGAAGGCTTCTTTGGCCTCTGCGCCGACCGAAAATGGTGTGTCGATGTCGTACTTGTGATTCGTGTCATTCATGGTGATCGCCCGTGAAATAGAGGATGCCAGACTCCGCGTGTGGCGCAGCCTGGCGCAACGCTCGTTCCGGGTCTGGTTACAGCCGGCGATTATACCTGTTGCGCCGGCGTCAGCCTGCGCCGCGTCGAGTACCGTTCGAGCGCGATGAAGGCCGCGCTCGACAGGAGCATGCTCAACAGGATGGCCCACATCAGCACCTGGGGGCTGACGCGCTCGAACAACTGCCCGATCACCCACGGCACGGACATGCCGCCGGCGCTCGACGCGGCGAAGAAGATGCTGTTGATGTTGCCGGTCATGGTCATGCGCGCGCCGGCCAGGGAGAGCATGGTCGGGAAGATGGAGGCCATCGACAGCCCCAGTCCGAACGCGCCGGCCCACAGCGCCGGCATCGAGTCTGGCAGCAACACCATGATCGCCGCGCTGGTGGCCGCGCCGGCCAGATCGACGGCCAGCAGTGTCCGCGCGCTAAATCGCATCGCGATCGGGATGGAGGCCAGCCGGCCCAGCGTCAGCGCGCCCCAGAAGATCGAATTGATGAGGGCGGCCGTCGTTTCATCGGCCAGCCCGCGCCGCGTGACGTAGGTGAAGATCCAGCCGGCGAATCCCACCTCGGCGCCTACATACAGGAAGAAGAACAGCGCAATCAGCGCCACCAGGCCGTATTGAACCCGCTCGCGCTCGCCATTGGCGGCGCGCGCCCGCAGGATGGGCGGGCTGGGCAGGCGCGCGATGTTGATTGCCACCGGCACAATGAGTAGGGCCAGCGCCCAGTATGCGCCGGCGATGCCGCCGCTCATCAGCACGATCTGCGCGACCAGCAACGGCGACAGAAAAGCCCCGACGCCGAAGAAGAAGTGCAGGCCGTTCATGAAAGGGCCGATTTTCTCGCGGTGCACCCACACGATGAGCGTGTTGGTGCCCACATCAACGAACCCTTCGGCTGCGCCAACCAGGAACAGGATGGCCGCCAGCAGAACCACCAGCGGCATCAGCGGCACAGCGGCCAGCACGCCGGCCATGCCGATCAGACCGAAGGCCAGCAAGGGGTGGCCGCGAAACCGGTCGTACAGCCGGCCACTGAGCAACGAGCCAAGCAGATAGCCGAATGAGCGCGCCGTGAACAGAAAGCTGATCTCGCCCAGGCGGGTCTGCGTTTGCTCGGCCAGGCCGGGCAGGGTGGGACCAAGCGAGGCGGTGGTCAGGCCGAGCGCGATGAAGCCGGCGTAATATGCGAGCGTGGCGGCGATGGGCCGGCGGGCGCGCTCGCCAGGGGGTGTGGTTTTACTCATGCTGTGACGGCCTGCCCAGGTAAAGATCACGTCCCTTGACCAGCGCAACCATCTTTCGATCGGCCACCGAGCGTGGCAGCATCCAGAATCCGCAATCGGGATGGACCCAGCGAATGCGCGACTCGCCCAGCACCCGCGCGGCGTGTTCGATGCGCCGGGCAACCAATTCTGGCGCCTCGACGACGTTATCTTTGATGTCGATGACGCCGATGCCGAGCGCAATGTCAGCGCGCAGGTCGCGGAAAACCTCCAACTCGTCGTAGCCTCGGCGCGCAAACTCCAACGCCAGATGATCGACCTCCAGCCGGTTGAGGAATGGCAACAGATCGCGCCAGAAGCCCTTTTGGATTGACTGGCCGCCGTAGTTGCCGAAGCATAAGTGCACGGCGCGTTCGCCACGCGCGGCGCTGAGCACGCGGTTGATCGGCTCGTGCGCCCAGGTCGCATCTTCGGGATGGCCGGTCAGGTTGGCCTCGTCGATCTGCACGACCGGCGCATCGATGTCGGCCAGTTGCTGGCGCAGTACATCGGCGATGGCGTGGGCTAATGAGCGCAGGTCGTGGTAGTGCCGGTCCAGCAGTGTCTTGGCCAGCATATACGGCGAGGTGAGGGTGAACTTAAGGGGCCGGCTGGCGAGTGGACGGGCCAGCTCCCAGGCTGCTGGCAGATTGAGCGTGCCTTCGCCAATGCCTGCGTAAACGACGCCGGCCGGCTGCGCGCGGAACGACATGCCGGGTTGAGCGCGAAACTCGGCCAGCTCGCTACGGCTCAGGCGCGCGCGCACACCATCCAATGGCCGGATGAAGTACTCGATCATGCCGTTCGTATCGGGGTGGTTCACGTCGAAGCGTGATAGCTCGCCGTCGCTGATTACGTCCAGGCCGGCCAGCTCCTGCGTTTTGATGACTGTCAGCAACGCATCGCGCAGATTGGGTGTTGAAGGCATGGCCGCCAGCCATGACGGAACGGGGTAGCTGCCGAGCACGGTGGTCTTGATTGTGGGTTCGGGCATGAGGAAGGATTATACGGAACGGTAACTGCTTGCGCGGGAATGAGAGCCGAAGCCGGCCAGGTGGTGTCTATCCCAATAGATGTCGGACTTCTCCGAGAAGCCCGACATCCGAGTGCGGCCGGCTTCGATTTGTCTCATTGCGCCAACATGCTCACAACCCGACTAACGCTGATCGGCCATGTCCAGTTCTTCATCAATCATGCCGTCGCCGCCGGCATCGTATAAGACCTTCAGGCTTTTGCCCTTGCCATCCCACTCCCCAAACACAAACGTGAGACGATCATTTGGATCCAGGTCAATGTCGTCGCCTTCGAAGGTTTCATCATCTTCGTCTGTGATGCGCGACATGGCCAGTCTGAATTTCGACGGCTCATCAGAAACGGTGTAGAGCGTCATGGCGCCCTTGACAGGATCGACTTCCACCACGATCTCTGTGCCGGGCTTGATGTCAGTGCCCTGCAGTTCCAACTCGAAGTCGGCAGTCGTCCGCTCCAGGCCGATGACGATGGTGGGCGATTCCGCGTAGTCCGTTTTGTACGTCATTTTGCGCCCATCACCGCTCAGGGTCAGCGTGTCCTTTTCGCCGGGATCAATCGTGATGGATTCGACGCCGATATAGTAACCCGGCCCGATCATGATGAGATCGACCGGCTGATCTGGATCAGCGACACGATCGCCGTCGATCACAGCGGTAAAGGCCATGCCAACCGGTAACTGGTACATCGGTGGCACGTCCTGGGCGTAGAGACCGCCCTTGAAAAGAGTGACCTGCGCCTTCGGAATCTCGCGATGGAACTGCCCACCCTGGCGCCCCAGTCTGCGCCCCTGCTGATCGACGATGAGCAGGTCGGCCCCGCCCTCCATCCAGACTTCGTTGTAACGCTGTGTGGCCTGAGCCAGAGCCTGCCCGCCTTTGCCTTCTGCTCCGTTGCAGAACGGGCAAACCTGTCTTTCGAGCCGGGGTGTCGATGGGACGATCTCCAGTGTTTGTGTGTCGGCGTCGCCCTCATACAATTCGGACTCGACATTTGGATTGACGGCGGCTTCATACTGCCAGGTGTCGCTGTTGGTGTCCACTGCGATATACCGATCCTGGCCCGGATAGTTGTTGTCGTACACCATGATCCAGTACACGCCGTCGCCCTTGTCGACCAGTCCATAGGCTGTCACTGCGTGGCCGCCGCTGTGATCCGGCTTGTAGATGCCGATGGTGAAGGTGTCCTGGGGGTTGCCTGGCTGATACGCTTCCTTCAGCACCTCGAGGATCTCGCCGGGTCTGCCTTTAATGATCTGGCTGCTGGCCGGCTCGGTGATCTGGGTGACAAACCAATAAGCGATCTCGCGTTGGAGCGCTTCATTATCCTCAAGCTGCAAGTCGGGAGTGCTGTCTGCGCCGAACTCCTGCGGCTCTTTCTGGCCAGCGTACAGCAACAGGCTCAAGACGGCCATGCCCTCGCAGTGCCCTCCAGACATAGCTTCGTTCGCTTGCTCCATCCATTGTTTGGCCGGCGGCGTCAACACGCACGTGTCGCCTGTGATGCGCGCGCAGACCTGATCCCCGAACAACCGCCGTATCTCAACCGGTGTCAGATTCGTCACCGGCTTCTCTGCTCCGTAATTCTCAAAGCTGAAGCCATGCTGGTCCGGGCGAAAACCCAGATCGGCCACATATCCTTCGGTCAGTTCAAGGCTCTGTGCCTGCGGCGGCGTGTCATCCGATGGCTGGCTCGCAGATTTGATTTCCTGTTCCGGCGCGGGTTGGGCCGGCTCGTTACGTGATTCAACACGGCTTTCGTCTGAGGTGTCGATTGTGGTCGTCTGAACTGGTGTTGGTGGCGATGTCTCCGCTGGTTCAGCCGGCGTATCTGCGCCGCACGCGGATAGCACTATGGCTGCTGTGATCAGTGCCCTGATGAGAGTGGCCCTTTCAAGGTGTAGCATTATTTCCTCGCTTTGTCCTCCGGAAAGAATGTTGTTGCGTCGGGGTTGCTGGACTGAAGCGCAGATTTTAACAGTCCAGGTGGTCTGGGGCTGCATCAGATGCATTTCTTTGCCGGGGCATGTTGCCCGCAGATTCATCCGCCGCGCAAATCGGCGGATTGCCCCTGCTGGGAAATGCGCCCCGCGCATCTGGCGACTACAATGCCAGATATGCTCAACCCAGTTTCACGCTCAGGTCAGGCGACATCCACCCGCGCTATGTATCTTGACTGCATCCGGCGCGGGTTCGCCGCAGACAAAGACCGGCTCGAACAAGAGGTGGAACGCTGGCGCACACAGTTCGATCCGCGCAATGCGCTGTTCGGCTATGTTGCGCCTGCATGGCCGCTGGCGCTCGCGGGCGTGGCGGCCTTCTTGTATGAGCAGGATCGGCAGCCGGCGCTCGCGCAACTGGCCCGCGACATCTTGTTGCGCTATCGCGCGTGGACATCGGTCATGCCGCTCGACGTGATCGCCGCGCGCCCCGAATACGAAGACGGCGTCCCGCCGCTCGACCCCATGTTCCAACCCATCGTGTTCATCCCGGCCTGCGCGCGTATCCGTGATCGCGTGAGCGCAGCGGACTGGTCCGCGCTGGCAGGGATCGTAGCGGATAGCCTGCGCCCCTTGTTGCGCTTTCCCGAATGGGGCGCGCACAACCGCGCCATGCTGCGGGCCGCCAATCTGGCGCTGGCAGCGCGCGTGTTCGCCGATCATCCCGAAGCCGGCTGGTGGTTGCAGATGGCCGACGAACTGGCCGAGGCGAGCTGGGGCCGCTGGAGCATCGAAGATGCCATGCTCTATCAGCCGATCTGGATGCGCGCTTCGATCGTGTATGGCGAGGCGCGTGGTCGCGACGACCTGCGCACGCATGTGACATTCCATGCCCATCTGCGCGCCATGGCTCAGATGGTGACGCCCATCGGCACGCTGCCCGACTTCGGCGACAGCCACTGGATGAGCAATCAGTTAGAGTGGCTGTCCTGCTTTGAATGGGGCGCGGCTGCGCACCACGATGCGTCTTTGCGCTGGGCAGCGAATCGACTGTGGCAGGCGGTGGCCGATCAGCCGCCGACGCTGAGCATGGCCGGCCCGCTGATGCTGGCCTGGCAATGGTGTGATGAATCAGTGCCGGCGCAACCGCCCGGCCTTACGCCCGACGCGCTGGATGATCTGGTGGCCAAAAAGATCGTCTTTCGCACCGGCTGGGGCGAGCGCGACACGTATGCCTGCCTGAACTATCGGGACGAAGGCGACTATGGCCGCATCGACCGCGATTATCTGCGCGGCACGCTGGCCGTGTCGGCCGAGAAGATGCACCACGGCCACGCGGATGAAAACAGCTTTGTGATGCTGGTGAGCGATGGGGCCGTTCTGTTGCACGATGGCGGATACCGCGAAAGTCCGCCCGACGGCATCTACCGTGCCGACATTTATCACAACCGGCTGATCTGGCGCGACGGGCAGTGGGCTGCATCGAGCGGGCTGCTGGATTCCATGCGAGACAACGGCCACTATCACCCTGTGCGCACCGAACGGTTGTACTGGACGCGGCTGGGCGATGCCGAGATCAGCCGCACGCGCGTCCACGACGCAGTGCGCGATCTGTTGTGGGATCGCACCGTGTGCTTCTTTGCCGATCTGGATTGCTTTGTGGTGATCGACAGCGCCTGTGCCCTGAGCGCCGGCGTGCGCACGCTGGCAGCGCTGTGGTGGACGACGGACGTATCGGAGCGCGGCGCAAACTGGTGCGACAGCCGCATCTCAGAGATTCAGGGCTGGCGCAACCGCGACCATCGCGCCTTGTGGATTGGCTTTCCGCAGCCGGCGCTGCAAATGGTCGTCGAGCGAGGGCGTCGCAGCTTTCAGCAGGAACAGATGATTGCCGGCGCCTGGTCGGGCGATATGCCGGCCGGCGCGTGGGTCAATCTGGTCAGTGTGCTGTGGGCGCATCCGCGCAGCGAGAAGCCGGCGTTTGGCGTCGAGGTGATTGAGAGCGAGCCGGCCGGCCGGGGCGTTGCCGTCCGACTGTCGGGACAGGGTGAGACACGCACGCTGGCAGTCTTGAATGATCTGAACGCCGGCCTCATTCCCGACGACGTGCGCCCGCGCTATCTGGCCGCGCAAGGTCTGGCCCGCTATGGCGAGATCGAGAGCGATGCGCATCTGGTGTACACGCGACGCCGGGACGCTGCCCATTGGGCCGGCTTCATCAACGGCACCCTGTTGCGCATCGCCGGGACGGATCTGTATCGCGGCAAGCCACATGCCATGTTCCAGGAGGATCGCTCGGCATTGCCTGGCGTGCCGGCGCGCTTCCGCTGGCAGAGCGGGGCCGGCCTGCCTTAAGCGCCCGACTTTGCGGCCGGCTCGATCTTCACCCGCGCGCTGAGTATGCGATAGAACGTGAGGAACAACACGCTGCCACCCGCGCCCCAGTACAGCGCCTGCGCCCAGCGCTCGCCGCTGTCCGTCCCGCTGCTCAGACCGTGCCACAACGTCATCAGGAACACGGCAAAGCTGAGGTAGTGGATGAGGCGCCACGCGCGTTGCGAGATCAGCCGGCGCACGTAAAAGGTGAACGTCACCAGCGCGGCCAGATAAAACCCTATCTGGCCCAGTCCGACCTCCAGTGGCCGATAGCTTTGGCTGCCAAACGGCGTCAGCACCTGTTGCAGCGTGTAGCCGATGTAGCGGTCGCCCAGCAAAATCAGCGCGTGGAACAACGCGAAAGCCAGCGCCAGCAGGCTGATGAATTGATGTAGCTCAAAGGCCACCAGGTGGCCCGGCCAGTTGCGCGCCAGCTTGCCTGTCATCAGCAGCCCAAAGGCTGTGGACAGCCAGAGCAGGCCGAACGCCACAAAGCCGCTGCCGCGCGACAAAAACCAATACGCCTTGGGCGACTCGCCGGCGGCCGACTGCGCCAACGCCGGCAGATACTGCGGCAGCAGCACAACGGCCAGGGCCGCGCCGACAGCCGCTGCGATCAGCAGCATCAGCAGGACAACCGGCGTATCCGAGCGAGCGTCCAGGTCAATGCCGGAGCGTAACCCCGGCGATGCGCCCCGCGCCGGCGCAGGGCGTGGTGTGGCAGATTGTGTCATGGCTTGTGTCTGAAAGCGGTTCTGTATCTCAAACGGTCTGTAACGTCGGAAAGTTTGGTGTGCGGACGATGCGCCCGTCCTCGCAGACCAGCAGCGCGGCCGCGTCCGGCTGCGCTGCGGCCCAGGCCAGGCCCGCGTCGCTGCCCAGCAACAAGGCGGTTTTGGCGATGACCTCGGCCTGCGCGGCTGTTGGGGCGATGGCGGTGGCGGTCAGCACGTCGGTCTGCGCCGGCTCGCCTGTGCGTGGGTCAATCAAATGGTGAACCTCGCGCGCGCCGATTTGCCAGCGCCGATAATCGCGTCCGGATGTGGCGACCCCGCCGGCGCGCACAGAGATCATGCCCAGCAGCGCGTCGGGGGTTGGCGAATCCCCGGCCGGCGCAGCAATGCCGATCGGGAAATCTGTGGCGCGATCGGTTGCCGGCGCGATGGCAATATCGCCGCCGGCATCCACCAGCGCCGGCCCATACGCTGCCAGCCGGCGTGCCGCCTGATCTGCGCACCAGCCTTTAGCCACGCCGCCCAGGTCGAGCAGCGCCCCCGGCGGCACCCACACCGCGCGATTGGCTGCGTCCATCTGAATGTCCTCCCAGTTTGTCAGGTGGGCCGGCGGCGCGACTGTCACCGACATCTCCACCAGATCGCTCCCGATGTGTTCAAACGAGCGGGTGTACCCAATCGCCTGCATGGCGCTCAGCGCGGTCGGAATCACGAGGCCTGTGGTGTCTCGCGCGGCGCGCAGGGCGGCGTGTAGCACATCCCACAGTGTCTGGCTGACCGCGACCCATTCCCCTGTGCGCGCATTCAGCCGGCTCAGCTCGCTGTTGGGCCGGAAGCGGCTGAGGCTGTTTTCCCAGAGCTCAAACCACACCGGCACATTGCGCAGCGCCTCGCCTGCTTCGGCTGTGTCGGCATCCAGCGCGGCCAGCATCTGGCAGCCCATCGCGCGAAAGGTGATGTCTTGCATGGTCTCAGCGCGATGAGCGTGTCACGGCGACCGGTCGGGGTGGGGCAGTCACCGCGCGCAGTTGGGGCTGCGGCTGTGGCTGTGGCTGTGGCTGTGCTGCTGCTGCAACCTGAGGCTGTGTCACCTGCGCGGCGCGAGCGGTCTGTGCCGGGCGCGCCGCTTCCACCCGGCCAGGGGTGTAGAGCGGCGCAAGCGTGGGCAGTGGAGCGACACGGGCCGGTGCAGCAGGCTCGACGATGATGATTTGCTGCGGTGCTGTGCCGGCTTGTTCTGCTGCTGTCGGCTCTGGCGGGGCCGAGGCGGTCTGCACAGCCTGTTGGTGGCTGAACCAGCCCCAGCCCGCCAGCGTCAGCGCCAGGGATGCCGAGCCGATCAATGCTTTCAAGGCAGTGGCCTGTTCAAGTTGCGCATTGCGATTTGCGCCGGCGGGGCGTATGGCGTTAGTCGTCATGGTCTTTCTCCTGGTGCTCCTTTTCGTGCTTTTCGTGCTTTTCGTCTTTGTCGTGATCGCCTTCCCGATGTTCCTTGTATTCGTGTGATTCGCGCTCGTGCTCCTCGTCTTCGTGGTCATCGTCGTCGTAGTACACCGGGCCGGCCACGGGTTGAGTCAGCGCGCCGTTATAGAGCACGGCGCCGTTGTTGGCGTCCACGTACACCATGCCGGTGTTGAACGCCACTTCGTAGGCGATCGTGCCCTGAAAGTTCACCAGCTCTGGCAGGCGCTGCGCGACTGCGCCGGGGGCGCTGGCCTGCGCAATTTCCAGCGCGCGTTGTGTGGAGATCGCCACGCCGGGCGCTGCGCGCTGTGCGGGCGCAGCGCTCTGTGCGGGCGCAGCCGGCGCTGCCTGAGTTTGTGTCTCGGCCATGATATTCGCCGCTGCGGGTGGCGCGGCTTGCGCCTCGGCCAGTTGCTGTTCCATCTGAGCCAGCCGGCGATTGGCTTCCTCGATGCGCCGGTTGGCCTCCTGAATCAGCGCCTGATATTGCGTTTCGCGCGCACTCGCGGCGCTGTCGGC
>DAOUDB010000096.1:0-1602 GCA_034431495.1 Thermoflexales bacterium
CATCGGCACGTCGATGTTGAAGCCTTGCGAGGTGTAGTTGGCCAGTGCCTTGCCGATGCTCTCTGGGTCGCGCACAGCTTGTAGGACGCCGATGGTGTTCTCTACCGGAATGTCGTAGGGCATGTCGCAGCCGGGGGCCAGGATGAAGTTGCGCAGGCCCTGCTCGGTAGCCCTGAGCGTTGCCAGCAGATCGACCACAAACTTCATGTTGTCCTGTTGTGTGCCCAGTAGCATCGTCGAGGTCAGCGGGATGTTACCGCCGATGGCGATGTTGTAACGGTCGGTGATTGCTTTGGCTTTCACCATGTCGATGTTTTCATCGATGCCGATCGAGTCCGGGCCGGTCAGGCACATTTCCTCGATGTTCTTGGTGGCGTCGCCGCACACAAAGTAGGATGAGAACACGCTGCGCGCGCGGATGAAATCAAACACGCTGCGCACCGGCTTGTTCAGCAGCCGGCGGAAATGCTTTGGCGAGATTTGCGACACCAGCGGATCGACGATGGCAATGACGTCCATGCCGGCCTCGATGTAGAACTCGGCCATGCGCTTGTTGACGGCAGTAGTGTAGGCCAGCAAGCCGTCAAGGAATTCCTCGTTCTCGTACATGTCCATGAAGATCTCGGTGCCGCGCAAGTGCGAGGCGAGTGTGAACGGGCCGCAGATCAGGCCATACAGGGCGGTCTTGTCGCCCACAGCCTGCTTCATGGCGCGCATGGTGTCGAGAATCAGCGGCAGTCGGCCATCGGTTTTCTCTGGCAGCCGCGTTGGCACTTCGGCTTTGAAGGCCAGGGGATGTGTGGCCACAGATGGCGGTGTGCGTTCTGCCCATGCCAGCTCGCAGCCCAGAATCTCGGCTTCGACCTGCAAGTCGAACAGAACCGGCTGGCCGTCTGGCTGATACTGTGCGTTGACTTCGAGAAGCGACTCGAGCAGCTTGTTGCCGTCTGTGAGCACTTCGGTGGCGTTGTGGCCTTTCAGTTTACCGGCGTGCACGCCGGCGAATGGCACCCACGGAACGGAATCGGTCTGCTCGTGGCGAAGTGTGGCGAGCAACAATTGCTTGCCGGTGAGGGAAGGTGTAGTCATGGTTGGTATGTGCTTGCCTGCAATGAGAACCTGGTTTCAAGCCGGGTGACATTCTACCTGCGAGCCGATAACATCCGTTGGTAGATCAGTGCGCCGGGTTGGTAAACTAGTGCTGAGGCCGCAGAGGCCGGCTGTATGGACGCTGGCATGGCAGACGAGATCGACGAGATCAATGACGATGTGGTGGTCAATGCGCGCGTGCGTATTCCGCGCGCGGAGCTGACCTATCGTTTTGCCCGCGCCGGCGGGCCGGGTGGTCAGCACGTCAACAAGGTCGAGACGGCCGTGGAGTTGTGGTTTGATCTTGCGCGTACGTCCAGCTTGACCGAAGCAGAGCGGGCGCAGGCCATGCAAAAGCTGGCGTCGCATCTCGACCAGGCCGGCATGATGCGCCTGGTGTCGCGCTCCGAACGCAGCCAGCTCGCCAACCGCGAACGGGTCACGCGGCGATTTGCCGAATTGCTGGCGCGCGCGTTGATCGCGCCGAAGGCGCGCAAGCGGGTCAGGCCGTCG
>DAOUDB010000097.1:0-20320 GCA_034431495.1 Thermoflexales bacterium
AGCCGGAGGATATCAAGCGCGAAATCGACGACACGCTGCGGCTGGCGATGAAATGCCCCGGCTTCATCTTCGCCGTCGGCAACCATTTGCCCAGCAACATCCCGCTCGACAATGCGCTGTACTACATGGACTACCTGCGAGCCAACTGGCGGCGATAGGCGCTGCTTCCCTCGCTTCCGCCTTTAGTCGGAGGTTGCAGAATTTGGTCAGCCGGCTACTTGACACTCCCTGACCGGCATGATATTGTCTCCTCCGGCACGGCAGGCAACTGCATGCGCAAACCATAATCGGAGGCAAGGTTAGACCGATGGTATTCGAAATCACTCTTCCCGCCTGGATGACCCGCACCGCCGGGGGCGATGTTGGTTTTCCTTGCCGTATTGCGCCTGTTGCCCGCTGCACGGTGAATCAGTAGAAATTCCACGAACATAGCGAAGGCCACGGGCGCAAGCGACGGCTCCCCGTGGCCTTCTTCTTTTTCGGGACCCTTTCAAGGCCACGGGTGTGACAGCGGCACTGCCGCAACGCCCGTGGCCTTTTTTAGTTTTGCTTTTGTTGGAGAGTTTGCCGTGACCGTGAAGTCAATATTCATCAGATTCGTCAAGTTCATCACGTTCGCCTGGCTTGTTCCAACCGGCAAACGCCGGCCTGCGGACCATCACAAACGCGCTGAACACACCGGCACAACGCGATCGCCGCGCCGGCCTGGTCGGCCTGATCTGCCCGAAACGATCGAGTTGCGCGATATCGGAAGCCTGGTGTTGTGAGGGCGTTGCTGCCAGCCGATCAACCCGCTGAGAAATGGAGAACAACATGACTATGACACCGCTGAGCGCCGTGACACAAGGCAGATGTGAAGGACCGGACGATTTGGTTGCCCTGTGTGACATGCTGTCGTCGGCGAGCGCCGAAGACCCGGCCGGCGTGTACTGGCATCCCGGCGACCTGATCTGGCGTTACTTTCTGCTCACAATCAACGACGACGTGGAACGCTGCGTGCGCGTCTGGCGCGCCGGCAGCGACGTACTTGGCTTCGCCTGGCATGATCCGCGCGACGGCTATGTGGATTGGCAGACGCATCCTCGCGCGCGCCGGCTGGGCCTTGACACTGAAATGATCGATTGGGCGCTGATGCGCCACGCAGCCAGCCAGTCCGGCAAGCCCCCCGCCGAGCGCCGGCCCCCGCGGACACAGTCCGCCTTCACCGGCTGTTGCGACACCGACACGCGCCGGCAGGCCATCCTTGAACGACATGGTTTCGTGCGCGACGCCAACGTGTTTCATCATCTTGTCCGCTCCTTGAGCGGCCCTCTGCCAGAACCCAATCTGCCGGCCGGCTTTGTGTTGCGCAGCGTGGCCGGCGAACATGAGCATGTCAACCGCGCTACGGCGCACCAATCAGCCTTTCACCCCTCCCGCGTCACCGCAGCGCACTATCTGCGATTGATGCGGCTGCCCGGCTATGACCGTGACATGGACGTGGTGGCCGTGGCGGCAGATGGTCGCATCGCCGCGTTTGCGCTGGGGTGGGTTGACCCGCGAACCGGCATTGGCGAGTTCGAGCCGGTCGGCACACACGCAGATTTTCGGCGCATGGGGTTGGGCCGGGCGGTGTTGATCGAAGGCATGCGACGGATGCGGGCGCGTGGTTGCCACACCGCCTTCGTCATGTGCGAGGGCCACAATGCCGGCGTCAATCAGTTTTACCAGTCCGCCGGCTTCACCCTGATTCGCAGAGATTTCGACTATGTCCGCAGGTAGCGTGTATTTCGTGTTGCGTATCTCGTATTTCGTATGGCGTATGGCGTACTGTGTGCTGCGTATGGCGCGTGAGCAGTCTCACGCAACATGCAACACGTAATACGCAACACACCCACGGAGCATTCAACATGTCTATTCTGACAGCAACCAACCTCGGCCAATCCTTCGGGGCGTTTGACGTCTTTCGCGGGGTCACGGTCAGCATTCCCAACGACGCCAAGATCGGTCTGGTGGGGCCGAACGGCATAGGCAAAACCACGCTGCTGCTGATCCTGGCTGGCATCGCCCAACCCTCTGCGGGCAACGTGCATCTGGCAAAGGGCCGGCGGCTGGGCTATTTACGCCAGGAGGCGATCGAGGCGTTTGCCCGGCGCGAGAACACGGTATACGGCGAGATGTTGACCGTGTTCGCCGGCTTGCACGATAAGCAGCGCCGCTTGCATGAGATGGAGGAGGCCATCGCTGGCGGCGATGAATCCTTGCTCGACGCCTACGGGGCGTTGCAAGAGGCGTTTGCGCAGGCCGGCGGCTACGACTACGATGTGCGCATCCAGAGAACCCTCGACGGCCTGGGTTTTGGCAAAGAGCAGTGGGATATGCCACTGGCGCATCTGAGCGGCGGACAAAAGACGCGCGCATTGCTGGCACGGCTGCTGCTCGAACAGCCCGATTTGCTCATCCTCGACGAGCCGACCAATCACCTTGACGTGGATGCCATTGAATGGCTGGAGACGACATTGCGCAACTGGGAGGGCGCTGTGCTGATCGTCAGCCACGACCGCTACTTCCTCGATCGCACCGTGAACCACATCTGGGAGATGAGTCGCGGCGGTATCGAGGTGTACCGGGGCAACTACAGCGCCTACCTCATGCAGCGCCAGGACCGCTGGGAACAGCACAACATGCTCTTCGAACGCGCGAAGGCGCATTTTGACAAGGAGATGGCCTTCATCAAAGCCAATATCCCGAACGGCGCGCTCGACCAGGCGCGGGGCAAGCTCAAACGCCTGACGCGCCAGGTGATGGCAATTGAGCAACTGGGCGTGATGGCGATCAAAGACAAGCAGTGGTCGGAGATTGCGCCGATGATGGAGTCGCGCGAGGCTCCGTGGGGGGTGGCCGAGGCTGAACAACGCGTGAAGGCGCTCACCCCGCCGGCACGCCCGCCGCAACTCAAGGTGAACCTCAAGCCGGCGCACCGCAGCGGTAACCGCATCCTGCGCACACACGGGTTGACTGCCGGCTATCCTGGCAACCCATTGTTCACCGCCGACGACATCGAGCTGTGGCGCATGGAATGCGCGGCCTTGATCGGGCCGAATGGCGCCGGCAAGACCACGTTCCTCAAGACGATCCTGGGCGAACTGCCGCCGCTGAAAGGCAAAGTCGAGCTGGGCGCCAGCCTCAAGATCGGCTACTTCGCTCAGGCACACGATGCGCTCAGTTCCAACAACACAGTGCTGGAAGAGCTGCTGGAGCACTTCGACCGACTGGGCAAAGATCGCTCGGTCGGGCAGGCGCGCAATTATCTGGCAGCCTATCTGTTTCGCGGTGACGACATCTACAAAACGATCAACCTGTTGAGCGGCGGCGAGCGCGCCAGGCTGGCGCTGGCTATCCTCGCGCTGGAGGGCGCGAACTTCCTATTGCTCGACGAGCCGACCAATCACCTCGACATCCCGGCTCAGGAAGTGCTGCAAGAGGTGCTGGAGCACTTCGACGGCACCGTGTTGCTGGTGTCTCACGACCGTTACCTGGTCGATCACCTGGCGACGCAAATCTGGAATTTGCGAGACGGCCGGCTACGTGTATTCAGCGGGTCATATCAAGAATTTCTGGCCGACCGCGAGCGGCAGACGCAATCTGCCCGGCAGGCAGCGGCGCAACAGCGCGCCGAGGCCAGACAGCAGGAGCGGCAAGGCCGCAAACAGGAAAACGCGGTCCGCAAGCGCGCGCAACTGACCGCCCAGATCGAAGCGCAGATTCAGCATGCCGAGAAAACGCTGGAGATGTTGACACGCGACCTGGAAATGGCCGGGCGCAACGGCGCGTTCGACAAGATTCAGCGATTGAGCGCCGAGTATGCCGCGCACCAGGGCAAGCTCGAGACGCTGTTGGCAGAGTGGGAAAAGGTGGCAGCAAATGGCAATGACTGAACACAGGGCCGGTCATCCTGGCCGGGGAGCGTGCGCGCGATGTTGAAGCAATACACCTATGCCGAGCGGCCTGATCTGATCAAACAGGTGCGCGGCTTCATTCCAAAGTCGTGGCCGGAGTTCATGCTTCAGGACCCCATCGCCGACCGGCTGTGGGGCCGCATGGAAGGCGAGTTCGCCGACTTTCAATTCACGCTGAGCGATGACAACGACCGGGTAGTGGCGATGGGCAATTGTATGCCCTTTGTCTGGGATGGCACGCCGGAGGGGTTGCCGGCGCAGGGCTGGGACGGCGTTTTTCAGCGGTGCTTCCGCGACAAGGACGAAGGCCGCGCGCCGAACACCTTGTCGGCCTTGCAGGCTGTGGTTGCGCCCGAAGCGCGGGGCAACGGATTGAGCCGGCTGGTCATCGAAGCGATGAAGCAGATTGCCCGGCAACATGGGTTGACGCGCTTCGTGGCGCCGGTGCGCCCCAGCCTGAAAAGCGCCTACCCGCTGACGCCCATCGACCGCTATGTGCGTTGGCTGTGCGCAGATGGCGCGCCTTTTGACCCCTGGATGCGCGTGCATTGGCGGATGGGCGCGCGCGTTATCCGCATCGCGCCGGACTCCATGACGATCACGGGACGCATCGCGGATTGGGAGCAGTGGACCGGCATGCGCTTCCCGGAAACCGGTCCATATATTGTGCCCGGCGCGCTTGTGCCGGTGCATATCGACGCCGAGCACGACGAAGGGTGTTACGTGGAGCCGAATGTGTGGATGCAACATCCGCCGATAAGTGATTGAGTGATTGGGTCATTGAGTGAATGACCAGAGGACACAACAAACATGGAAACGCTGACTGCCCGTTACGTGGACGCGATCGAGACGCCGGCTGTGGAGGGTTTGATCTTCCGGCCTTTCCGCCGCGACACAGATTACCCCTCCTATGTCGAAATGTTGAACGCGGCCTATCTGGAGGATAAGATCGACGCAGTGGAGACCGTCGAGGGTCTCAGGCACGAAGACGACCACTTGACCAACTGCGACCTGAACACGGATGCTCTCGTTGCCGCCATCGGCGGTAAGGTGGTCGGTCATGCGCGCGTGTCGTGGTGGGTCAACGATGTAGGCGAGCGCCTGTATGGCGTCTGGGGCAACGTGCACCCGGCCTGGCGCGGCAAAGGCATTGGCCGCGCGTTGCTGCGCTGGCAGGAACAGCGCGCGCGCGACATCGCAGCCGGTCATCCAAACGATCAGCCACGCGCGCTGCAAGCCTGGACAATGGATAGCGCCATATCGCGCGCGCGCCTGCTCAAACACGCCGGCTACGAGCCAGTGCGCTATGGCTTCATGATGGCCCGTTCGCTCGAGGAGCCGATTCCCGATCTGCCGTTGCCGGCCGGCCTGGAAGTGCGCCCTGTGCAGCCCGCGCACATGCGTGCCATCTGGGAGGCGCTGGATGAGGCGTTCCGCGATCATTGGGGACATCGCCCCGGCACGGAAGAGGACTACCGGCGCTTCATCGGCTGGCCCGATCAGACGCCGCAGTTGTGGCAGGTGGCATGGGCCGGCGATCAGGTGGCCGGCATGGTGCTCAACACCATCTTCGAGCGTGAGAACATCGCCCTGAACCAGAAGCGTGGCTGGACTGACCCGATCTGTGTGCGCCGGCCCTGGCGTAAGCAGGGATTGGCCCGCGCCCTCATCCTGCGCAGCCTGCGCCTGCTCGAGGAACAGGGTATGCTCGAGGCTTGTCTGGGTGTGGATACCCACAATCCGAGTGGCGCGTTGCGCCTGTACGAATCCTGCGGCTACCGGCAGATCAACAGTAGCACGACGTACCGCAAGCCGCTCTGAATCACGTGTGTTGTGTTGCGTGTTTCGAATTGCGTGTTGTGTGTTGCGTGTTGAGGGCCTTGCGGAATACGCTCTACGCAATGCGGAATACGTTCTACGCAACACGTCCGGCATGAGGCCCTATGGCAGCAGTTTACGAAGAGTTTGAAGAAGAACTGGACGAGGCCGCGGAGAAACCGTTTAACTACGGCTATTTCAGGCGGTTGATGAAATATGTCAGGCCATACGCGCGCGCGCTGATCGTGGTGGGCCTGTTCGTCGTGGTCGGCACTGTCGCCAACCTGCTCGAGCCATATCTGATCGGCCTGATCGTCGACCATGGCGTGATGAACAAGGATCTGGCGCTGGTGTTTGAACTGGTCGGGGTGCTGATCGTGTTTCGCTTTCTGGCCTGGGGCGCCGGCTACCTGCGCGTGTTTGCCATCGGCAGGATCGGCCAGAGTGTGCTCTACGACCTGCGCGCCGAATTGTTCAGCCACATCCAAAAGCTATCGCTGCGGTTCTACGACAACCGGCCGGTCGGCAAGATCATGTCCCGCATCACCAGCGATGTTGGATCGATCAACGAGCTGCTGAACGGCGGCGTGGCGACGATCATCGTGGAAGGGTTGAGCCTGGCCGGCATCGTCATCATCATGCTGCTTATCGACTGGCGCATGGCGCTGATCTCGTTCTGCATCACGCCATCGTTCTACTTGCTGTTCGGCAAGCTGCAAAGGCGCATCGAAGGGGCCTGGACGAACGTGCGCAAGAGCGCCAGCAACATGAACGCCAATCTGAACGAGAGCGTGAACGGCATTCGCGTTACCCAGGCGTTCGGGCGCGAAGAGCGCAACATCCAACGCTTCGAGCGGGTCAACCAGGTGAACCGCAATGCGAATGTGCGCGCGGTCAAGCTCGACAACCTGATCTGGCCGGCGGTCGAGCTGGTCGGCATTGTCGGCGTGTCGTTGTTGTTGTGGTTCGGCGCCAGTCAGGTGATCGCCGGCACGATGACGCTGGGCGTGGTGCTGGCGTTTACCAACTACATCTGGCGCTTCTGGGGGCCGGTCAGCGCGTTGAGCAAGGTTTACTCGCAGGTGTTGAGCGCCATGGCATCTGCCGAGCGCATCTTCGAGTTTCTCGACACCGAGCCGGAAATTCAAGATCGACCCGGCGCATATCCCATGCCGCCGATCCAGGGCGAGGTGCGCTTCGAGGGCGTGCAGTTCAAGTACGAGGCCGCCAGCAAGCCGGCCCTGCGCGGCGTCGATCTGCATGTCACCCCGGGTCAGACCGTCGCCGTCGTTGGGCCAACCGGCGCCGGCAAGACCACCATCATCAACCTCATCATGCGCTTCTACGACCCCACCGAGGGCCGTGTGTTGATCGATGGCCATGACCTGCGCGACGTGCAACTGGCCACCCTGCGCAGCCAGATCTCGCTGGTCTTGCAAGACCCGTTCATCTTCAGCGGCAGCATCGGTGACAACATCCGCTATGGTCGGCTGGACGCGACACAAGAGGATATCGAAGCGGCCGCCAAAGCCGTGCATCTCGACGAGTTCATCAACAAGCTGCCGGACAAGTACGATCACGAAGTCGGTGAGCGCGGTTCGCGCCTGTCGCTCGGCCAGCGCCAACTGGTGTCGTTCGCCCGCGCGCTGCTGGCCGATCCGCGCATCCTGATTCTGGATGAGGCCACCTCGTCGGTGGACACGCAGACCGAACGCATGATCCAGCGCGCGCTGGAAGTGCTGCTGCAAGGGCGCACAGCCTTCGTCATCGCTCACCGGCTTAGCACGGTGCGCAACGCCGACGTGATCCTGGTGATGCAGGAAGGACGCATTGCCGAGCAGGGATCGCACGATGAATTGATGGCGCAGCGCGGGCTGTACTACAGTCTGGTGACGGCGCACGATCGCGCGCACGATCGCGCGCACGATCGCGCGAGTGAGCCGGCGCGCGAGCCGGCCACCACGTTGAGCGCCGCCGTTGCCTGAGGGCGTCGAAGGCAACGGCGGCTTTGGGCAAGCCGGCGGCTTGCCCTACAATCTGCGGGGAGGCAGGCAGACCATGACAGACACCCGCGTTGCGATGGCGATTGCCGCGCACCCCGACGACATCGAGTTCATGATGGCCGGCACGCTGCTCTTGTTGAAGCAGGCCGGCTATGACATCCACATGTGGAATCTGGCGAACGGCCATTGCGGCACCGCCACCCACGATCGGGCCGACATCATCCGGCTGCGCGCCGCAGAGGCGCAGGCCTCCGCGCGCGTGGCCGGCGCCGTCATTCACTCGCCCATCGCCGACGATCTGGGCATCTTCTACGAGCCGGGGCTGCTGGCGCGCGTGGCCGCCGTCATCCGCGAGGTCAGG
Organism: Thermoflexales bacterium; assembly: GCA_034431495.1. Taxonomy (GTDB): domain Bacteria; phylum Chloroflexota; class Anaerolineae; order J036; family Brachytrichaceae; genus Roseilinea. The sequence continues at coordinate 8,121 of DAOUDB010000097.1, forward strand.
CCCGGCATCCTGCTCGTCCCCTCGCCGCAGGATTACATGGAGGATCACGCCAACACCTGCCGGCTGGCCGTCACAGCCGCCTTTGCGCGTGGCATGCGCAACTTCGACACGCAGCCGCCGCGCCCGGCCTGGACCGGCGACACCGTGCTCTATCACGCCATGCCGCATGGTCTGCGCGATGGCTTGCGCCGGCTCATCCATCCGGAGCTGTATGTGGACATCGGGCCGGTGTTGTCGCTCAAACGCGACATGCTCGGCCAGCACCACACCCAGAAAGACTGGCTGGATGTCAGCCAGGGCATGGGGTCGTATCTGGCCGAGATGGAAAACCTGTCGCGCGCAGTGGGCCGCATGTCGGGCCGATTCAAGTTCGCCGAGGGCTGGCGTCGGCATGCTACCCTGGGCTTTGCGGCAGAGGGTGCCGACCCACTGGCGCAGGCGCTGGGCGCGCGTTGCTGGATCGACCCGGCTTACGAAAAATCGCTGGCTGAATAGCCAGTAGTATTGGGGCGCAGGAGAATCCAATGTCACATCCAATCGAAGCCCTCATGATCGGCGCCGGCGGTCGCGGCATGTATGCCTATGGCCCCTATGCGCTGGCGCATCCCGACGAAATTCGCATGGTCGCTGTGGCCGAGCCGGACGATGCGCGCCGCGCGCAGTTCGCCCAACTGCACGGCATCCCGCCCGAGCATCAGTTCAAAACCTGGCAGGACGCACTCGCCCGCCCGCAATTGGCGCGGGCCGCGTTGAACTGCACCCAGGATCAGATGCACGCCGCTTCGACCGTTGCGCTGCTCGAAGCCGGCTACGATGTGTTGCTCGAAAAGCCGATGGCAACCACGCTGGCCGATTGTGTTCGTCTGACCCGCGTTGCCGAAGCGCACAACCGCACGTTACAGATCTGCCACGTCCTGCGTTTCACCGCGTTCTTCTCGGCCCTGTACGACATCGTGGCCTCTGGCCGGCTGGGCCGCATCGTCACCGTCGACCACCGTGAGAATGTCTCGTACTGGCACATGTCGCACAGCTTCGTGCGCGGCCACTGGCGCAATGAGGGCCTGTCCAGCCCGATGATCCTGGCCAAGTGCTGCCACGACCTGGACATTCTGTTCTGGACGATCGGCCAGCCGGCCCGGCGCCTCAGTTCCTTTGGCGCCTTGACGCACTATCGCGCAGAGAACGCGCCGGCCGGCGCCCCCTTGCGCTGTACCGACGGCTGCCCGGTCGAGCAGGAATGCCCGTGGTACGCGCCGCTGTTGTATGGCGCTGTCGAGGGCCTCGCCCCGCGCTCGGAATGGATTGCCCGCGCGTTGGGCGGCGGCGACACGGCCCAGTCGCGCTGGGAAGCGCTGAAAACCAGCCCATATGGCCGATGCGTCTATCACTGCGACAACGACGTGGTCGATCATCAGGTCATCCTGATGGACTTTCCTGGCGATGTGACGGTGACGTTCACCATGCACGGCCACTCGGACACCGAAGGGCGCACCCTGCGCTGGGACGGCACGCGCGCCACGTTGTACGGCGACTTTTCCGACGGCCGGCCGCACGAGTTGCGCATCCACGAGCACGGCGGCGCCGTCGAGGTCATTCGACCCGAGGCCGGCGCCAGCGGTCACGGCGGCGGCGATGACGGCCTGATGCGCACCTTTGTGCGCACCCTGCGCGGCGAGCCGGTCGATCATCAGACCACCGCCCGCGCGTCGCTGGAAAGCCACCTGATGGCCTTTGCCGCTGAGCAGTCGCGGCGCAGTGGCCAGACAGTGGATATGGACGCCTTTCGTCGCCTGACCTGAACCAGGAAACTTGCCCGGCAAGCCCGGCGGCTTGCCCTACCACGGCTTGCTCGATAGGTGTCGGACTTCTCGAAGAATTCCGACACCTGACACCTGCGGCTGAGCGCCTGCTATAGTTGCCCCTGTGATCACGTTCACCCAGCCAGGGTTCCTGGTGTTGCTGGTGCTGATCCCGCTCAGCATCTTCATCGCACTGCCCCGGCTGCGGCGTGGTCTTCGAGCTGACGTCGCGCACGCACACGCCTGGGCCGGGTTGTTTTTGCGATCGGTTCTCATCGCTTGTGTGGTGCTCGCCCTGGCCGGCGTGCAGAGCGTCACCTGGACCGACCGGCTGTCGGTGGTCTTCCTCGTCGATGTTTCCGACAGTGTGGGCGCTGCCGGCAGAGACCGGGCGGCGGCTTTCATCCGCGAGTCGCTGGCGGCCATGCGCGCTGGTGGCGGCGCCCTCTCCCGCGATCAGGCTGCCGTCGTCCTGTTCGGCGCCGATGCGCAGATCGAGCGCGGCCTGTCTGCGTTCCGCGACCTTGCCCCATTCAGCGCGCGTGTGCGCACGACCGGCACCAACATCGAAAACGCCATCCGACTGGGATTGTCTTTGTTTCCGCCCGATGCCGCTAAACGATTGGTGTTGATCAGCGACGGCAAACAGACGACCGGCGACGCCGATGCAGCAGCGCGGCTTGCGCGCGCGGTCAATGTGCGACTGGATGTCGTGCCGCTTCAGTCCGTCGCCGGCGTCGATGCAGCCATCGAGCAAGTGGACGCTCCCCAGAACGCCTCGGTGGGTCAGGTCATCCCGCTCGAGGTAGTGGTGCGCTCGAATGCCGCCATGCCGGCCCAGTTGACTGTGTTCTCCGGCGCTGTGGATGCTGTCCGCGAAGTCGTCGCGCAGCAGGCGGTGAGCTTGCTCGTCGGCGAAAACAGATTCAGCCTGCGCGTGAAAGCCACGCAGGCCGGCTTCAACGCCTTTCGCGTCCAGTTGATTCCAGAGGTGGACACGATCCCGCAGAACAACGCTTTGTCTGCCTCGGTGATTGTGGGTGGCAAGCCGCGCGTGTTGCTGGTGTCGAACCCGCCGCTGCCGGCCCCGGAAAGCGGCGCTGCCGGTGTGGATGAAACGATGGCGCTGAAGGCGGCGCTGACAGCGGCAGATATTGACTACGACGAAAGCGCGCCTGGCGCCATGCCGGCTGCCATTCAATCGCTGGCCGCGTATCAGTCGATCATCCTGGTGAATGTGCCGGCGCGCGATTTGTCACTGCGCGCCATGTTCTCGCTGCAAAGCTATGTGCGCGATATCGGCGGCGGGCTGGTGATCGTGGGCGGGCCGAACAGCTATGGCGTGGGTGGCTACTTCAGAACGCCGCTTGAAGAGACGCTGCCGGTCGACACGCAGGTGAAGGACCCACGCCGGTTCCCGTCGGTTGCGATGGTGATCGTGATGGACAAGAGCGGCAGCATGAGCGCGCAGGAGGGCGGCGTCCTCAAGATGCGCCTGGCAGCCGAGGCCGCCGCGCGCGCTGCCGAGTTGATCAACGATGACGACGACATCACCATCATCGGCTACGACACCGAGCTAGTCGATCAAATCGGCCCGTTCCCCGGACGCGATCGCCAGCGCTTCATCCCGGAGATTCTGCGCATCGCGCCGGGCGGGGGCGGCATCTACGTCTACGAGTCGCTCATCGAAGCGCGCCGGGTGCTCAGCCAGTCCGACAAGCGCAGCAAGTTCATCATCCTGCTCGCCGACGGCAGCGACGCAGAGAACCAGAGCGGCGCGCGAGAACTGGTGCAGCAAATGCGCGCCGAGAACATCACCCTCAGCGTGGTGGCCATCGGCGATGGCTCGGATGTGCCTTTCCTGAAAGAGATTGCCCGCATTGGTGGCGGGCGATTCCACCTGACCGATCAGGCCGCTAATCTGCCGACCATCTTCACGGAAGAGACGGCGCTTGCTCAGCGCAGCTACGTGGTTGAGCAGACAGTGCTGCCCCGCGCCGGCGCCAGCAGCCCGATGCTCAGTGCTATCGAGGCGGTCCCGGCTTTGCTGGGTTACATTGCCACCACGCCCAAGCCGGCGGCACAGGTGCTGCTGTGGGCCAACGAGACTGACCCGCTGCTGGCCGCCTGGCAATACGGATTGGGCCGCGCCGTCGCCTTCACCTCCGACGCTACCGGTCGCTGGGGCAGGTTATGGGTGGCGTGGGAAGCATTCCCCAGGTTCTGGGCCCAGGTGGTGCGCTGGACGATCCTTGAGCGGCCTGACTCGACGTTGCAGGCGCGCGTGACGCAAGACGGTGACCTGACGACGATCGTAGTCGATGCGCCAGTAAATGAGACGCAGGCCAATCTTGATCTGAACTTGCAAGCGACACTCATCGACAGCAACGGGAACGCGCAACAAGTGGCGCTGGCACAGGCCGGGCCGGGGCGGTATGAAGGTCAAACCCGGCTGACCGAGCCGGGCGCTTACTTCGTGCGTATTCAGTCCGTGTCGTCACTCACGGCCACTTCGACGATTACAGAGGCAGCGGATCACATCCACACGCTGACCTGGGTCAAGCCGTACTCGTCGGAGTACGTTCCCGGCCCCAGCGCCGAAGATGCGCTACTGGCGTGGGCTACTCTTGGTGGCGGAACAGTGTTGAATCAGCCGGCGGACGCTTTCCGCCTCGATGCGCCGGCGGCTGCCTCACGCACCGATCTGTTCCCCTGGTTGCTGGCAATCGCCGCCTGCCTGCTACCGTTCGATATCGGTGTGCGGCGGATTGCCGTCAGCTTCCGCAAGGTGCTTGGCATGACTGGCCGGCGCGAGATGGCTGCTGCCACGCTCGAACAAGGCGGACGAATCAGCCAGCTCATGCAAGCCAAAGCGCGCGGCTCGCGAACGCCAGGGGCGATTGCGCCGCCACAGCGCCGGCAAGCCGGCGTGTCTGCGTCTACTGGCACGCGCGCCACCGGCAGCGGGGCCGGCGAGGCGACCACTGATTCGCAAGTGCCCGATGCGCCGACCACTGCCGGCGCAACTGCCGCCGAGTTGTTGCGGCGCCGGCGCAAGCAGTCGGGCCAGAGCGCCGGCGAGCGTTGAGCACCGCCGCCCGATATTGCGGATAGAGTCTGTCTTTCCCGCCTCCTACTCGCTCGCCGGCACAACAATCTCGCGCATGATCTGATGCAGAGCCTCGAACTGCTCGAAGGCGACCGAGTGGCCGGCATTCTCGAACGTGAATCTCTGCTTGCGCGGGGCTTCCAGCGCGTCGAACCATTCCAGTGCCAGGTCGCGCCGGGCGCTCAGTTCAGCTGCGCCGTCGAGCATGTAAACCGGCACATCGAGACGCGGCACGTCCTGCCGGAAGTCGATGCCCTGAAGCTGCGGGTACAGCACCGTGAACATGTCGAGCAGGCCGCGCAGCACGTTGACCTTTTCCACCAGATCGTACTCGCTGCCGAAAATGCCCCACGGCCCCAGGTTGGCGGCTGAGCCGCGCGCGATGTAGGATTGTGGCGGGATGTACGGTGTGGTCAGGGTATCGTAGTACCCCATCACAAACACGTTGGCGTAGGGCAGGTCGCGGTAGGGCGGCTCGCCATAGGCATTCATCCGCTCGACCAGCGCTGTGTCGCCGATGCGCTCGGCCAGCGCCAGCACGTCGGCATACAGCCGGCGATCGGTCTCGCGCTGGCTGACCATCTGGCCGCTGCCGATAAAGGCGTGGTACAGATCGGGCCGGCGCTGAACCGCCAGCACACCCAGCGTGCTGCCCCACGACTCGCCCAGCAAATAGATCTTCGGCTCGTCGAACCGCCGGCGCAGATATTCGGTCACGGCGATCACATCAGAAACGGCCTGATCCAGAGTCAGGGCAGAGGTCGGGTCGAGCGCGGCGTATGATTTGCCTGTGCCCCGTTGATCCAGACCGACGACAACAAAGTCCTGTGTCAGATCGTCGAGCAGCACGCGCGCGTAAGGCAGGTCACTTTGCCCCGGCCCGCCGCTGAGGTAGAGCAGCACGGGGTTGTCTGCGCTGCGGCCACGGATCATCAGCGCCAGCTCGGCCCCACCCACGTTCACCGTCGTCAGTTCTGCGACGCTGCCCCGTGCGGGTTGCCCATCTGTGTCGAGAATCGGCGGAGTGCTGGCCGGCAAGGACAACGCAACAGTCAGCGCGATCAACATCAGCGCGCCCGCGCCGGTGGGAAACGGGCGCACGGCGCGGGCATGGCCGGCGGCGCGCAACGCCAGCGCCCGACCAAAGCCGGCGCCGATCAGCATCGGCAGAATCCCGACCAGGCCGTGAAAGCCGCGCCCGAGCGCCAGCGCGATGATGCCGTAGGCCTGATCGAGCCGGATCGCGCCGACGGTTGCCCCGGCCACACCCAGCCGCGCCAGCTCGATGGCGATGATGTGGGCCAGCGGCGCCAGCAACATCGCCCAGCGCGAACGCATTGCCCATCCGGCTGCCATGCCGATCAGCACGGCGGCCAACATGACGATGAGCGCCTGTCCGGCAGTTGCCGGGCCGTGCGGCATCGCCAGCGACACCGCCACGCCGCTGGACGCGCCCAGAACGACGGCCAACAGGCCGCCCAGCGAATACGTCGAAACACGCGAGTAAGCCGGTTGAGTGACCATTGGGAAAACCTCCTACGGATGGATGAACACGGCGTCGAACACGGCGCCGATGAATACGTTGCGAGCGACGAGGCCGGCAGGGTGCAGGCCGCTCGTGATCGCCAGTTGCTCCAGTTCTTCGCGCCCCAGCCCCTCGCCCTGTGGTTCGCGCACGATGAGCCGGCCACCCGGCTTCAGCTTGCGCGCCAGGCTTGCCATCACAGTCGAGCGTTCGGTGGCCGGGATGTCGTGCAGCACGAAGTGAACGATGACGACATCGAAGCCGGCGTCGGGCAGATCGACCGTGGTGATGTGGCCGAGGTGATAGCCCACATTCACATAGCGGCGCAGGGTGTTGCGGATGACTTCCTGCCACCGGCGTGACACGTCCACACAGTCCAGATGGCCGCCGCGTTGCAGGCGGTCTGCAATGTGCCGCGAGCAGATGCCGGCGCCGGCGCCAAAATCGAGCACACGCTCGTCACCGCGCAGATTCAGGCTGCGGGCGAAGCTGCGGTAGTACGGGCTGAGCACAGTGAGGCCCAGCGCCAGAGTGAGCTGCACTTCAAGGTCTGGCGGCTCATAGGTCGATGTCAACGGGGATGCTATCTGCATGATGCGGTCTCTCCTTTGGATGTGTCCGGCGGCGCCGGGTCGCGCTGCACCGAGATCAACTCCAGGCCCAGGTCGCGGATGCGGTTGAGAATCCCATGCAGCGCGGCCTGATCGATGCCCGACCCGCTGAGGAGGGTGTCGCCCTCCGGCATCTGTGTGATCTCGAGGCCATCGAACCAGCCTGCCCATCGCGCGTCCAGATGACCCTTGATCCGAATGCGATACAAACAGCCGGATTCAGTGGGCGCGTCGTTCATGGCTGGCTCCGGGGGTCGCGGGCCGGCGTTTCGGGCCGGGCAAAGCGGGGCAGCGGCACGAACATGGCCGTGCGGCGCGCATACTGCCGGTAGGCGTCGCCGAACTCCTCTTCCAACTCGCGCTCTTCACGGCGGGCCAGGCGGTAGTACAGCGCCGCCAGCAACGGCCACATGATGAGCATGGGCAGCGTCGCCCAGTCCAGCAACATGCCCAGCGTGATGAGCAGGAAGCCGGTGTATTGCGGGTGGCGGATGAATCGATAGATGCCATCGGTAATCAACTCGCCTTTGCCCTCCTCTTTGCTCCAGTAGCGCCGGTAGACTTCTCGCCAGCCCAGCACCACCAGCGCAATGCCGATCAGGGCCAGGGCTGTGCCGATGTACATGCCCAGATGGCCGAACTGCTGGGTGAGGGTGTGCCCCCATAGCACGCCTTCAGGCAGGCTGATGCCCAGCAGCCACGAGACGATGTACATGCTCATCGGAATGCCGAACATCTCGAATGCCATCGCCACGATGAAGGCGAGGTACACGCTGGCCGGCTTGCGCTGGCTCTTCCGGTAGAAGGGCACAAAGGCGATGAAGACTGATCCGAGCACGGCCCAAAGCAACACGAAGCCCCATTGACCGAAGTGACTCGCTGTCGTTTCCATTTCGTTTCAGCTCCTGTTGATCTGACAATGATTCCGCGGTAACCGCGTAACCAACAGCCTAACTGTCGGCAGCCTGTTTGTCGCCTATCTGCGGGTAGGGTGGTGGGTAGGGTTACGCGTAGCGAGGCCCGTGCGCCTGTCGAACCAGCCTCAATCAACTCTCATGCCTGCCTCTACAATAGACGCGAGATGAATGAGGTGCGTGCCGAAAGCGTGTCAGCGCCCGCGCCCGGCGTGTTGTATCTGGGCGCAGCGCGCATGGCGCTGTTGGACATCGAAGCCGGCTTCTGGGGCATCCGCAGCCAGATGGATGCGCTGGTGGGCAGTCGCCTTGCCGGCTCGGTCATGCAACAGGCCGGCGCGAATGGCGGGGCGTCGTTCGCCGCGACATTTGGCCAGACTGGCGACGCATCCGAACAACAACGCCTGTTTGTGGCGTGCGTGCAAGCCTATCAGGCGGCGGGGTTTGGCCGCTTCCAGGTGACCGAGTTGCAATGGCCGGGTGGGCAGGCCGATGCTATCCGCGTGGTCGTGCAGGCGCAGGATGCCTTCGAGGCCTGGATGGCGCGCCGGCATGATCGACAGAGCGGACGAAGTCCGACAGGTCGGCCAGCCTGCGACTACACCGCCGGCGTGCTGGTCGGCTTTGTCAATGTCATCACTGGCCGGCGCGACGTGGTGTGCGTCGAGCGCCGGTGCCAGGCACAGGGGCACGCGCACTGTGAGTTTGAGTTGCTGCCGGCTTCCGAGAGCCACGGCCAATCGGTGGCTGCTTTGCTGCCCGATCCTGCGCTGGGCCGGCAACTCAACCTGCTGGAGATGCTCTTCGACCGAATGCCAATGGGCATCGCTGTCATCGATACGGATTTGCGGCTGGTGCGCTGCAACCCAACCTGGGCGGCCTTTATCGACCGCTATACCCTGTCGCAGGCTGCACAAGTGTTGCCCGGCGCACGCATCTTCGATCTGGAGCCGGGTACAGAAGATACGCTCATGCCTCTGTTCAGCCGTGTCTTGCGGGGCGAGACCGTGCGCCAGGATGCTGTGCGCATCGAGTCAGGAGGCATCGAGTCGTTTTGGGATGTGGTGTTATCGCCGTTGTATGAAGGCGAGCGCGCGGACGAAGTCCGAGCGGACGAAGTCCGAATTGCCGGCATCCTGAATGTGTCCATCGATGCCACCGAGCGTGTGTCGATGCAGCGCACGCTGGAGCAGCGCGTCGAAGAGCGCACCCGCGAGTTGTCCACCTTGCTGCGCATCTCGCGCGATGTGTCGTCCACACTGGATCTGGGCGCGTTGCTGGGCAGCGTCCTCGATCAATTGAAGACAGTCGTGCCATACGATGGCGCGTCGCTGATGATTCTGGAGGGCGACGCGCTGCGCATCCTGGCCTATCGCGGCCCCATTCCGCCAGAGACCATCGCGCGGCTGCGCATTCCTTTCAACGCGGCAAGCAGCAACTACGCCGTTATCACTGCCGGTCAGCCGGCAATCATCCCTGATGTGCTGGAAGACAGCCCGGCCGGCCGGGCTTTTCGCCGGACTGCCGGAGAACACCTCGATTCGTTGTTTGGCTATATCCGTTGCTGGATGGGAGTGCCCCTGATTGTCAAAGGCCAGGTGATCGGTATGTTGAGCCTGGATCATAGCCGGCCCGGTCATTACACGCCGGCCAGCGCCGCGCTCGCTCTGGCATTTGCACACCAGGCCGCCGTGGCCATTGACAATGCCCGGCTATATCAGGAAGCCGAGCAACGTCGTCAGGTGGCCGAAAGCCTGAAGGACACATTGTCCATTCTGAACACAGACCGCCCCCTGCGCGAGATTCTCGGCCACATCGTCGCTCAGGCGCAGCGACTGCTTCAGGCCAGCGCGGCGGCTATCCACCAGCTCGACCCGCAAACTGGCGCGCTCACCCCCCAGGCGTCCGTTGGTCTGTCGCCGGAGTACATTGCCAATATCCATCTGCGCGTTGGGCAAGGGGCGCTTGGGCGCGCTGTGCTCATACGCAGGCCGGTCGAAGTGAATGACACGCAGGCTGTGTTTGTTGGGGGCGAGGCGCGTGCTGCGGACGGCGCTGTCATTGCGCTCGACCCGCCAGTGCTGGCCAGCCTGCAAGCCATGCAAGATCGCTACGGTGCCGTGCTGGCCGTGCCGATGAGCATCAAGTCGGAAATCTACGGCGGGCTGGCGCTGTATTACAAGACGCCGCGCGCTTTTCTGTCAGAAGAAGTGCAACTGGCGGTCACATTTGCCGACCAGGCCGCGCTGGCCATCGAAAACGCCATCTTGCGCGCGCAGGCGGCCGAGCGCGCCAAAGCCGATGAGCGTAGCCGGCTGGCGCGCGATTTGCACGACGCCGTGACTCAGACTTTGTTCTCGGCCAGCCTGATTGCCGATGTGCTGCCGGCCATTTGGGAGCGTAAGCCGGAGATGGGTCGCCAGAAACTGGATGAGTTGCGCCGGCTGACGCGCGGCGCCTTGTCCGAAATGCGCACGCTGCTGCTCGAACTGCGCCCCGATGCGCTGGCCGAGGTCGATCTCGGCGACCTGCTTCAGCACCTGGCGAATGCTCTGGGCGCGCGCGCCGGTATTCAGGCGCACCTGGAGCGCGTCGGCCAGCCGGTTCTGCCGCCCGAGGTCAAAGAGGTGTTCTATCGCGTCGCCCAGGAAGCGCTGAACAACATCGCCAAACATGCCGCAGCAACCGAGGTTCGTCTGCGATTGAGTGCGCAGGATGAATGCGTTGACGTTGCCATTGAGGATAATGGGCGCGGCTTTGATATCGGCGCATTGCTGCCGGATCGTCTGGGTGTGCGCATCATGCGCGAGCGCGCCGAGATGATCGGCGCAACTCTGAGCATCGACACTGCGCCCGGCGCCGGCGCGCGCATTCATCTGCGCTGGTCGCCGCGCCAACAGGCGGCGCGCGCCCTGGAATGAGGATGCCTATGCAAAGCAACCTGCCTATCCGAGTCATGATCGTGGATGACCACGCCATTGTGCGCAGCGGACTAACCACTTTTTTGATGGCATGCGATGATATGGCGCTGGCTGGCGAGGCCGCCAGCGGCGAACAGGCTGTTGCGCTCTGCGCACAGGCCCGCCCCGATGTGGTGTTGATGGACCTGGTCATGCCCGGCATGGACGGCGCGACCGCCACCCGGCTGATCCGCGAACAGTCCCCTGCCGTTCAGGTGATCGCGTTGACCAGTTTCAAGGAGCAGGACCTGGTTCAGAATGCGCTGCGCGCCGGCGCAATCGGTTATCTGCTGAAAGACGTGTCTGCTGAAGAGCTGGCCAATGCCATACGCGCGGCGTATGCCGGCCGGCCCACCCTCGCTCCCGAAGCTGCCCAGGCGCTTGTGCAGGCTGCCCGCGAGCCGGCCGAAAAAATCGGCGCTGACCTGACCGACCGCGAGCGCGAAGTGCTTGCCCTGATGGCGCAGGGCTTGAACAACAGTGCCATCGCCACCAGGCTCTTCATCAGCCGCTCCACTGTCAAGTTCCACGTCAGCAGCGTGCTGGCGAAGTTGGGCGCAGCCTCGCGCACCGAAGCCGTGGCGCTTGCGCTGCAACACAAGCTCGTCACTTGACCTGTCTGGTCATCTGACCAGGGGCTGCCTCCTCCCTCAGACTCATTGCGAACACGCCGGGTTGCCGATGCAGCCCGGCGTGTTTTTTCTTTCAATCTCAGCAACCGCCGTGATTGACGGGTCAAGAACAGGAGAAACTCATATGAACAGCAAGCGAATACGATCCTTGTTTGCGTTGACAGTGATGCTGGGCGCCTTGTTGCCGGCCTGCGCATCTGCGCCGGCGAGCAATCGCCCGGCGCCGGATCAGGTGACGCGCGACTTCTATGCCTGGTATTTGTCCTATGCCGAAAAGGCCAACCCACTGGTGGATAAAGCTTATCGCGCGAGCGATGCGCTGTCGGGCGAGTTCATTGCCTGGCTGGATGAGTTCACCGCCGGCGAGATGGGCTTCGACCCCGTTCTGTGTGCGCAGGACGTGCCGGCCAGTGTGACTGTCGCTGCGCCGGTTATCTCTGACGCGACAGCCACAGTGCGCGTGGAAACCAGCTTTGCCGGCCACAGCTTTGAGGTGCGGCTGGCTCAGCGGGCCGGCGCCTGGAAGATCACCGAAGTCGTCTGCGCCGCGCAGTAGCGCGATGGGATGCGGGCGGCTCGTATTGGACGCGAGCCGCCCGCGTGTGGAAGGAGATGCGCGATGTACATTCGACTCTTTGGATATTTGCTGG
>DAOUDB010000098.1:0-11479 GCA_034431495.1 Thermoflexales bacterium
AGGATGATGGGGCCGGCGTGGCCTGTGCAACAAAAAAAAGCGCCGGCCACGCGGGATTTGCGTTGCCTTGCGCTGTGTTATCCAGTGAGCCGCCAGGGACTCGAACCCCGAACCAATTGATTAAGAGTCAACTGCTCTGCCAATTGAGCTAGCGGCCCGCGCACAGTGCTGTGCGAGCCAGAATTATACACATCCTGGTCGCGCGTGCAAGCGGAATGCGGAATAGCGGAATAACGCTTTTGTTTTCATCGGGCCGTGAGCAGATGGCAGGGCGGCGCGTTTGCAACGTAGAGACGCGCGGCAGCGCATCTCTACGCCCCGGTGGATAATCGCGCCCGGTATGATGCGGATCGACCCGGCCCTGCCCGAACTGAAGGCCGCGCTGCGCGCGCGCCCGATTGTGTTGCTGTGCGCGCCCCCCGGCGCCGGCAAGAGCACCGGCGCGCCGCTGGCCCTGCTTGCTGAAGACTGGTTGCAGGGCCGGCGCATTTTGATGCTCGAACCCCGCCGGCTGGCCGCGCGCGCTGTGGCCGCGCGCATGGCCCACCTGCTCGGCGAAGCCCCCGGCCAGACGGTTGGCTATCGGGTGCGCTTTGAAAATCGTGTCAGCGCGCGCACGCGCCTGGAAGTGCTGACCGAGGGCATCCTCACGCGCCGGCTGCAACATGATCCCGCGCTAGAGGGGGTGGGGCTGGTCATCTTCGACGAGTTTCACGAGCGCAACCTGCATTCAGATCTGGCGCTGGCGCTATGCCGCGACGCGCAATCCGTGTTGCGGCCCGACCTGCGCCTGCTCATCATGTCGGCCACGCTCGACGAGCCGGCCCTGCGCGCAACCCTCGGTGACGCGCCGCTGGTGCGTCTCGCCGGCCGACCGTTCCCCGTCACCGTTCGGTATGCCACGCGCGATATGCCTGCCCCGCTTGCAGAGCCGGTGGCGCAGGCTGTGTCACGCGCGTTGCGTGACCAGCCGGGGGATGTGCTCGTCTTCCTGCCTGGCGCGCGTGAAATCCGGCGCGCGCAGGTAGTCATTGCCCATCAGCATCCTGATGTGTTGATCTGCCCCCTGTATGGCGACTTGCCCCTCGATGCCCAGCAGGCTGCCATCATGCCCGATCCGGCCGGCCGGAGAAAAGTGGTGCTGGCTACATCAATCGCCGAGACTTCTTTGACGATCGAAGGGGTGGGCGCAGTGATCGACGCTGGCTTCGCCCGTGTGCCGCGCTTCGATGCGCGCACCGGCCTGACACGACTCGACACGGTTCGCGTCACGCTCGATTCAGCCGATCAGCGCGCGGGTCGGGCCGGCCGGCTTGGGCCGGGGCTGTGCTATCGCCTGTGGACGCAACAGACGCATCGCCAGCTCAGCCCTGCGCGCGTCCCCGAAATTCTGGAAGCCGACCTGGCTGCGTTGCGGTTGGAGATGGCTGCATGGGGGGCGCGAACGGCTGACGCGCTGCCCTGGATCACCCCGCCGCCGGCCGGCGCGTTGGCCCAGGCAACGGGCCTGCTCCAGCTATTGGGCGCGCTCGATCCAGATGATCCAGGCCGCATCACCGCGCGTGGCCGGCAGTTGCTGGAGTGGGGCGCCCATCCGCGCGTGGCGCACCTGCTGGCCGAAGCGCGCCAGGCCGGCGCCGCGCAAGCTGCTCTGGCGGCTGACGTTGCCGCCCTGATCGAAGAACGCGATCCTTTGCCCGATCAAGCCGGCGCCGACATGACCCTGCGGATCGAGGCGCTGCGGCGTTGGCGCAGGGCAGGCTCACCCAGTGGGTCACTGCCTCAGCACAACGCGCGCGCCCTGGCCCGCATCGAGCGATTGGCTGCCCAGTGGCGAAAGATGATGCAGATGCCGGCGGATGCCATTCCCATCAACACCGCGCCGCCCGACCCTTACGACGTGGGGCGCATGATCGCGCTGGCTTATCCCGATCGGGTGGCTCGCCGGCGTAATGAGGGAGCGGGCCGTTACAAGCTGGCGCTGGGGCGTGGGGTGCTCCTGCCCGAGCATGACCCGTTGGCCGCGCATGAATGGCTGGCTGCGGCACATGTCGATGCCGGCCAGCAGGCCGAGGGATTGATACATCTGGCTGCGCCGGTGCGCCCCGAAGATCTGCAACTCTATGTGGTCGAACGCGAGGTGGTGGGATGGGATGCGCGACAGGGCGCGCTGATTGCGCAGCGTGAATGGCGCGTGGGCGAATTGACGCTGGCAGCGCGCCCACTGCCGCAACCCGCCCCGGCCCGGCGCATCGCCGTGTTGTGCGACGCGCTGCGTCGAGAAGGGCTGGACATGCTGGAGTGGACGGACGCTGCGCGCCAGTGGCAGGCGCGCGCGCAGAGCGTGCATCTGTGGCGCGGCGATCCCTGGCCTGATGTCTCTGATGCCGCCTTGCTGGCGAATGCCGAGGCCTGGCTGGGAGCGTGGCTGGATGGCGTGGCAAAACGCGCCGATTTTGCGCGTCTGAATGTGCTGGTCATGTTGCAACGCTGGATGCCCGGCCACTTGAGGGCACAACTCGATGTGCTTGCCCCGGAGCGGTTGGCTGTGCCGAGCGGTTCTCACATCCGTTTGCGCTATGCGCTGGACGGCGGGCCGCCCGTGCTGGCGGTGAAGATTCAGGAGCTATTTGGATTGGAGGACACGCCGACCGTCGACGAGGGCCGCGTGAAAGTGCTGGTGCATCTGCTCTCGCCGGCGCAGCGTCCGATTCAGGTCACACAGGACCTGCGCAGCTTCTGGCGCAACACCTGGCCGATGATTCGCAAGGAGTTGCGCGGTCGATATCCCAAACACCCCTGGCCCGAAGACCCGTGGAACGCCACGCCTACGCGCAGGACGACGCGCCCGGCACGGTGATAATGATCGCCATGACATCCCCCCTCGCTGCTTTGTTGGCCGGAATTGCGATGACCGGCGACATCCGCTCCGATGCAGCCGCGTTTCTGAAACACCACGGCTTCGCGCACACGGCCGGGCATTGCGCGCGCGTGGCCGGCGAAGCGCGACGCATCGCCTTGCGCTGGCAGGCCGATCCGGCCCGCGCCGAAATCGCCGGCTGGTTGCACGACATCAGCGCAGTCATTCCAAACGAACAGCGCATCCCCGTGGCCGAGGCGCTGGGGATCGATGTGCTGCCCGAAGAGCGCGCGTGCCCGATGATTGCGCACCAGAAGTTGTCGGCAGCCATCGCGCGCGAGGTGTTTCATGTCGATGACGCGCGCATTCTGAGCGCCATCGGTTGCCACACTACATTGAAGCCCGCTGCCTCTGCGCTCGATACGGTGGTGTTTGTCGCCGACAAGATTGAGTGGGATCAAGCCGGCGATCCGCCCTACCTGGCTGAGATTACGCGCGCGCTCGCGCAGTCGCCGGAACATGCCGCGCTGTGCTATCTGGATTTTCTGTGGGAGCGCCGCGCGACATTGCCGGTCGTTCACCCCTGGATGATGCAGGCGCGCAGTCAGCTTGCCGCGCGTCTGTCCTGGATCGATTAGACTCCGGGCAGGCCCCCTCGGCGCGCAGCCGGCCCGTGTCGCTATTGGGCGTCGCCGAAGCAGTCGTGGGGTGTGCCGGGCCGGGACGAACGGATGGTATGGCTGCAAGTTCAGGAGGTTGAATCATGAGACTGAAAGACAAGGTGGCGATTGTGACCGGCGGCGCAGCGGGAATCGGCAAGGCGATTGCCCTGGCGTTTGCAGACGAAGGCGCGGATGTGGCGATCGCCGATGTCCAGGGTGACAAGGCAGATGCGGTGGCTGCGCAGATCAGAGCCAAAGGCCGGCGCGCGCTTGCCATCCGTTGTGATGTGGGCAACTCGGCCCAAGTGGACGCTATGGTGGGGCAGGTGGCGCGCGACCTCGGCGGCGTGCATATTCTGGTCAACAATGCCGCCGTCATTAGCCAGGGACTGTTCTGGACACTAAGCGACGACGACTGGCACCGCATCATTCGCAATAACTTGTCGAGTGTGTTTTTCTGCGCGCGGGCGGCGGCCCGCGTCATGATCGAGCAGAAGCAGGGCGGGCGCATCATCAACATGTCGTCGATCCACGCTACGTTGTCCGAGCCGCAGGCCGGCCCGTACACAGCGGCGAAAGGCGGCATCGAAGCGATGTCGCGCACGATGGCAACTGAGCTGGCGCCGCACAAGATTCTGGTGAACTGCGTCGCCCCCGGCGCCACGTACAGCGAGTTGACCACGCCAATGTACACCGAGCCGGTTAAGCAGGCGTTGTTCCAGCGCGTGCCGTTGCAGGAGATCGCCCAGCCGGAGTGGATCGCGGCCGGCGTCGTGTTCCTGGCGTCCGAGGACTCGCGGTACATGACCGGCCAGGTGTTGACGATCGACGGCGGCTATGTGATGGACGGTAGCTTGCCCGGCGCGAAGTATTGGACTGAGTGAGAGGATCAAGCTCACGGGAGGGTTGTATGGCCGGCACACATGCGTTGACATCCGGCGTCCGGCGCCATTCGCCTGCGAAGTGGTTGCGCTGGCTTGTGGCCGGCTTGTGCGCCGGCGCGTTGGGATTGCCCGGCTGCGGGGCAGAGGAGACGCCGGCAGCTTCGCCAACCCCCGTCGTCGTGGCAGCTGTCACGCTACATCAACCCACAGTTGCGCCTTCACCCTCGCCGACGCCTGTGCCGGCTCCCACTGTGCCTGCCACCACAATACCAACACCTGACCCGCAACTGGAGCAAACGCTGAGGTCGGCCTACGTGGCGGTGCTCACTGTTCAGTCAGCGGAAGTGCTGCTGGAAGAAGTGGCCGCGCGCATTCAGGATGGCAAGCTGGCCGGCTTCACGGGACTGGTGGCTGTGGCTGCCGCGCAGGCCATGCTGACGCCGGCTCAGCGGGCGTTCGAGCAGCCGGCTCCGCTGCCGGAGCTGGCCCCGGTGTGGGAGCAGGGCGCGGTGGCAGCCGGCGCCCTGGTTAGCGTGACGCAACGCTGGACGGAGCGCAAGATCGGGGCGAGCGA
Organism: Thermoflexales bacterium; assembly: GCA_034431495.1. Lineage (GTDB taxonomy): Bacteria > Chloroflexota > Anaerolineae > J036 > Brachytrichaceae > Roseilinea. Next base: position 4,981 of record DAOUDB010000098.1, read on the forward strand.
CGTGCCGGCGGCGCTGGAGCCGCTGCGCGCCCAAATTGCCGGGCTGGAGCAGGCTGCGCGCCAGATCGCTCTGGAGCGCTTCAACCTGAACCCGGCCAGACTGGACGAATGGCGCGCTGCGGCGCTCGAGGTGTTGGAGGCCGGCCGGCGGCAGGCGCTGGGCGAGTGATGATCGCCTTTGTTTGAGCGCGACGATCAACGCGGAGGGGAGGCGCTCTTGTGACGCCGGCGTTTGGCCGGCGCGGAGTCAGTGGGCCGATCCTCAGCCGGCGCTGCCTCGCTCTGCATGTAGGCCGGCGACATGAACCACGCCACGCACAGCCCGTACACCCGGCCGTTGGGGTCGGCCGGCTCGTTCAACAAGTCTTCTTCCAGTTGCTCTATGCGCGCTGCATACAGGCGGGCGCGCGCGTCGGACAGGCGCGCATGCGGGAAGCCGATGATTGTGATGGCTTCGCCGCGCGCGTCGGCCAACGCGTCGGCCAACTCACCGCGCGCCGTCGTCATGATGTCCATCGGCACGGCGCCTTTGTCCACCAGTTCTGGCGGGAGGTCGAACTGAAAGATGCGCGCCGTGCGGGTGTAGTACTTGGCGATGATGCCGTTGGTCACTCGCCGGGCCACGACCTGCGCCAGACCGGCCGCTTCAAGCACGCGCAAGTGATAGCCGATGGCGCCGGGCGACGCTTTGAGCCGGTCGGCGATTTGCTTGGCCGTGGCCGGCTGCGCGCGAATGACGCTCAGGATGCGCGAGCGCACCGGATCGCTGACGGCTTTGAACTGCTCCAGCGTGGTGATGGCCAGCGACTTCGGCAACTCCGGCATCTCGACCGGAACGTCGTGGGGCAGGACGGGCGGTTCGCTGTCCCGTCTGGCTGATCTGACCCCGGCGCGCTGTGGATTTTGACGTGGCATGATCTGGATGCACCTCGCTGCGTGTGATGAACCCCGCGGCTGCACGACGTGTTGTTGAGTGACAGTCTATCTCGACTTCAGTCTGTCGCTGCGCCGCTGGCCGTGGCGATGGCAGGCACTGCTTCGGGCGCGTGGATCGAAGCTGTGTGATCCGGCAGGATATCTTCGGCGTCGCGCACTGGCCGGATCAGATATCCCAGCGCGCCGACGGCCGAGATCGCTGCGCCGGCTATGACCATCAGCAATGCCATGCCGGCGCCGGGGCCTGTGCCGATCAGACCTCCGAACGTCTGCGACAGCCAGGTGTTGGCCCGCATGGCCGGCTCGAGAATCTGATCGGCCAACAGGCCGGCAATCACCGGCGTAATCGGCTGTGTCGCCCAGGCAATCAGACGTCGGGCCGCGAACACGCGCCCTTGCACGTCTGGCGCCACTTTGGATTGCCAGATCGCCTGATTGGAGCCGTTGATGGTGGGGATCAACAGCGCGCCGAGGAACGAAGCCGCCGCCCAGACGACGACGCCCTGGCCCAGTCCCATGAGCATGGTGCCCATCAGGCCGGTCAACACGTGGCCGAGCAACACGCCGTGCACGCGCCGCTTGAACCCGCCCCATACGCTCAGCAGCACGCCGCCCACGATGCCGCCAATGGCGCCGACGGTCTGCACTGCGCCGAAAGCGATCTCGCTGTTGCCGGTGCGCGACAGAATCATGGGCGCTGTGACGGTGATGGCAAGGCCGGCGAACAGGTTGCCGAACAGGAACACGAGTTGCAGGCCGAGCAGGCTAGGCCGGGCGAAGATGTAGCGGAAGCCGTAGGCGGCTTCTTTTAACATGCTGCCGCGTCCTTCGCGCCCGGCCTCGGTGATGGGGGGTTGCGGCACGAACACGATCGCCAATGCCAGCACGGCAAACACGAATGTGATGACGTCGATGGTCAGGATGCCGAGCAAGCCGATGACCGGCAGCAACGCGCCGGCCAGCAACGGCGCCAGCACGCCCGGCCCCATTTCCATCAACGACATCAGGCCATTGGCGCGCCCAAGCTGCTCTTTGGGCACCATCAGGCTGATGCTGGCCGAGTAGGCCGGCCATTGGAAGGCGTTGAAGAGGCCCATGATGGCCGAGGCCAGGTAGAGATGCCAGACGGCCAGCGCGTCTGCGGCCTGGAGCGCGAGCAGCAGAATGGTGGCCGCGCCGGCGCCGAGATCGCTCAGCATCATCATGAGCTTGCGGTTGTGGCGGTCGATCAGCACGCCGGCCAGCGGCGAGATGAGCAGGAAAGGCGTGATGAAAAACACCTGCACCAGGCCGAGCGCGGTGGCGCTGCCGGTTTCCTGGAAGGCCCAGATGGTGATGGCGAATTGCGTCATCTGGGTGGCCAGGATCGACACGATTTGGCCGATCCACACGACGATGAACGCGGTCATGCCGCTGATCGGTTTGCGAGCCGGCGTTGACATGGCGTGAGCCTCCTGTTGGCGCGCTGCGATTCTGGCGCAACGTGCTAGTTTCACAGTACGATGTGCGCTTATAGCACGTGTGGGGGCTGCTGTCAATGGGGCCGGCGCAAGGGGCGCCATTCACAGAAATACACCTAGAACATTTGTTCTGGTAGAATGTGGCCATGCGTGCCACACCCAGATCGAACGCGCCGTCGGAGCGGATCCAGCCGGCGGTTGCCTATCTCGCGTCGTTGCGATGGGCGTCCAGCCGGCGCGCCCACATGCTGGCGTTGAATCGGGCCGCCGCGGTCATCCTGCGGGTCAACCCGGCCGGCCTCGACCGATTCACGCGCGCGCGCCTGTGGCAATACGTGGACTGGACGCGCCTGAACGCCAGCCTGGCGCGGGCCGTTGTGGCGCGCCTGCGCGATGCGCCCGATCAGCGCGCCCAGGTGATCAATGCGCTGCAGGGTGTGATGCGCCTGGCGCGCGCGACCCGAAAACGGCGGTCAAGCGCGTCATAGCCTGTTCGACCGAGGCAGCCCGGCCGGAGAATGCCAGCCCCAGCGCCAACAGCCCCAGCAGCGTGTCTTCCTGTTCCGGGCATAGCCGGCAGGGAACCTGGAAGCGTTCGCGGATCAGTGCGCGCAACAGCGCGCTCTTGTGAGTCAGCCCTCCGGCCAGCACAATGCTGCGCCATTCCTGTTCGGGCGACAGGCGCTGCGCGCAGGCAAGGTAGTTGGCCGCCATGTTCTCGAACGCGGCGCGGAACAGATGGCCGACCGTCATCTCCGGCTCGCGCATGTTAAGGATGTGGCCGCGATCGCCGCAGGAACTGCTGAAGAAGGCCAGATCAACGCGCATGTCGGTTGGGCCGGCTGCCTCGGCCTGTTGCAGGATATAGGGCCAGGGGTCGGCCAGCGCGACACCCTGCGATTTGGCCAGCTCCGACAGCAACTTCACAAGCAGGCTGAGGGCGCGGCCGGCCGGAATGTGCGTGAATCCGATCAGAAAGCGACCGTCGAAAAAGGGACGGGTCTGGTAATCGCCAAATTGCAGGGCCGGGCGCAACAACGCCACTTGCGAGCCGGTGGAGATGTTGATGGCCAGTTCGTCCGCGCGCAACAGCGCGCCTGCCAGCGCGCACTGGAAGTCGCCCACCGGCAAATAGCATGGCACGCGCTGCCGGCCGATCTGAGCGAAACCCACAACACTGCCCTGCGGTCGCACTTCGGGCCAGCGCAGGTGGTTCAGCCCGAGACGGTCGAGCACTTCGGTGTGCCAGTTCAGCGTTTTAAGGTTCAATGCGCCGTGGGCCATGCCGTTGGTCGTATCGGTGGCCGGCTGTGATTGGCACAGGCGGTTGAGCACGAAGTCGGGCAGCGACATGGGATACAGCCCGGCCGGCAGCTTGTGCTGCTCAGCCAGCCAGAACAGCACGCCGATGGGCAGGCCGGGGCGCGTCTCATTGCCCAGTTCGCGCAGCCCCTGCGCGCCGATGCGTTCGGCCATCATATCGAAATACGTGCCGCCGGCCGGATGCGGCGTCAGCACACGCTGATCCTGCCACGAGGTGAGCGACGCGCGCGCATGGCCCTGTTCGTCGGCGAGCACCAGACCGTGCATCTGGCTGCACATGACCAGCCCCTCGCACGGGCCGGCGCGGCCGGCCAGATCGTCGAGCAGCCGGTCCACCGTGGTCAGGACGGCCTGCGGGTCATACTCCCAGAAAAGCGGCGGCTGGCCGGGCAGTGGTGAGGGAAAGGGCAGGCGCTGGACATGATCGATGCGGCAGGCGTCCAGGTCGAGCACGGCGCCTTTGATGAACGTTGTGCCCAGATCAAGGCCGATGAATGACATGGGTTTTGCTCCGTGGCGTCGGATTGGCCTGATCTTACTTTAGAATGAGTGCTCAAGATTCGCGGCGTCTTGCAGCGTCTGGGAATCACGAGGAACAAGGAGACACCATGAGACACCGCACATTTGGCCGGCTGGGCTGGCAGGTTTCTGAGATCGGCTTTGGCGCCTGGGCGATCGGCGGCGGGTGGGGGGCGCAGAAGGATGAAGACTCGCTGGCGGCCCTGCATCGCGCGCTCGATCTGGGTGTGAACTTCATCGACACGGCGCTTGGCTACGGCAATGGCCGCAGCGAGCAACTGATCGGGCAAGTGTTGAAGCAGCGCAAAGGGGAGCGCGTGTATGTGGCGACCAAGATTCCGCCGGCACCCGGCGCGTGGCCGCCCAGTCCCTACGACCGCGTTGAGGACCGTTATCCCGAAGCCTATCTGCGCCAGCAACTGGAGCAATCTCTGCGCAATCTGGGCGTGGAGTGCATCGACGTGTTGCAGTTGCACACCTGGACGCGTGCCTGGAACCGCAATCCGGTGGCGCTGGAGATTCTGCGCAAATTCCAGCAGGAAGGCAAGATTCTGGGCATCGGCATCAGCACGCCGGAGCACGATCAGAACGCGCTGGTCGATTTGATGCGGGGCGGTTGGTTGGACAGCGTGCAGGTGATCTACAACATCTTCGAGCAGGAACCGCAGGCCGAATTCTTCCCGGCGGCGCTTGAGAACCAGGTTGGCGTGATCGTGCGCGTGGCATTTGACGAAGGCTCGCTGACCGGCAAGTGGACTGCCGAGACCGCCTTCGAGCCGGGCGATTTTCGCAACAACTATTTCGCCGGCGACCGGCTGGCCCGCACGTTGAAACGGGTGGCGCAGGTGAAGGAGGCCGTCGGCGACGCCGAGCCGGATCTGGCGACGGCGGCGCTCAAGTTTGCGTTGAAGCCGGCGGCGGTGTCTACGGTGATTCCCGGTATGCGCAACGTGCGCCAGGCCGAGTTGAACTGTGGCGTCAGCGACCAGCCGGCCATGAGCGACGAGGTGGAGCGCAGGCTGCGCGCCTTCAACTGGCTGCGCGGGTTCTGGTACAGCGGCAAGTAGGACACCCTCCTTGCAGGTCGGTAAAATCGGGGGCGTTATGGCCTGTCGCAGCAGACGGTTGTTTGGGCTGCCGTGACAGGCAATTCACGGTCGCGTTGTGGGATGGGCAGGGCAAGGAGAGACGAGAGATGGATGTGTCGCAACGTAAATCGACGACTGGGTGGTATCGGTCACCGGTGAAGCGCGAAGTGCTGGATGCGTTGAATCAGCGCAGCGATCTGCAGGGCGCGTTTCAGACGTTGGGACATCTCGGGTTGCTCACGCTGACGGGCGCGGCGGCGTTCTATGTGGCCGGCGCTGTGGCCTTTCCGCTGGTTGTGCCGGCGTTGTTGCTGGTGCTGTTCGCGCATGGCACTATGTACGCTTTTCTGCTGAACGGCTTTCACGAGTTTTGCCATCGCACGGTGTTCAAGACCAAAGCCCTGAACACGATCTTTCTGTATGTGTTCAGCTTCCTCGGCTGGTACAACCCTGTGCTGTTCTGGGCGAGTCATCAGGAGCACCACAAATACACACTGCACCCGCCGGATGACCTGGAGGTGGTGTTGCCGGTCAAGCTGACGAAGCGCGACTTCTTCAAGCACGGCTTCATCAACCCGTGGGGATTCTGGATTGTGTTCAAGGGCGTTGTGCGGCTGAGCCTGGGCCGGCTGGAAGGCGAGTGGGAAAACTATCTGTTCCCGCCGTCGGCGGTCGAGGCGCGGCGGCGGCTGTTCACCTGGGCGCGCATCACGCTGTTCGGCCACGCCGCGCTGGTCGTGGTGTCGCTGGCGCTGGGTGTGTGGTTGTTGCCGGTGCTCATCACGTTCGCGCCGTTCTATGGCGGCTGGCTGCTCTTTCTGTGCAACAACACGCAGCATATCGGTCTGCAGGACAACGCGCCCGATTACCGCCTGTGCACGCGCACCATCATCCTGCACCCCTTTATCAGTTTCCTGTACTGGCGGATGAACTATCACATCGAACACCACATGTACGCGGCGGTGCCCTGTTACAACCTGGCGAAGCTGCATGAGGTCATCAAGCATGACTTGCCACCGTGCCCGGTTGGGCTGGTCGCGGCATGGAAAGAGATCGGCGCGATCCTGAAGCGTCAGGAGGCCGATCCGAGCTATCAGTACGCGCCGCCGCTGCCGTCTCCCTCGCCGGCAGCGGGATAGTCTCACTGGCCGTGTAGGGCAAGCCTGGCGGCTT
>DAOUDB010000099.1:0-10328 GCA_034431495.1 Thermoflexales bacterium
CCAGCCCGCCGCATGGGAGCGCTCACATACCCAGAAAAGTGGGATTTTCGGCAACTTGCCAACCCGCCCCAACTATGCTAATCTACCCGCCGTGGTACGGTGCCGTTGCTTGACCAACTCACCCCAGACCATAGGGTCGGGACGGCGTAACATTTCGTCCACTGCAAGGAGGTGCCCCCAACATCAAACCGCCTTTGATCAGTCACCCTACCCCGCGACAGTAGATTGTCCTAACCTTGTTCTGAATGTCTGATTTCAGGAGTCAGACTCGGAAATTTCAAGCCAAAGAGGAGAGATAAGGACCATGTCAAGCAAGATTACGCGTCGCAAGATGATTCAGTTGTCTGCAGTCGCCGGCGCCGGCACACTTGCAGCAGCCTGCACGGCAGCCGCACCAACTGCTGCGCCGTCGGCAGAGCAGCCGGCGGCAGAAGCGCCAACCACCGCGCCAGCAGCAGAAGCGCCGGCAGCAGAAGCCCCCGCCATCACCCTCAAGGAGGTTCCGCGCAACCGCACACTCGTGTTGAACCACGGCGGCGCTGGCGGCCAGTACACCAACCAGGGCATCACCAACCCGTGGACGACCACCGGCTATACCCACCAGGAAGGCAACGCCCTGCTGTGGGAGCCGCTGTTCTACTACTCGGTGTTTGCGGACCAGGAAATCCCCTGGCTGGCCGAGAGCAGCAAGTACAACGACGACTACACCGAACTAACCATCACGATGCGCCGGGGCGCCGAATGGAGCGATGGCACGCCCATCACATCGGCCGACGTGAAGTTCACCCTCGACACACTCGCCACCAATGACAAGCTGAATTACCACGCGCAAGTGAGCGAATTCGTGCAGGAGACCACGGCGGCGGACGACCAGACCGTCATCATCAAGTTCAAGGCGCCCAATCCGCGCTTCAAGTTCGAGATTCTCAGCTTCAAGTTTGACACAGGCATCCCGATCGTGCCCAAGCACGTGTTTGAGAAGATCGAGGACATCACGGCGTTCACCGGCGGCGACGACATCGTGCACAGCGGCATGTTCAGCACAGTGCAAACCGCCCAACAGAAAGTCTTCGACATCCGCGATGACTGGTGGGGCTTCAAGTCCGGCTTCCAACAAAAGCCCGACATCCAGCGCGTGACTCTGATCCCGCTGTCCGACATGACCACGGCCGCCCAGCGCGTGGTCAACAACGAGTGCGACGCCTGCCTCGACCTGCGCCCGTCGCTTATCCGCACGGCAGTGGAGCAAAACGAAAAGATCATCACCCACACCGGCAAGGACGAGCCGCTGGGCTACATCGACTGGTGGCCGAACTCGCTGTGGGTCAACACGGCGCTGGAGCCGTACAACGACCCGAACGTGCGCTGGGCCATGAGCCTGGCCCTCGACCGCGACACCATCGACAAGGTGGTATACAACGGCGCCAAGATCACCACGATCTTCCCGTACCCCGAGTATCCCGCCCTGAAAAAATACCTCGACCTGGCGCGGGCCAAGGGCGAAGAGATGGGCGTGCGCAATTTCAGTCTGGAACAGAGCGCAGCGCGCATGGAGAAAGCCGGCTTCACCAAGGATGCCGACGGTTTCTGGGTCAAGAACGGTGAGCGCGTCAATGCCACCATCAACGGCTTCGAGTCGATCCACGCCGATATCACGCCGGTGCTGGTCGAAATGTTGCGCCGGGGCGGTTTCGAGGCCTCGATCAACTTCGGCAATGACGCCTATCAGAATATGGCAGACGGCAAGCCGGGCATGTACCTGTTCGGCCATGGCGCCAGTGTGATCGATCCATATGCCACGATGGAGCTGTACCACAGCCGGTTCAGCGCGCCAGTCGGCACGACCGCCGGCGGCAACCACTTCTCGCGCTATCAGAATCCCGAGTTTGACACGATCGTGGATGAGATGCGGCTGGTAGCGCCCGGCGACCCCAGGCTCAACGATCTATTCCTGAAGGCTATCGAGATCTACTGGACCGACATGATCGACATTCCGGTCATCCAGTGGCTGCACCGCATCCCCTATAACCAAACGTACTGGACGAACTGGCCCACCCAGGATAACCCATATCTCAACGGCGCCTACTGGCACCACACCTTCCCACTGCTGGTGTTGGGCCTCAAGGCGGCTCAGTAAGTGGCGCCGTGCGGGTCGGCGGCGTGAATGCCGGGCGCCGCCGGACCTTCACGCCCGAGGGATACAGTCGCGAAGGCGGCCTTTCGGTCGCCTTCGCGGCATCGGAGGTTCCAGGGTGAAGATCGGTTATCTCGTTCGTCGTTTTCTGTTCCTCGTTTTCGTCATCTGGACTGCCGCCACTGTCCTGTTCTTCATTCCGCGCATGTCTCGCGTCAATCCTATCCGCGAGCGATTCGCCGAGATCCAGCGCTCCACCGGCTACGCGCCGCGAGACCTGGAAAACATCATCAAGGCATTTGAAACCAAGTTCGGGCTGGACAAGCCGCTGTTGGAACAGTATCTTGACTACATGGGCAGCGTGCTGCGGGGTGATCTGGGCGTGTCGCTTATGCGCTACCCCAGAACTGTCGTAGAGTTGATCAGCCAGGCATTGCCATGGACGGTCATTTTGCTCAGCGTAACCACGCTGCTGACATTCCTGATCGGCACCGGCATTGGCGCGCTGGCCGGATGGCCGCGGAGTCCGGGTTGGGTGAAAGGCATGGTCACGCCGCTGATGGTGCTGGCGGCTGTGCCGGCGTACCTGCTCGGCCTGCTGCTCATCTACTTCATCGCATTCCGGGCCAAATTGCTGCCGCTTAGCGGCGCATACACCACCGGCCGCTTTCTGGGGCCCGAGTTGAGCATCGATTTCATCCTCGATGTCGCCCGACACGCCATTCTGCCCGCTCTATCACTCATTCTGGCCTCGGTTGGTTTTTGGGCGTTGGGCATGCGTGGGATGGGTGTCACCGTGCAGGGCGAAGACTACGTGAACTTCGCCGAGCACAAAGGATTAAAACAGGGCCGCATCTTCTACTGGTACTACGTGCGCAACGCCATACTGCCCCAGGTAACGGCGCTGGCGTTGGCATTTGGATCGATCGTGTCGGCCGGCATCCTGGTAGAGAACCTCTACGGATTCCCCGGCATCGGGTCGCTGCTCAACGCCGCGATCCTGGCCAACGATTTCTTTGTCATCTACGGCATCGGCATGATTACGATCATTGCTGTGGGCGTGAGCATGATGCTGGTCGATTTGCTGTATCCCCTGCTCGACCCGCGCATCCGCTACGATCGCAAGTAAGCGCGCCCTGCGGAATCTCACAAGGCAAATCAGGATAAAGAACCATGGAATTGTCTGTTTCTGTTCAGGGCACTGGCAGCCAACCAGGCCGAATCACGCTGGCGCTGCGCTACCTGCGGCGCAACAAGAGCCTGGCCGTTGGTCTGGCGTTACTGGCATTCCTGCTCCTTTTTAGCATCGGTGGATCGCTGGTGATCGACACCTCCACACGCGCATATCCCCTTGCCGCCCCTTCCGTCCAACCACCAAGCGCAGAATATCCCCTGGGCACGGATAAAGATGGACGCGACCTGCTGGCGGTCATGGTGCGCGGCATTCTGCTCACCGGCACCGTCGGCCTCATCGCCGGGTCGGTCGGCATTGTGGTAGGAGTCGTGCTGGGCTTTCTGGCCGGCTACTATGGCGGCACAATCGACTCGATCATCCGCTGGGTCACCGAAGTGCTCATCACCATCCCGCCCCTCATCCTGCAAATCATCATCGCCAGCACCATCGTGGACAAGAACAAAGTGACTATTTTCACCATGGCCGGCGTGGCGTCCATTTTGTCGTGGATGGGCACCGCGCGTGTGGTGCGCTCGCAAGTGCTGACCATGCGAGAGCGCACCTTTGTCAGCGTGGCCAAACTGTCCGGCATGAGCAACCTGGAGATCATCTTCAAGGAGCTGATGCCGAACATGCTGCCCTATCTGGCAGCCAGCTTCGTGGGCGCCGTAATGGGCGCCATCGGCGCCACCTTCGGCCTGGAGGTGCTGGGCCTCGGCCCGGCCCGCGAGCCAACCATCGGCATGACCATTCGCTGGGCGCAATTCCACTCCGCCATCTTCAACCAGTGGTGGTGGTGGGTGTTATGGCCCTCCCTTGCGCTGATCTTGATCTTCGCATCGCTATCTCTGATCAATCGCGGCCTGGACGAAATCGCCAACCCTCGCGTGCGGAGGTCGGAATGACATCGCTGAACGGCACGGAACAGATTGCGCTTGAGGTCAACAACCTGCAAGTCACGTACTACACAGATGCCGGCCGGGTGAAGGCTGTGGATGGCGTGGATCTGACACTGAAGGCCGACGAGCGGCTGGGACTGGTCGGCGAATCCGGCTGCGGCAAATCCACACTGGCTCTGGCGCTGATGCGCATGATCAAGCCGCCCGGCCGAATCGAGGCCGGCAGCGCGGTCATTCACACCGATATGGGCAGCGTCGATCTGCTCAAGCTCAATGAAGAGGAGATGCGCCAGGCTCGTCTGAGCAAGATCAGCTACATCCCGCAGGGCGCGATGAACTCGCTCAACCCGGTGATGCGCATCGGCAGGCAGATGATCGACGCAATGCGGTCGCACGTGCCGCGCGCGACCGAGCGCGAACTGATCGAGCGCGCAGAGCGCGCCCTGGAATCCGTAGAACTCAAGCGCAGCGTGTTCCGCATGTACCCGCATGAATTGAGCGGCGGCATGAAGCAGCGTGTGTGCATCGCCATCGGCATCCTGCTCAGCCCGAAGGTCATCATCGCCGACGAGCCGACCAGCGCGCTCGATGTCGTCGTGCAGCGCCAGGTAATGGAAACCATCTGCCGGGTGCAGGAAAAGATACACGCGGCCGTCATCCTGATCGGCCATGACATGGGCCTGATGGCCCAGATAACCAATCGCGTGGCCGTGATGTACGCCGGCAAGCTGGTCGAGCTGAGCACCGTGCGCGAGATGTTCACCGACCCGCTGCACCCCTATGCCCAAGCTTTGATCCGCAGCCTGCCCAATCTGGACAACAAGGGCATCTTCCAGGGCATACCCGGCCTGGCACCCTCACTCTTGCGGCTGCCCAGCGGCTGCGTCTTCCATCCGCGCTGCGAGCACGCCATGGAAATCTGCAAATCTGCGCCGCCGCCAAAGGCCGTCACACCGACAGGGCGATTCGTTTCGTGCCACCTGTATGACGAGCAGGGCAACCGCGCGCATTCGACCGTCCGCCAGCAGGAGCCGGCGACAGGTCTTTAACCGTTTGCGCGAGACCAATACCAGCAACCAACAGCACCAACATCCAGATGGCATCACTTCTCGAACTCCGCAACGTATCCAAGATCTACAGCCAGGGCCTGCTGTCGCGCGAGCAAACCATCGCGCTCGACAACATGTCGCTGGTCATCGACGACACGACGCCCTCGATCATCGCCGTGGCCGGCGAAAGCGGCAGCGGCAAAACCACCATGAGCATGCTGGCGCTCGGTTTCATCGAGCCTTCGCACGGCGAGGTGCTCTACAAAGGCCGGAACGTCGCCAAACTGGGCAGAGAAGAGCACCTGCAATTCCGCCGCGAGGTGCAGGCAGTCTTCCAGGACCCGTTCGCCGTGTTCAATCCGTTCTACACCATCGATCACCTCCTGACCGTGCCAATCGACAAGTTCAGACTGGCCCGTTCGAAAAAGGAGGCCCGACAGATGATGGAAGAATCGCTCAGCGCCGTGGGCCTGCGGCCTGAGGAGATCCTCGGCCGCTTTCCGCACCAGTTGTCGGGCGGACAGCGCCAGCGCATCTCGGTCGCGCGGGCGCTGTTGCTCAAACCCAAGTTGCTCGTAGCCGACGAGCCGGTATCTATGGTCGACGCCTCATTGCGCGCGACGATTCTGGAGAGCCTCCAGAAACTGAAAAAGGACTACGGCATCTCCATCCTGTACATCACGCATGACCTGACCACGGCCTATCACATCAGCGACCAGATCGTTGTGTTGTATCGGGGCGCTATCATGGAAGCCGGCGATGTGGACACCGTCATCAAGACGCCCAAACATCCCTACACTCGGCTGTTGATCGACTCGATTCCCTGGCCCGACATCAACCTGCGCTGGGGATCGAGCGACATTCAGGCCAGAGAGGGGGAGTTTGGTTCAGCGAAGGGGTGCCGCTTCGCCGGACGCTGCCCGTTCGTTATGGGCCGGTGCCGCGAATCCCAGCCACCGCTTTTCAAGCTAGAACCGACGCGGGCCGCGTCCTGTTTTCTGTACGACGAATTCCCACGCCTCGAAAACGAAGATGTGTCCTCGCTGTTCGTCTACAAGTAGGCCGGCCGCCGCAGAAACCGTCTGTGCGAATCAACAGCCCCGCGCGGGCACATCCGGGCGGGGCTGTTCGTGTAGCGCCTCACAAACGTGGCGTCGGGCTTCGCCGTCGCCCTATTGTGTCTTGGTGAGCTTCTTGGCCCGCCCGCCCTCGGCTGTGAAATCCAGCCGGGCGCCATCGATCTTGTAGGTCCACACAATGACGCCAGACTGCTCGCCGATCTCCACTTTGCCCTGTCCGTTCCCACCCTCGACGATGTTGTAGCTTGACTGAATCTCGCTGCCAACCATCGTGATGACAACGCTGAAGTCATCTTTGAAATCGTAGCCGGAGCCGCCATCAGCGGTGATCCACTTGCCCAGCAGGCCGGCATCTTTGATACCGCTGGCGCCGGGCGAAACTGAGCCGGCTCTGGCCGGCGCGCTCGCAGCCGTGGCTCTTACAGGCGTCGCGGCGCCCGCAGCACCATTGCCTGCCGGGGCCGGCTCACCGCCGCACCCAGAAACCATCATCACCAAGAACATCGCAGCCGGCATGAGACGTTTCATGTGTAAGCCCCTTTCTAAATGATGTGACTCGATCTACCTTCAGGCCCTACTCTCTCTGAATCAGGCCGCCTGGCTCGATTATATGCGGCCTGTTCGCCCCCCTACAACCAGTCTCGCCGCCACAGCCAGATCAGCGCCAGCGCGCACGCTGCCACAGCTAGAATCAGCAACGCCCAGAACGCCCAGGGCGCCTCTTGAAATGGCAGGTCTACATTCATGCCGTAGAAACCTGAGACGATCACCGGCAAATTGAGCACGATCGTCACTGAGGCGATGACCTTCATCACCGAGTTCAGGTTGTTGGAGATGATGGAAGCGTAGGCATCCATGGTGCCGGTCAGAATGCCGCTGGCAATACTGGTCATCTCGATTCCCTGCTGCACTTCAATCAGCACATCATCCAGTAGGTCGCGGTCTTCTTCGTACTTTTGAAAAATCTGGCTTCGCTGCAGATGGTGCAGCATCAATTCGCTGGACTTGAGTGCCGTGGCGAAGTACACGAGACTTTTCTGATATTTGAGCATTTCGAGCAGCTCGCGGTTGCGCAATGAGTGTTGCAGCCGGTCTTCGAGTCGATCGACAGCGCGGTTGATCTTGCGCACGTAGGACAGAAATCGGTGGGCCGTGATGAGCAGAATCTGAAGCACGAACCGATTGTGCTTGACGGTGGACAGTCCGCGCGCCTTGCCTGAGATCACCTCTTCAATGACGTTCGTCTCGGCCCGGCATACCGTGACCACATATTGATCGGTCAGAATGATGCCCAGCGGCACCGTAATGTAAGGCACGTCGGCTGCCTCGCCCTGATAGTACGGCACTCGCAACACGATCAATGTGGCGCCACCTTCCCGTTCGGTGCGCGGCGTTTCGCTCAAGTCGAGCGGGTATGTGATGAAGTCCTGCGGGACACCTAGTACCCGTTGCAGACGTTCGATCTCCGCATCGCTGGGATCCGTGACATTGATCCATGCGCCAGGAACCGGTTCTAAGGCCTTCTCGATAGTTGCTTCGGACGCGCGCTTGGTGTAGACAGCGATCATGGATTCTCCTTAGCAAACGCAATCACGCAACCATCGGCAGGCCGGCCGCTTTGGCGCGGGCAACGGCGGTCTTGCGCTCCATGTTGAACAATTCCCACGCATTGCCGCGCATGAGCGGCTCGACCAGATCGAGTGCGGCCGATTCGCTCAGCCAGCCCTCAGCCACCAGTTCATCCAGCGCCTGGGCAAGACCCTGCCGCGCAATGCTGGCATGACCAGCCACATTTTCCACGCTGATAAAGTCACCGCCGAACGTCAACAGTTTGTTGGCCGGCGCGCTGACCAGGAACTCCTTGACGAAGTTCTTCGTGGCAATCGGATTCATGATCCAGGCCCAGCAGAGATCGACGTACACGTTGCTGTACTGCTTGGCCAGACCCAGCAGCTCGTCCTGGTAGGGATACGTGATGTGCATCAACACGAACTTCGTGTCGGGGAAATCCTGAAGAATCGGACAGAGATCCTGCAGGTTGCGGCTCACGCGATCCAGAGGCATGCGATCGGCACCGGCATAGTAGCCGGTGTGCATCTTCACCGGCAGGCCGCATGCCGTCGCGCGCGCCACGGTGAATCGCCACAAGTGATCCTGCAGCGCCTTCATCTCCCCGGCCGAGAGCGATTGCCCAGCGGCGTGACGCTCAAACAACGGCGCGGCCACCTCCGCCGGCACATCGTCATAGTTCAGCCGGCGCTCATAGGCGCTCTGATTCTTGGTCGCAACTGCCTGCGCGCCATACCGTTCAAAATACCAGTCGATGGCCTCATAGCCCTGGCGCAGCGTGCCCAGCGGCAGGCCGGTTTCCTCGCGCAGCCTGGGCAGGTTGAGGTTGCTACCAAGTTGCACTGTGCTCAAATCCTGATACAGCAGCTCGGGCTGGGCGGTCTCGCAGAAGATAGCCTCCAGGGAGTTGACCTGGCATGACTCGACGCCAGCCACTTCGCGCAGCACGTAGCGGTAGAAGCCGGGGCGCTGCATCTCGCGCATCCTGTCAGTGATCCGCACAACGTTGCCGGCATTCACGTCCGCTTCGCCAAACAACAACTGGATCGAGCGCAGCGCCGCCTGGCCGTAACCCGTGTGACGCGCGCGGGGCCAGTACGGCTCGAACAGCCGCCACTTGTCCGCCGGATCGATATCGGGCGCGTAGAACTGCTTCATCTCCTCGCCGCTCATGCCGGCCACATGCAGGTCGTCCTGCGTGTAATGCATGAAGAGATACGACCAGTCATTGCAGGGATATCGCCAGTCGCCAGCCACCGGCGCGCCGAGCCGGCGCGACTCCTCAATCAGATGTTCGTGCGTGTCGATGAATGACGTTGCCTTCACCAACTCCTGGATCATCGTCGTGATCGCCATAGCCGTTCTCCTGTTTAGCTTCTTCCTGTTTCGCGCGCGCGGGTCGCGTCAGATATCCTGTCCCGGCGGCGACAATTGGGCCGTGATGCCGGCATCGACATACATCACCTGCCCGATGATATACGCCGCGTCTGGAGAGGCCAGAAACGCCGCCATCGCGCCGATTTCGAGCGGCGTGCCCAGCCGGCCCAAAGGAATGCGGCCGGCCACATCGCCCAACCAGGCCGCATCTGGCGGCCCCCACCCCTCCGTGTAGATCGCGCCCGGCGCAATGCAGTTGACCCGGATGCCCAGCGGCGCCAGTTCGATGCCCATAGCCCGCGTCATCGCATCCAGCGCGCCCTTAGTCACATCGTACGGCAACCCTGACCAATGGGCGCGTAACCCGCCGACCGAGCTGATATGGATGATGGCGCCGGCCCCCTTCGGGCGCATCACTTCGGCAGCCTTGTGCGCCAACAAATACGGCCCCCGGATGTTGGCGGCCAGCTCGCGGTCGAGCCACGCTTCATCGACTTCAAAGAAGCGCCCGCGCGACAGATCGGCCGCGTTGTTCACCAACACATCAATCGTGCCGAAAGCGCGCAGGGTCTCGTCGACGAGCCGGTTTACGCCTTCGCTGGTGCCCTGATCGGCCGGCACGCCGATCACCGCCGCGCCCAGCTCGCGAAAAGCCGCCACAGTGGCCTGCACATCGGCCGGCGTCCGGCTGTTGATGACCACCTTCATGCCCTCCCTGGCCAGGCGCAGCGCGATACCCCGCCCGATGCCTTTGGTCGAGCCAGTGACGATGGCGACCTGGCCGGCCAGTTCAGGATAGCGCGCGGGAATAGCAGCAAATTGAGTCTTGAATTCCTCCATGATGGAGGCGATTGTAGTCTCAAGACCTACAAGCGGGGCGGCAGAATGCAGTCCGGCAGGTCGCTCTCGCCCATCAGGTATTGATCGACGCGCCGGGCCATGCGTCGGCCGGCTGCGATCGCGCCCACTACCAGCCACGCGCCGGTGTTCACATCGCCGGCGGCAAACACCCCCGGCACGCTGGTCATCATGTTCTCATCAGTCTTG
>DAOUDB010000100.1:0-13323 GCA_034431495.1 Thermoflexales bacterium
AGCGCGTACGAAGTGTGCGTGGGCAGCGCGCCCGGCCTGTGCGAGGCCACCGGCGGCTGGGTCAACGTCGGCAGCGCCACCAGCTGGACCCCCGCCTTGCAGGCCGGCACAACCTACTGGTGGCAGGTGCGCGCACTGGGCAGCAGCTTCAGCGTGCAGGCCGACGCCGGCCAGTGGTGGGCCTTCACCACCGCCAACGACACCAGCACCGGCCCAGACGACTTCCAGAAGACCGCCCCGCTGAGCGGCACGTTGGGCGGCAGCAGCGTCGTGCTGAGCTGGACCGCCTCCGCCGGCGCGGCTGGCTACCGCGTGTGCGTGGGCACTGCCTGGGGCCTGTGCGATGTAATCCCGAATGCCTCGGTGGTTTCAACCAGCTACGCCCTGAACGGCCTCCCGATGGGTGAATACTGGTGGCAGGTGACCGCCGTGGACGCCGAGGGCGACACCACCCAGGCCAACGGCGGTACGCGCTGGCTGTTCACGGTGGGCAGCAGCGGCATCGCAGACCTCGACAACGCCGGCACGCGCAAGAACGCCACGCCGGCCTCCGTGCGCATGGGCGAGGCGCTCACCTACACCATCACGCTCAGCAACAGCGGCAGCCTGCCGGTGACGGCCCAGGTGACCGACACGCTGGACGTCAGTGCCACCCTGCTGAGCGCCACGCCGGGCTACGCGCAGAGCGGCCAGACGCTGGCGTGGAGCAACGTGGTGGTGCCGGCCGGCGGCACGACGGCCCTGACGATCACGGTGCGCGCGGGCAGCGGCCTGCTGCCGGAGGGCTACACGCTCTTGAACGATGTGAGCATCGGCGCGCACGATGGCGAGATCACGCGCGCCGCGCTGGCGGTGCAAGTTGCGCCGTGGCGGGCCTATGCGCCGATTGTGCTCAAGCCATAGCGGCGCAATGTTCGAAAGCAGTCAAGTCAGCGTTCGGGTAAGAGTTTCGGGCAGGTGCAGGCACTTCTTGCGCTTGCCCGGATGACCGACGATTTGAAGCAAAGCCGGCCTCGTGCCGGCTTTGCCGTTATTACACACAGGCTGCAATCACCGCGCGCTGTTCGCTGCGCGCTGGCATTTGCGCGCTGTTCGCTGCGCGCTTTTGTCTTCCGGCGAGCTGTGACAGCCGGCGGTATTTTTGCCGTATCATGTGGGCCGCGCCTGTGCGCCATGATGCCTATGACTGCCCTGACCGACCGCCATAAAATTCGCAAACTCCCCTTCTACATCGCGGCCGTGACCATGAACAGCGTGTTTACCACGCTGACCGTGTTCGGGTCGGTATTCCCGCTTTTTCTGGCCGATCTGGGTCTTGACAAGGCGCGCATCGGCGTGGCGCTGGCATTGATCCCATACGCCACCCTGATCTCACCGTTCATGGCGCCCTTTGTGTCGAAATGGGGCTTCCGGCGCACCTTTCTGACGGTGTGGACGATTCGCAAGTTCATCATCACCGCAATGCTGCTGGCCCCATTCGTGCTGGTCAGCGCCGGCCAGGACGCCGCCTTTGCGTGGGTCACCCTGTGCATCATTGGTTTTGCGCTGTGCCGCGCCACCGGCGACACCGGCCTGCTGCCCTGGACACAAGAGCTGGTGCCCAACGACATTCGCGGCAAGTTCATGGCCTTCGAGAACGTGATTATCACGCTTGTCCAGATTGCAGTGGTGGCACTGGCCGGCTTTCTGATCGATCATCTGGCCGGCAGCGCGCGCTACACCACGCCGATGGGCATTGGGGTAGTAGGAGGATTGATCGGCGTGCTGCTGTTTTCGCTGTTGCCGGGCGGCAAGCCAACGCGCCAGACCATCGATCTGCGCGCCCATCTGGCCGAAGTGCGCATTGCGC
This sequence comes from Thermoflexales bacterium, assembly GCA_034431495.1. Taxonomy (GTDB): domain Bacteria; phylum Chloroflexota; class Anaerolineae; order J036; family Brachytrichaceae; genus Roseilinea. The sequence continues at coordinate 1,850 of DAOUDB010000100.1, forward strand.
TCAGCGATCGCAACTTCATTTTCTTCATGAGCATGCTCACACTGGTAACACTGGGCAGCGGATTGTCGGGATCGTTCATCCCCTTGTTCGCCAATGAGCAGATTGGGCTTAGCCCCGGCAATGTCGTGCTGCTCAGCATCGGCAGTTCGGCCGGCACCTTGCTGGCCGCGCTGCCGGTGGGCTGGGCGCTGGATCGCATCGGCAACAAGCCATTGATGTGGATCGGCCTGGTGGCGCTGCTCGTGGCGCCGCTGTGCTGGCTGGCCGTGCCGCGCCATGCGCCGGACAGTCTGGCCTTTGCAATGGGCCTATCGTTTGTGGCCGGCATCGGCGGCGCGACATGGTCAATGAGTTGGAGCCGTTTTCTGTTCAACGCCGCTGTGCCGCCGCAACACAGCGCGGTGTATCTGTCGGTGTACTATGCCTGGAGCAGCTTTATCGGCGGCAGCGGGCCATTGCTGGCCGGCGCTATTCTCACCGCACTTGCGCCCGGCATGTCCAACCCCTACGCCGGCCTGTTCGCAATCAGCCTGCTTCCCATACTGATCGGTGGCGTTGTCCTCGGCCGGCTACAGGATCGCGAAGCCGTTTCGCTGCGCCACCTGGCCGGGCGCGCTCTGCGTCGCGCAAGCCGGACATAGCCTACATCCAATCCACACAGCGCCCTAACAATTTCTGAAAATCAGCCGGCTACGATGTGCGCAAGCTCACTGATGCGAGAGCACAACAATGACAACTGCGCGCAAACGAATCCCCAAAACTCCGATCAATCTGTTGCTGGACGCCCTGATCTTCGTCGCCTTTCTGGTTGCCACAGCCCCGCGCTTCACCGGCATCGCCGTACACGAGTGGTTGAGCATCGCCTTCGGCGCAGCCATCGTGACGCATCTGCTCTTGCACTGGCAATGGATCGTCGGCGTGACGCGCCATTTCTTCAGGCAGGCGCAATGGCGCGCGCGCGTCAACTACGTTCTGAACACGCTGTTCTTCATCGACATGACAATCATTCTGTTCACCGGTCTGATGATCTCTGAAGCCGCGTTGCCGTTGCTGGGCATTCGCGTTGCGCCGGATCGCACATGGCGGTTGTTGCATGGGCTGGCATCCGACGCCGGCGTGTTCATCCTGGGGCTGCATGTGGCGCTGCACTGGCAGTGGATCGTCAACGCGCTGAAGCGGCACGTCATCACGGCGCTGTTCCGACCGCGCCGCGCAGGGCCGGCCCTGGCCGCCTCAAAGGAGGCGCGCTCATGAAGACCATCGGACGCATCGCCGTGATTCTGCTTGCGGCGCTGGCAGTGGTGGGAGCAACCGTTGCCCTGTCCAACGCCGGCATGCTGAACAGCCTGCTCAGCGCCGCGCGCTTCGAGGGCGGGCCGGCCTTTGGGCGACAAGCGGACTTTGCGCCGGAAGAATTCGCGCGCGGCGAGGGCCAGCGCCGGCAATTCGATCGCGCGTTCGAGCAGCGGCGCGCCACCGGCCAGGGCCTCCCCTTCGAGGGCAATTTCGAGCGCAGGCGATTTGGCGAAGCGGGATTTGGCGGCTTCGCCCTGTTCGGCGCGTTTGAACGCGCGCGCAATCTGATCATTGTGCTCGTCATCGTTGCCGTTGTCATCGTGGCGACACAGATCTGGCGACGCCTGAGACGCAGCGCAAAGCGGGGTGCTGTTGTCTGAGCGTGTGGCCGCCACTGTGGCCGTTGCCACTGTGGCCGTTGCCCTCGACGCACGCATCCAGAGCCGGCGCGATAATCACTTCTGCCATGCAAACCATTCTGGTCGTCGATGATGAAGCCAAACTGCGCGAGCTGATGCGTCTGTACCTGACGCAGGAAGGGTATCGCGTCGTGGAAGCGACCAACGGGCGCGAAGCGATTTTTGTGGCGCGCCACGAAAAGCCCGATCTGATCCTGCTCGATCTGATGATGCCGGAGATGGGTGGCTACGATTTCATCCGCGCTTTCACCAAAGAGTCCGGCACACCGATCATTGTGCTGACGGCGAAGGTCGAAGACCATGACAAGATTCTCGGCCTGGAACTGGGTGCGGACGACTATGTGACCAAGCCGTTCAACACGCGCGAACTGATCGCCCGGGTGCGGGCGGTGCTGCGGCGCGCGCAAAAGACGCCCCTGGAGCCAGAGGTGTTGCGGGTGGCCGACATTGTGCTGGATCGCGGCACACGCATGGTGCAGGTGGCCGGGCGCAGCGTTGACCTGACGCCTTCCGAATTCGAACTGCTGGCGACGTTGATGGCCGCGCCCGGCCAGGTATTCTCGCGCCTCGATCTGCTCGACCGCGTGTCGGGTGATGCCTACGAAGGCTATGAGCGCACCATCGATGTGCATGTGCGCAATTTGCGCGCCAAGATCGAGCCAGATCCGCGCCATCCGCGCTATATCGAAACGGTGTATGGCATGGGGTATCGTTTCGCGCTGGAGCGGCCGGCCGGCGCGTGAGATAGAACATTCATGCGCGCAGCCCTGAGCGCCTTCTTCCGTTCGTTCGCCGACGCTTTTCTGCGTCCACCGCTGCGCGCGTTGGCGTGGAAACTCACGTTTGCCTTTGTGTTGGTGGGAGTACTGGGAGTCGCGCTGGTCGCAGCATTGATCGGCCAACGCACACGCTCTGAATTCGATCGCTTCCTATCCTCGCGGGATCAAACGGTGCTGGCGCAGGCGCTCACAGACTACTACAGCGCCCATCAGAGCTGGGAGGGCGCGCAAGCCATGCTGGCTACCAATCCCGGCCTGGCCTACTACAGCCGGCTGATCACGCTGCTGGACGCGCAGGGCAACGTGGTGATCGGCAACTGGCTGGCTCGCCGGCGAGACCCCTTCCCACAAAGCGAGCTGCGCGAAGCGATTGCGCTGAAGCACAACGATCAGGTAATCGGTTATCTGCTGCCGTTGCGCTGGGAGCCGCCCCTGCCCGACCGGCCTGCGCCTCCCGAAGCCGACTTCATCGCACGGGTGCTGGGCGCAGCCGGAACCAGCGCCCTGATCGCCGCCGGCTTTGCAATTGTGTTGAGCGTGGTGCTGGCGCGCGCCTTGTCTCAACCGATCCGCGAACTGACAGCCGCCACCCGCGCCATTGCGGGCGGCAAGCTCGGCCAGCGTGTCGCCGTGCGCTCGCGCGACGAGATCGGCGAACTGGCCGTCGCGTTCAATCAGATGAGCGCCGACCTGGCGCGGGCCAGCCAGATGCGCAAGCAAATGACTGCTGATCTGGCCCACGATTTGCGCACCCCGCTCAGCATTTTGCGCGGGTACACCGAGGGGCTGACGGAAGGCCGGCTGCCAGCCACGCCGCAAACATTCGCCGTCATGCATGACGAAGTCGAGCATTTGCAGCGCCTGGTGGAAGACCTGCGCGTGCTGTCGCTGGCCGACGCAGGCGAGTTGCCGCTCAACCGCCGTTCGGTCGATCCGGCTGCGCTGCTCGAACGCACCGGCCTGGCTTACATCGTTGCCGCCGAACAGCAAGGGCTTGCCTTGCGCGTGGAAGCGCCAGAAGGGTTGCCGTCGATTCACGTAGACACCGATCGCATGACCCAGGTGTTAAACAACCTGGTTTCGAACGCATTGCGCCACACACAAAGCGGCGAGATCACGCTGAAGGCAGAATCGGCCGGCGACACTGTGCGATTGAGCGTGCGCGATAGTGGGGCCGGCATCGATCCCGCCGATCTGCCCTACGTCTTTGACCGTTTTTACCGCGCCGACAAAGCGCGCCAACGCGACGGGGATTCATCCGGCCTGGGGCTGGCGATTGCCAAAGCCATCGTCGAGGCGCACGAGGGCAGCATCTCCGTCGTGTCTGCGCCGGGCCAGGGCGCCACGTTCACCATCACCCTGCCGGCCAGCAAGATCAAGCCACACAGACAGAAAGAACACGAAGCACAGTAAAGGTTCATAGCCGGCTCACAGGTTACTCTAAACCACAACCTGATGATTGAAGCGTCAGTGCGCGAAGCGCGCGCACAAAGCGCGCGCACAAAGCGCGCGCAGAAATCAGACAACCCGGAGACGGCACAGATGGAACAGGATGATAAGCAAATCGGTCGCGTGTGGCATCGCAGGGAAGTGTTGAGCTTCTTCGGTGTGGCAGGCGGCGCGTTGTTGGCCGGCTGCGCTGTAGCGCCACGCGCGCCATCCAGCGCCGCCTCTGCGCCTGTCGCCGGGCCGGCCAACACGCCGGTTCCAACTGCCCAGGCTACTGCCCAGGCTACTGCCCAGGCCACGCCTGTTTCCAGCGCGCAGCGCGTGCCGGCCTGCATCGTCACGCCGGCGCAGACCGAGGGGCCCTATTTCGTCGATGAGCGACTCAACCGCTCGGACATTCGCTCCGATCCGGGGGACGGAAGGGTGGAAGAAGGACTGCCACTGGTGCTATCGATGCGCGTGCTGCGCGCTGAGCAGGCCAGGTGTGCGCCGCTGGCCGGGGCCATGGTGGACGTGTGGCATTGCAACGCCCAGGGGGTGTACTCGGGTGTGCAAGATCGCTTTGCCAACACGCGCGGGCGTTCCTTCCTGCGCGGCTACCAGATCACCGATGACAGCGGGCTGGCGCAGTTCACCACGATCTATCCGGGCTGGTATCCGGGCCGCGCGCCGCATATTCATTTTAAGGTGCGCGCCACCGACGCAGCCGGCCGGGCAGTCGAGTTCACCTCTCAGCTTTATTTCGACGACGCGATTTCAGATCGCGTATTCGCGCAAGCGCCATACAACCGCGGAAGCGGCCGCGGCACACGCAATGAGAACGACGCGCTGTTCAGAAACAACGGGGAACTGCTCATGCTGGCGCTGAAGCCGGCGGACTCAGGCTATGCCGGCATGTTCGAGATTGGGCTGAACATGGCGTAGGCACAAGCCGGCCGGCGGCAAGGTTGTCCTCTTCCTGTTGCTCAGCACGCTCATGGCGCCATCGATGGCTTACCTGATCCCGGCCTATCTGACGGTGGTCAGCCTGCCCATCGTGAACATCCCGCTGATCGACACATGGTGGGGCGTGTGGTTGCCGGGCGCGGCCAGCGCGTTCAACATCTTTGTGCTGAAAAGCTTCTTCGACGAAATCCCGCAGGACTTGATCGACGCCGCCAACATCGACGGGGCCGGCGCGGCACGCATTCTGGCCCAGATCATGATCCCGTTGTCCAGACCGGTGCTGGCGGTCGTGTCGATCTTCACACTCATCGGCGCATGGAAAGATTTTTTCTGGCCCTTTCTAGTGCTATCCAAAGTAGAGCTTCAGCCGATCATGGTGGCGCTGTGGCGGCTGAGCGCGCGCATGCAAGAGCCAATGAACCTCATCATCGCCGGCCTGGCCATTGCCAGCACACCGCCCATCATCCTGTTCCTCATCTTTCAGAAGCAGATCATTCGTGGCATCACACTGACCGGCCTGAAGGGCTGAACCTGTGAGGCAGGCCGGCCTGCCTCACACACGAATCAAAACAGCTTCACAGGCCTGTCACGCGCTCCCGGCGCTCCCACCCTTGCCGGAACAACGGCAGGAAATTGTCGGGGTTATAGGGGTGCAGCGCGATCTCCTCATAGTTCAGATCGGTGCCCCACCCCGGCGCGTCATCCAGCACGCTGATATAGCCGTTCACCACTTTGAGCGGATTGGTCAGAATGCGCTCGCTCCACGCCTCGTTGAAATCGTCGAACACCTCATGGATGAAGAAGTTCGGCGTGGCCGTGTTGAGGTGCGCGCACGAGAGGGTGCAGAGCGGGCCTTGCGCGCTGTGCGGGGCGGTGACAGCGCCGGCGGCAAAGGCCATGCCGCACACCTGTTTGGCCGCCGTCATGCCCAGAAACTGCGGCTCGAGCTGGATGATGTGCACAGCCTTGTGCGCCAGCAGTTCGGCAAACTGTTCGCGGCAGTAGTAGTCCTCGCCACAGGCCACCGGCACCGGGCTGCGCCGCGCCACTTCCACCGTCGCCGAGATCAGTTGCGGCGGCGTCGGCGCTTCGAACCACGTCGGGTTGTAGCGCGCCATCGCGTCGGCGAACTGCAACGCCGTGTGCACGCTGAAACGGTTGTGTCCTTCGACCAGCACGTCCACCTGCGGCCCCACTGCGTCGCGCACGGCGGCGATGATGTCGATGGCCAGCCCAAAGTCGGGGCGATCGACGGCGCGCCAGGCCGGCCCGAACGGGTCGAACTTCAGCGCGGAGTAACCGCGCGCCACCACAGCTTTGGCCTTCTCGTGAAAGCTCTCCGGTGTGCGCGGGCCGCGATACCAGCCGTTGGCATAGGCGCGCAACTGATTGTGGCAGCGCCCGCCCAGCAGCTTGTACACCGGCTGGCCGGTGGCCTTGCCCATGATGTCCCAGCAGGCATATTCGATGGCTGCCAGCGCCGCGCCCTGAATCTGGCCGCCGTCGGAATACACATCGCGGAACAGGCGCAGCGAGTGCGCCTCGACGTTGAACGGATCCTGACCGATGACGAAACGCTTCAGCTCATGAATGGCCGCTTCGACCGTGCGGGCGAATCCGTTCAGCGTGCCCTCGCCGATGCCGTGCAGCCCTTCATCCGTGTCCACACGGGCAAACACCCAGTTCTTCCACGGGTTGCCCACGATGTATGTTGTGACCTCGGTAATCTTCATGTCAATCTCCTCCGCTGTGAATGAAGCGATTGTCGCGCAAAGGCAGACCGGCGCAAGGCGCAGGGCAAGCCGGCGGGCTTGTCCAACTTGCCGGCCCGGCTATACGCCCGGCGCAGGATGCGATAATGATTTGCGGAAATCGGTTCGCGCCGCGCGCCACGCATCATTGCTGCTGCGCGGCGCACAATGAGGAGAAGATCAGACATGAACGCTCAATCTGCGCGCCAGATCATCGAACGTGGCGGCTTCGTCGCCATCCTGCGCGGCAACTACACCGGCTGGTTCAGCCGCATCGCCCAGGCCCTCATCGACGCCGGTGCGACCGCGATGGAAGTCACGTTCAACTCGGCCAATGCCGCCGAAGGCATCCGCGAGGTGCGCGAGACCTTTGGCGACGCCATCCTGATGGGCGCCGGCACCGTGCTCAACGTCCAGACGGCGCAAATCGCGCTGGACGCCGGCGCGCAGTTCATCGTCGCGCCGAACACCAACCCCGACGTGATCCGCTTCTGCGCCGAGCGCGATATCTGCGTTGTGCCGGGCGCCTACACCGCCACCGAGGTCATGCAGGCGGTCGAGCACGGGGCCACCCTGGTCAAACTTTTCCCCGCCGAGTTGACATACTTCAAAAATCTGCGCGGGCCGCTGAACCACGTGCCCTTTGTGCCGACCGGCGGCGTGGAACTGACCAACGCGGCCGAGTTCATCAAGCTGGGCGCAGTGGCGGTGGGCATGGGCAGCGCCATCATCGGGGAATACGTCAAGCATGGCGACGGGCTGAACACCATGCAGGAGCGCGCAGCCGCATTGGTACAATCGATCCGGGCGGCAAAGACGGCTTCCTCATAGCAAGCATGCACCACCGCAGTCGCTTGGTCCGCCCCTAATCGCGGCTGCGCGCGCCGCCGCGCATGCATATGCCAAAGGAGTCGTCATGTACCGATCCGAATCTGTTCGCCGATTGGCACGCGCTAATCTTGCGATCGCGCTAATCATCGCCAGTCTCGCCATCGTCCCGCCCACCCCACGCCCCGCGCATGCTGCGCCTCAGCAGGCGCCCTTCACGCCCGGCAACATCGTCGTGGTGCGGGTGGGAGACGGCAGCGCCACACTGAACCCGGCCGCCACGTCGGTGTTCCTCGACGAATACACCACAGACGGTGTGTTCGTGCAATCGATCGCCGTGCCCACCACCACCATCGGCATCCAGCGCCGGCTGACCCTGGCCGGCAACGCCACCAGCGAAGGCGGCCTGAGTCGATCCGTGGACGGCCGGTTTCTCACATTGGCCGGCTACGACGCGGCGGTTGGCACAGCGAGCGTTGCCAGCACACCCAGCATCACGACCAATCGCGTCATTGCCCGCGTCACCGCCGCCGGCGACATCGACAGCAGCACCGCCCTGACAAACACCTACAGCGGCGGCAACATCCGCAGCGCAGTGACCGATGACGGCTCGCAGTTCTGGTTGAGCGGCACAGGCGACGCCGACGCCAATGGCGTGCACTATGCGCCGTTCGGGATCGCGGGAAGCAGCGTCCAGATCGCCTTGCAGCCGGCCAACAGCCGCATCGCCGGCATCTTCGACGGCCAGTTGTACGCATCCACGGCTTCGATGGCAATCGCCGGCGTGCATCAGATCGGCACCGGCCTGCCCACCACAGCCGGCCAGCCCAACGTCCTGCTCCCCGGCTACATCACCACTTCGGCCAACGCCCAGGCCTTCGTCATGCTGGATCGCGACGCCGGCGTCAGCGGCGTGGACACGCTCTACGTGGCCGACAACTTTCTCGGGCTGGTCAAATACTCGTTCGACGGCGCGGCATGGACATCGCAGGGCGCGATCGCGGGCGGATTGCAGGGCATCGCCGGCATCGTCAGCGGCACGCAGGCCGTCTTGTTCGTGACGTCAGGTGGATTCGGATCCAACCAGCTCCGGCGCTTCGTGGACACGGCAGCCTTCAACGCCCCGATTACCGGCACATCGACCGTGCTGACAAGCACCGGCACAAACGCGATGGGCTTTCGTGGCGTCGCGTTCGCGCCGGTCGTAGTCCCAACAACTGCCAATCTGTCCATCGCCAAATCCGGCCCGGCCTCTGCCATCCCCGGCGGGACCATCACCTGGACGGTGAGCATCGCCAACACCAGCCTGCTCACGGCAAGCGCATCTCTGCTCACCGACACCCTGCCCGCCGAAGCAACATGGATCACGTACAGCGTAGCCGGCCTCGCCGGCGCATTCAGCGAACCAACCCCCGGCACGCTGGTGTGGGACTTTGGCGATGTGCCCCCCGGCGCAAACGGCCAGATCACCCTGACCGCCGAACTCTCGCCGGCGCTGACGCCCGGCCTGCCCATCACCAACACCATCTTCGCGTCAACCATCACCACCGAAACGACGACGCTCGACAACAGCGCGGCGTGGCCCACGCTGATTGTTGCGCCGCCGGCGGCGAACTTCGCCGGCTCGACCAAGCTGGCTCACACCGCCAGCGTGACCGCCGGCGAACTGCTGACCTACACCCTTGTGCTCTCCAACGGCGGCGACCTGGCCGGCGTCTTCACGCTGACCGACACGCTCGACACCGCACTCACGCTGGTCAGCGCGCCGGGCCTGACAGTAGATGGTCAGATCCTGACCGCGACCGGCGTCCTGAACGCATTCGAGCAACAGGTCTTCACCCTCACGGCGCAGGTGAGCATCACCTATGCCGGCCTGTTGACCAACGTCGCGCAACTCAGCGGCGACGGCCAGACGCACGATCTCACTGCTGTGGTGGATGTGATCTCCGTCGCGCCGATCGCCGACTTCACAGCCAGCCCGCTCAGTGGCAGCGCGCCGCTCGTCGTCTCGTTCACAGACACATCCATCAATCCGGTGGACGAGTGGTTATGGGACTTTGGGAACGGCGTCACCAGCACCTTGCAACACCCAACAGCCACTTACACGCTGGCCGGGGTGTACACCGTCACCCTCACGGTCAACGGGCCGGCCGGCAGTGACACGGTGACGCGCGCCACCTACATCACGGTGACGGCAGGGCCGTTGTTTGCAATCACCGTGACAGCTGCGCCGGCCACTGTCACAGCCGATGGCGTCAGCGCCAGCACACTCACAGCTACTGCCACCGATCAGTTCGGCAACCCCATCAGCGGACTGCCGGTGGCATGGTTGGCCAGCCTGGGCGCGCTGAGCGCAGCAAGCGGCACGACGGATCAGAATGGACAGACTGCCACGCAACTGACCTCCACGCAGCCGGGGGTGGCCACAGTCTTCGCAGTGGGCGGCAGCAAGGTTGGCAGCGCGGCGGTGACGTTCACATCCATCCCGCCCGCTGGCGCGTTGACGGGCACGCTCGACACCATCACGTCCACCATCGGCGCGCTGCGCAAGGGTGATGTGATCACATACACATTCACCGTGACCAACACAGGCGCTGGCGCGCTGACCAACGTGTTGATCGTGGCGTCCATCCCGGATGGCACGGTGTACGTAGCGAACAGCGCCAGCGGCGGGGCGCCGGCCCGCGCTGCGCTAAGCGCGCAGCAACCGGCCAACGCAACTGAGGTCAGTGTCGTCACCTGGAGCGGCAATCTGCCGGCCGGTGGCGCGCACACCCTCGTCTACGCGGTGCAGGTGACAATCCTGCAGGGGCAGATCACCAACACCGTGCAGGTCTCCGTGGACAACACGCCGATCGGCCCGCCGTTCGTGTCCGTCAACCAGGTCGAGCCGGCTGTGAAAGTGTTCGTGCCCATCGTCAGCTACGAAGCGCAGCCATAGCGCAAGCCCCTGCGGCACACCGACACAAGCGACACACAGGCCGAGACGTTGGAACAAGAGCGGAGCGCCGATGGCAACCCATCCGCCAATCAGGGTGTAACGCGCATAGCGCAACGTGTAGGAGAGCAGATCGTCCTGGCGCGGGAAGATTTGCCCAAGCACGAACCAGATAAGCACCAACACCGCCAGGCCAAGCGCGAAGCGCGCCATGCGCCGGCCGATCGTCCCATCGGCACTGAAGGAACCGCGCCGAGACAGCGCCGCCAGGCCGGCCATGAAGCCAAACCATGTGCCGGCAGCCGTCACGCTGGTGTCGAGCGACATGGGGTTGAGGGGCGGGCCGTCGGGCGCATTGAGCAGCGCCGTCTGCGCCCAGGCAGCCGGCAACTGCCAGTCGCCCTGCGCTTGCGCGACCAGCCAGGCCGGCAAGACCAGCGCGAGCGATGTCACACAGGCAACCGCTATCTGACGGCTGACGGTCAAACGGGTGAGCCACGCGCCAACCGGACGCTCCAGGGCAACACATCCGACGACAATGGCGACACCGATCGCCCAGCCGGCCAGCACATCGCTGGGGAAGTGCACCCCCAGATACAGACGCGACACGCCGATCGAAAAGACCAGCGTCGCTGCAACCGCCCAGAACCATGGCCGACGCGCTGCGCCGGCCAGCGCGCCCCACACACTGGCCGAGATCTGCGAGTGACCCGACGGCAACCCGAAGGTTGATTCCGTGGCATGGGCTGCGACTCTGGGGCTGTACCAGTACGGGCGCGGCCCGACGAAGAGCATTTTCAGAAGCGCGTTTGCGCCGGTAGTGACCAGCAGCACCACTCCCACGCGCACACCCAGCCGCGCATCGACGCTCCAGTAGAGCAACGGCACAAGCAGAAGAAAGAAACCTTCCGAGCCAAAGAAACTGAGGGCGTGAAACAGGGCAGCCGGCCCGTCACCCAGACCCTGCAACGCCAGAACGATGTCGATCCCTAGATTCCAGATGTTTTCCATGGCAGCATTGAAGCATAGATAAAGAATCGGCCCGGGCGCTGCGCGCGCCCGGGCCGCC
>DAOUDB010000101.1:0-22351 GCA_034431495.1 Thermoflexales bacterium
CCCGGCTGGTTCGATCTGCAAGTCAACGGCTTCGCCGGCTACGACATCAACTCCGCCGATGTCGAACCGGCGACGGTGGCCGGCATGGTGCGCCGGCTGTGGCAGGAGGGCGTGGCGCGTTGCTCCCCCACCATCGTCACCCAGTCGTTCGAGCACATCGCGCGTTGCGCGCGGGCGGTGGCGTTGGCCTGCGAGCAGGACGCGCAGATTGCGGCCTCGGTGGCCGGCATTCATCTTGAAGGACCATATATCTCGCCGCTGGATGGGGCGCGCGGCGCGCACCCGCGCGAGCACGTTCGCCCGGCGGACTGGGATGAATTTGCGCGCTGGCAGGAAGCCGCCGGGGGGCGCATCCGGCTGGTGTCGCTCGCGCCGGAAACGCCGGGGGCGCTCCCGTTCATCCGCCGGCTGACACAGGCCGGCATTGTGGTTGGATTGGCGCACACCCTGGCGACAACCGATGAGATCGCGGCGGCGGTCGATGCCGGCGCAACCCTCTCCACCCATTTGGGCAATGGGTCGCCGGCGGTACTGCCCCGACACCCCAACATGATCTGGGATCAACTGGCCGAGGATCGTTTACGGGCCAGCGCAATTTTCGACGGTCATCATCTGCCGGCCAGCGTGATGAAGGTGATTGCGCGCGCAAAGGGCGTCGCGCGCATGATTCTGGTCAGCGATGCTGTGGCGCTGGCGCGTATGCCCCCCGGCGTGTACGAGAACGCGATTGGCGGCAAGGTCGAGTTGCACCCCAGTGGCCGGCTGTCGGTGTTCGGCACGCCCTATCTGGCCGGCTCGGCCAGCTCGCTCAAGGATTGTGTGGAGAACGCTGTGCGGCTGGCCGGCTGCACCCTCGCCCAGGCTGCACAGATGGCATCGGTCAATCCGGCCAGACTGCTTCAGGGCGAAGCGCCCGCTGACTGCCGCACACACACGCTGTTCAAGTGGGATGATCGCGCGTGCCGGGCAACCATCCTGGCGACGATCGTCGATGGCGCGCTGGTCTACGCGGATGCGAGTGGCAACAACGACGCCGAATCGGCGTCCAGATAGAGCGTAGCGTGTGGCACGGTGCGCAGGATCGAGCCGGGGCAGTCTTCGGTGATCGGGCCGGTTAATGCCGCCTTGACCGCAGCCGCTTTGCGCCGCTCGGGCACGATGCATAGCAAGCGCCTGGCGGCCAGCAGCGCCGGGATGGTCAATGTGATGGCGTGCGTGGGCACATCGGCCAGCGTGGGGTAGTGGCCTTCGCCAACTTGTTGCCGCCGGCTTGCCTCTGCCAGGCGCACTACTTTTACCCACAGCGGGTCGTTGAACTCGGCAAAAGGCGGATCGTTGAAGGCGATGTGGCCGTTCTCGCCGTAGCCCAGGCAACACAGGTCGGCCGGGTGCTGGCGCAACAACTCGGCGTAGCGGGCGCACTCCTGCTCCAGCGATGGCGCCATGCCGTCGATTGGATAGAACGCGCTGGGCCGCAGGTCGTTCAGGATTTTCTCGCGCAGAAAGCGCGGGAAGCTGGCCGGGTGCTGGTCGGTGATGCCCACGTACTCGTCCATGTGGAAGACGCGCACGCGCGACCAGTCCACGCCGGCTGTGGTGCGCAGGCCGGCGAACAGGCTGAGCTGCGAGTTGCCGGTGGCCAGAATCACGTTGGCGTGCCCTTTGTCGCGGATGGCTGCCTGGATCGTGGCGATGGCGGCTGACGCGGCGGCCATGCCCAGTGCGGCATTGGTCGGATGAATCTCGACCGGCAATTGATCGATGCGCTGGTAAATGGTTGTCATAGGATCGTCCGTTAGAATCTATTGTATGCCTGCCCTCGCTCGCGCCGGCTGCTTCTGATTGTCTTCGATCGGCGCGCAGGGATACGTTGCTGCGCCCACATCGCCGTTGCCTTCGACACGCTCGGGCAACGGCCGGGGCAGGGAGTCGTGGTGCATGTCCGAAGTGCTTGATCTGTTTACACCTCCCGTGCGCGCCTGGTTCCGCGAGGCGTGCGGTACACCCACGCCGCCGCAGGAGCAGGGCTGGCCGGCCATCCAGCGCGGCGATCACACCCTCATCCTGTCGCCCACCGGTTCCGGCAAAACGTTGGCCGCCTTCCTGTGCGAGATCGACCGCCTCTACCGCGACCTGCTGGCTGAAACCAATCCCCCAATCCCCAATCCAAAATCCCAACTCCAAAATCCCATTGGCGTGCGTCTGGTCTATGTGTCGCCGTTGAAGGCGCTGAACAACGATGTGGAGCGCAACCTGCGCGCGCCGCTGGAGGGGATTCGCGCGGCCGCCCGGCGCATGGGAGAACATTTGCCGGCCTTGCGGGTGGCTGTGCGCACCGGCGACACGCCGGCCGCAGCGCGCGCCGCCATGCTCAAGCATCCGCCGCACATCCTGATCACAACGCCCGAGTCGTTGTGCCTGATGTTGACCAGCCCCAAAGCGCGCGATTTGTTCCGGGCTACGCGCGCCGTCATCGTCGATGAGATTCACACCGTATGCGGCAACAAGCGCGGCGTGCATCTTTCGCTGAGCCTGGAGCGATTGTGCGCGCTGGCAGGTGGGCCGGTGCAGCGCATCGGCCTGTCTGCCACCCAGAAGCCGCTGGACGAAGTGGCGCGCTTTCTGGGCGGGCAACAGGAGAGTGTAACCGCAGCCGGCGTGAGTCTGGTGCCCCGGCCCGTCACGATTATCGAGGCCGGCTACAAGAAGCCGCTTGACCTGCGCGTGGTTACAGTGGCTGATAGTTTTGAGGATCTGCCCGGCGAGACGATCTGGCCATCGGTGATTCCAAATGTGCTGAATGACATCCGGCGGCATCGCAGCACACTGGTGTTCTGCAACAACCGCCGGCTGGCCGAGCGCACCGCCGACCGCCTCAATGCGCAACTGGAGGCTGAGCAGTCCGAAGAGATCGAGCCGGGCAGCACCGAGGCGCTTGCGCCGGGTGGGGTTCCGCGCGATCGCGGCATGTTCGCCATTGGTGCCACCGGCCCGATCAAAGCCCATCATGGCAGCACGTCGAAGGAGACGCGCCGCCAGTTGGAGGAAGACCTCAAGGCCGGCAAGCTGCCGGCGCTGATCGGCACCAGTTCGCTGGAGCTGGGCATCGACATCGGCGCGGTGGACCTGGTGGTGCAATTGCAATCCCCAAAGAGCGTGGCGCAGGGGTTGCAGCGCGTGGGCCGCTCCGGCCATCTGGTCGGCCAGACCAGCCGGGGCCGCATCTATGCCACCTTCCGCGAGGATCTGGTCGAGGCGGCTGCTATTGCGCGCGGCATGTTGGAGGGCGATGTCGAGCCGACGTACACCCCCCTGCACCCGCTCGATGTGCTGGCCCAGCAGATTGTGGCGATGGTGGCCGTGGAAGATTGGGCGGTGGACGATCTGTTCGCGCTGGTCCGCCGCGCGTATGCCTATCGCGCGCTGTCGCGCGCCGCGTTCGAGGGTGTGCTCGGCATGCTCAGCGGCAAGTACCATCATCTGCATGATGCCGGCGTTGCCGAAATGGATGCCTCTGTCAGATCAGTTGTTGAAGAACGACTACCCGGCCTGCGTCCGCGCATTGCGTGGGATCGCATCAACAATCGGCTGTCGGCGCTGCCGGGGTCTCGCCTGTTGGCGATGACCAACGGCGGCACGATCCCCGACACCGGCGCGTTCAGCGTCTATCTGCCCGACGGCAAAACAAAGCTCGGAGAACTGGACGAAGAGTTCATCTTCGAGACGCGCCCCGGCGACACCTTCCTCCTGGGCAGCCAGGTCTGGCGCGTGTTGGAGATGGACGAGCAGCGCATCGTCGTTGGCGAGGCCGCCGGCGCGACACCCCGCATGCCGTTCTGGCGCGGCGACTATCCCTGGCGGCCGTATGAACTGGGCGCGCGGATTGGCCGGTTCCGCGCCGCGCTTGCCGAACGGGTGCAGATGCTCGATCGGTCAGACCCCTCGCCGGAGCATGGCGCATCGGCAGTTGAAGCATGGTTGCAGCGCGACTATGCGCTGGATGAGAAATCGGCCCGCAATCTGGTTGCCTATGCCCGGCAGCAACTGGACGCGGTCGGCGCGATGTCGTCTGACACAACGCTGGTGATCGAGTCGTTTCAGGATGCGGTGGGCGAAGCGCACATGGTCATTCATTCGCCGTTTGGCGGGCGTGTCAATGGCGCGTGGGCGCTGGCTCTCAGCAGCGCCATCCGAGATCGCACCGGCATCGATGTGGAGACATTGACCAACGACGATGGCATTCTGCTGCACTTCCCGCGCGACACACGCACCGGCTTGAAGATGCTGGCCGGCGAGGAATTGATCCGGGGGATGACGCCGCGCGAGGCGCGCGAGCGGATTCTGCGCGAATTGCCGGATTCGGCGGTGTTTGGCGCGCATTTTCGGATGAATGCGGCGCGCGCGTTGCTGTTGCCCCGCGCGCGCGGCGGCAAACGCACGCCATTCTGGCTGCAACGCTTGAAGGCGAAGAACCTGTTGGCGGCCGTGAGGCAATTCGACGATTTCCCCATCATTGCCGAAACCTACCGTGATTGCCTGCGCGATGTGTTCGATATGCCGCATCTCGAAGAACTGCTCCAGCGCATTCAGGATGGTGACATGCGCGTTGTGGCCGTGGACACATTAGCGCCGTCACCGGTAGCGTCGGGGCTGCTGTTCAACTTTGCCAGCAAGTACGTGTATGAGTGGGACGCGCCAAAAGCCGAACGACACATACAGGAGCTTGCCGTGCGGCGAGATTTGCTCGATGACGTGCTCAAGGGCGTCGAACTGAGCGACCTGCTCCGGCCCGAGGCGATCACCGAGACGCAGCAGCAGTCCCAACATGCGGCGGCGGGTTATCAGGCTCGCAGCGCCGAAGAACTGGCCGTGGTGTTCGAGGAACTTGGCGACCTGATGACTGATGAGGCACTGGCGCGCTGCGTGGATGCCGATCAGGGCCGGCTCTGGCTGGCGCAACTGGCTGAACAGGGCCGGCTGATGGAACTGGCCATCCCCGCCGGCGACCCCGCGCAGTCGCATACGCGCTGGGTGATGGCCGAGTATGCAGCGGAGTACCGTGCCGCCTTTGAGCTGGCCGGCCCACTGGCTGCTGACATCTCGGACGCAGCCCTGTCTGCCGAGCATGTGTTGCGCCGGCTGCTGGCGTGCTCTGGCCCGCTTACCCGATCCGCCATTCTGGCGCGCTATGCCTTCGATGTGGCCTGGCTCGATGCGACGTTGTCCCGGCTGGTCGATGCCCGTGCCATTGCTCACGGGCGTTTCACGCCTGGCGCGACAGATGACGAGTTTTGCGACCGGCGTAACCTGGAGCAGATGCATCGCCGGACATTGACCATTCTGCGCAAGGCAGTGCAGCCGGTTCCGCTACCGGTGTATGCCGCGTTTCTGTCGCGCTGGCAACACGCCGCGCCGGATGAGCGTCTGGCCGGGCAAGACGGCCTGTGGCAGGTGATGCGGTTGATGCGGGGCGTGGCGCTCGTGGGCCGTGTATGGGAAGGCGATGTGCTGCCCCTGCGGCTGCGGCACTACAAGCCGGCCGATCTCGATGCGTTGTGCGAGCGCGGCGATCTGGTGTGGGTGGGATCGGGCCGCGACCCGCGCCGGGCGCGCCTGCGTTTCTTTGCGCGAGGCGAAGGGGCACTGTTCATCGGCCCGGCAGACGACAGCAATCTGAGCGAGACGGCGCGCGCTGTGCGTGAATTCTTGCAGGCTGAGGGCGCTTCGTTCGTGGCCGATATCCAGGCCGGCCTGAAGCTGGCCCCGCGCGCGTGCGAAGACGCGCTGACCGAATTGGCTATGGCCGGGCTGGTCACCAACGACGCCATGGGCGCGGTGCGCCGGATGATCGCCGGCCCGCCTGCGGATGTCTTGCGCCAGCCGCGGTCAACCGATAGCGCGCTGGCGTCGGAACTTGCAGAACGGATGCGCCGGCCGGCGTCGTCATCTGCTTCATCATCGGCGCGGAAACCCTCATCGTTGCGTATGCGCGAGGCGCATCGCCGGGCGACCGAGCGATTGTCCGATGGTCAGCGCGCTCCGTGGGGTGGGCGGTGTTCACTGGTGCACCGGCCCGGCGTGCTTGGCCCCGCGCCAGATCAAGAGAGCCGGGCTATCGCTCTGGCTCGCGTCTATCTGGAGCGATATGGCGTGCTCATGCGCGAGTGTCTCGAGCGCGAGGATGCCGGGGTCGAGTGGTCTCACCTCTACCCGGTGTTGCAGCGCATGGAGATGCGCGGCGAGGTGCGGCGCGGTTACTTTGTGCTGGGCTTGTCTGGCCTTCAATTCGCGCTGCCGGAAGCGGTGGAACAATTGCGGGCCGGCGCACAAGGCTTTGACGATGACGTGATTGTGGTCAATGCCACCGATCCGCTCAATGTGTACGGCGGCGAGCTGGCGGTGGGGCCGGCGGTGGATAGTCAGGCCCTGCGTTTTGCGCGCCTGCCCTCGACGCACGTGGTGTTGTGGCACGGCATGCCGACGCTGATTGCCGAGGATGCCGGCGAGCGATTCACCGCTGCCGGCGGCGTCGATCTGGTTGTGCTGAGACGCGCTCTGCAAGCTTATCTGTCCCGGCCAAGTGCGCCGCGTCACATGCTGGTCACACAGTGGAATGGCCGGCCGGTGTCTGGCACAGAGGGAAGCGAACTGCTGCGCGATCTGGGATTCTATCGCGTGCCGGCGGGCATGGAATGGTGGAGCCAGGTCTAAGGTGGGTTGAGGGTTGAGGGTTGAAGGTCGAGGGATGGTGGCTCGTATCGGCGGCAAGTGACGTGAACAACGGATCCTGCAAGGGCCATAGTCGCCCTGGAGCCTGCATCGGCAGACGCTCAGGTGTCGGACTTGTCCAAGAAGTCCTACACCTGAGCGACAGGCTTTTCCGCCTATGGACTTTTCCGTAAAATCCCGTACACTTCTATTCTGTCTGTAGAAAGCGCGACGTGATTGTTTTGGGCATCTGTCCTTCCAGAGGGATCTGCCGCCTCCCAGGCGGCCTTCAGTTGGCAGTGCAATTCCAGGACATCTCAGTTTGGTCTACAGTGGTTTTTTTGGTGCGCCGCGCCTGGGTTGCACTCACGGGCCGGCCGGATTGATCTCTAGGAGGATCAGTGAATACAAAACTGTACGTCGGGAATCTTTCGTTTGACACGACCGAGGCCCAGTTGCGCGAAATGTTCGGGCAAGCTGGCGCCATCCGCTCTGTCACCATTCCAATGGACCGCGCCACCGACCGTCCGCGCGGCTTCGCCTTCGTCGAGATGGAAACGGGCGCCGATGCCCTGAACGCCATCAAGATGTTCGACGGCAAGGAAGTGGATGGGCGGACGATCCGCGTGAATGAGGCCCGCCCGCCAGAGCAGCGCAGCGGCGGTGGCGGCGGTGGATTCGGCGGCGGTGAGCGCCGGGGCGGGGGCGGCGGCGGCGGATTCGGTGGCGGCGGCCGTGATCGGCGCGGTGGTGGTGGCGGCGGCCGCGATCGGCGCGATCGCCGGTTCTAGTTCAAGTTTGTTCGATTTGGGCGAAACAGATGGCTCGCACACCCATGCGAGCCATCTGTTTTTGTTCTATATCAATCGCCCGGCTCAGACACGCACGAGTTCGATGCCGCTGCCTTTGCCCAGGTTGCGAGAATAGCGGCGGTCTCTGGGGTTGTTCCAGTGCTCGTGCGCGCCCAGGCTGCGCGTGCCATTGGCTGTGTGATAGCGCGCGCCAGAGGGCGGATTGCCAAGCAACGCGGCTTCGTGCAGATAGTTGTCGGCGGTGCTGTGGGCCGGCATTACATCGGGCAGGCCGGTAATGGTCGGCTCGGCGCGCAGGAAGTCCAGCGCAACCGAATCGATGGCCACGCCGTCCTGCGACGCGAACAGGCTGGATGTCCAGTGGCCGCTGAAGGGCGTGGATTGCCAGCGGCAGGCGTTGGTGATCTCGGCGCTCTGATGGGGAGCGACGTACAGCCCATCCATCAGATACAGCAGTGTCTTGCCACCAAGGTGCGGATGGCTCATCAGATCGACGAGCGGATTGTAGGTGCCCATTGGCCGTTGGGGCCACGCCCAGTCCGGGTGGCCGGCGTCGAAATCCTGGGCGGCCATATAGCCGTGCAGGTTGGCGGCCTGAGGCGAGTTCATGGTTGGCTTGCCGTCCAGATCGGCGAGGATGGTGCCGAGGTGGTTCTTGGCGCAGCCGGTCAGGCCGGCCAGTGTGTGGCCTTTCAGCGAAGCCAGGTTGATGAGATAGTCGGCGTGTGTGACGCAGGTCGGCAGGTAAGCCGGGTTGCCGTTCATGTCGGCAGACCAGGAGATTTCGCTGTCGCTGTCGCGCTCATACTGCTCGCGGCCATCGCCGCCGGCCCAGTCGACGAAGTGCGTTCCCTCCAGCTCGGGCGTGTCGCACTTGTCGAAGATGCAGTCGGGCACGTAGCGCGTGGCATCGTACACCGTGATGTCCGATGGCGCAACGCCGGCGAAAGACACCAGTTGGCGCAACAGCGCATGCACGATCGCCGGCGAGACGAATGAGCCATTGCCCGCGTAGTCGCGCGACGCGCAAGCGTTCAGGTTGACCTTGATGGCGATCTGCTGTCCGCGCTCGTAGTTGGCGCCGGGCCGGCCGCGCAAGCTGTTGAAGTGCCGGAACAATGCATGCCATGCCTGGGCGTCGCTAGATTGGCCGGTGACTGCCTGCAACACATTGGACAGCATCCTGTCCACGCGATCCTGATTGATGTTGCCGTCTTGCCACCATGCGCCCTGGGTGCCCTCCCAGCGCGCAGCTCTGGGGTCGTGCGCCCATGCAACGCGGCCGGGATAGATGCCGCGCGCGATGCCGATTGGCGCAAGCGGCAGTTGCGATAGTCCGGCGACTATGGCTTCTGCATTGTCTGGCGTCGGCGAGGCGATTGGTTGAAGCAAAGCGATTGGGGTGTTGGCCGGCAGCGATGCGCAGGCGCCCAACAGCGGCGCCGAGGCCAGCGTGCCCAGGCCGGCAATGTGTCGCAAAAACGCGCGCCGCGTTGCGCGCCGGGTCGTGCGTGCCATGACGGTCCTTCGAGTCTCCTTGTCGTGTTTCCAGCGCGCTCTGGTGAATCGGGCTGGCGGTTTTCAGTTTTCGAACGCCCCCGAGTATAGACGCGCCCGGCGCATTTTCCTCCGGGGAATCGCGCGCATCGAAGAGGGAGCGCAGAACAAGCCATCGATTGCTCATCACTCCCAAAGGCAACGAAAACGGTCCGACGCCTCGCAATGAGGCGCCGGACCGTCTCAGGCTGTCCTTCCGCAAGTCGTGATTGAAAGGCGCTGAACCTCGGGGAACGTAAGCGCGGGCTGGTTACGCTTCGAGAACTGGCTGAACGTCTCCGCCCGCGTTACGAGCCGGTTTGTCTGCGCTGCCGTTGCCGCTGTCGCCAATATCGCCGTGCCAGATGCGGCGCATCTCCTCGCACGTGGCGAGCAAATGATCCAGCGTGCCTTCGGCCTCCACCCGGCCCTCTTTGAGCACGATGATGTGATCGGCCCGGCGCAGCGCCACTTTGCGGTGCGACACGGCCAGACATGTGAAGGAA
Source organism: Thermoflexales bacterium (assembly GCA_034431495.1). Lineage (GTDB taxonomy): Bacteria > Chloroflexota > Anaerolineae > J036 > Brachytrichaceae > Roseilinea. Next base: position 9,563 of record DAOUDB010000101.1, read on the forward strand.
GAAGGATGACGGGTGAAGGATGAGTCAGATCCATTCGTGTTGCTTTCTGACTTGTTCCTTCCTCCTTCCTCCTTCATCCTTTCCCAAAGGATTTTCTCGGTTTCCACGTCGAGCGCGCTCGACAGATCGTCGAACACCAGCAACTCCGGCTCGCGCGCGAACATGCGCGCTGCCGCCGTGCGCTGGATCTGGCCGCCCGACAGCTTCACGCCTTTTGGCCCGACGGTGGTCTCGAAACCGTTCTCCAGGCCGGCCAGGTCTTTGTCCAGCACGGCCAGGCGAATGGCGCGCTGGATCACCGCGTCGTTCTGGTTCAGGCCGAGCAGGATGTTGTCGCGCAACGACTGGCTGAACAGGCGCGGCACTTGCCCGGTGTAGGCGCAGCGCGGCGGCACAAAGAATGTGTCTGGCTGCTCGACCGGCCGGCCGTTCCAGCGAATGTCGCCGGCATCTCTGGGAAGCAGCCCCAGCAATACGCGCAACAGCGTCGTCTTGCCCGATCCGACCCGCCCGGTGACGACGGTGAGTTGGCCGCGCTCGAGGTGGAGGTCGATGTTTTCGATGCCATGGCTGGAGCCGGGAAAGCGATAGGTGAGGCCGCACGCGTCGAGCGATTGCAGCCGGTCGGCTTCCGTCTTGGCTGGGTAGACCACTTCGGGCAAGTCGCCACTGAGATGCACCGGACTGAACTCGACCAGCGCCTCTTTGGGCGCGCCCTCCATCAGCCGGCCCATGCGCTCGACCGACACGCCGATTTGCTTGTAGCGCGCAAAGAGCAGGCCGGTGAACGTGGTCAACTCGGAGATGCCCTCGGTGTAGGCCACAAACAAGGCGAAGTCGCCCACGGTGAACGTGTGGGCCTGCATCGCCTGCGCCGCCAGGATCAGGATGATGCCGATCGCCAGGTTGACGCTGTTGCGGAAGATCGAATGCAGCACTTCGTTGAAGAGCCGGTCTTTGAGCGAGAGCTTGCGCCGCTCATCGTTCAGAGCATTGAAATGGCGGATGACGCCTTCTTCGGCGGTCGCCACTTTGACGGCCTGCACTGCGCCGAAGAACTCGCCGATGAAGCCGGTCACGATGCCGGCTGCGCGCCGGCTGGCGCGCCGGTAACGCTCGATGCGGCTGGTGGCAGCGGCAGCCACGATGCCCACGAAGATGAACGGCACCACCGCGATGGCTGTGATCTGCGCGTTGATGCTGAGCATGATCGCCAGCGCCGTTACCCCGAAGAACAGCATACCCAGAATATCGTTGATCCACAACGCAAACAGCGGGATCTCGAATACGTCGCCGCCGAAGCGGCTGATGGCCTCGCCGGGAGAGTCGGGGAGAGCTTTGGCGCCCGGCCGGCGCAGAATGTGCCGCAGCAGGTTCTTGCGCAGCAATGTCATGGTATGCACAAAGAAGGGCACGTTGGTGCGGATCAAGCCGTAGATGCCCAGATCGCGCCCGATCTCGCAGACCAGCAGCAGGGCAGCGATGGACCACACATTCAGGCCGGCCTGCGCGTGGCCGCTGAGCAGGTTGAAGAACTCGCGCATGACCAGCGCCGGCACCTGCCAGAAAACGGTCAGCACGATCATCGCGCCCAGGTTGCCCAGCCACAGGCCGGGCCGGTATTGGATCATCTTGAGAATGACACGCCAGGCCGGCAGAACGTTCTTCGGGTTGTTCATGTTGTTAAGGTTCTTAAAGTTCTTAAGGTTTGTCAGGTTCTCTGCGTCCTCATCCTTCCGAACCCCATCAACCTTACCAACCTTATTAACCTTGCCAACCTTATCCACTTTCTCGCCCGTCATGCCAGCACCTCCTCCAGGCCCGTTTGCAACAGGCTGTGGAAACGCGAATCGGGATCGGACGCCAGCCACTCGCGGTCGCCTTGTTCGATGATGCGTCCATCTTCCAGGATCAGGATGCGATCGGCGCGATGCACGGTGCCCAGGCGATGCGCGATGATGATCGCCGTGCGGTTCTGCAACAGTGTGTCGATAGCGCGCTCGATGCGCTGTTCGGTGGCCGGGTCGAGGCGCGACGAGGCTTCGTCCAGGATGACCAGGCCGGGGTCGCGCAGGAACACGCGGGTAAGCGCAAGCAACTGGCCTTCGCCGGCCGACAGGCTGCGCCCGCCGTGCTCCAGTTTGGTGTCGAGGCCGTCGGGCAGCGAATGGAACCACTCGCCGAGTCCCAACGCTTCGATGACCTGGATGATGCGCGCGTCGGGAATGTCGCGGTGAAAGAAGGTCAAATTGTCGCGCACGCTGGCCTGGAACAACTGCACGTCCTGCGTGACGAGCGCCACGCGCTGGCGCAGGTGCTTGAGGCCGGCCAGGCGAATGTCGATGCGACCGCCGGCTTCTGCGCCCAGTTCGACCCGGCCTTCGATCGGATCGTATAGCCGGAACACCAATCGGGCCATAGTCGTCTTGCCGCTGCCGGTGCGACCCAGAATGCCCATGACCTTGCCCGGCTCCAGCTCGAATGACACGTGCTTCAGCACCGGCTCTTCGGCCACGTAGCCGAATGTCACATCGTCGAACGCGATGGACAGCGGGCCGGCGGCGAACCGCGCGCCGGGGCCGTCCACCGTGCGAGGTTGGATGGCGCGCAGGTCGGTCAGCCGCTCGGTGGCCGCGCCGATGTTTTGCAGATTCTGCGTCTGCTGGGTGAGTTCACGAATGGGCCGCGCCAGCAGGTTGATGTAATGCACCATCAGGTAGGCCGTGCCGATGGTGATGGCGCCGGACTCAAACAGCAAGTAGCCGGCCACGATAGCCATGACGTTGCCGATCACCAGCAAAGTGCCGCCGGTGATGCCGACCAGCAGCTCTCGCTCCTGCGCTTTGCGCCAGTGCCCCAGAATGACGCGCTGCAGTGAGTACAGGCCGTTCATCACAAAGTCCACCGCGCCGCTGGAGCGGATATCTTCGGTGCCGGCCAGCCGCTCTTCGAGAAAGCCCATCAGATCGGCAGTGGCGGCGCGCAACGCCTTCTGGTGCGGCACGGCGATGCCGCGCACGCGGTTGAGCGCCAGCAGCGCGACGACGGCGAAGCCGAGGAAGGCGAGTCCTACCCGCCAGTCTTGCAGAAACAGGGCGACCAGCACGCCGAGCAAGAGGATCATGTTGCCGACGACGCGGATGACCAGTTGCGAGAAGAAGTTGGACAGTTCGTGCACGTCGCCGTCGATGCGCTCGATCAACTCGCCGGGGCTGCGATTGTTGTGGAAGCTCATGTCCAGGTTGAGGCAGTGCTGGGCCAGTTCGGCGCGCAGGGCATTGGTGGCTGTCCAGGCCACGTTTTCGCCGAGGTAGGTGGCGCTGACGCCGATGACTTGCTGAATCAGCGCGAGGGCGATGAAGGCCAGCGCGGCAAGGGCAAGCAGTTCGATGGCTGCGCCACTGGTGGCCGAGTCGATGAAGAAACGCATGATTTGCGGGTTGAAGACTTGCAGGCCAATGCTCGTGAGAAGGAGCGCGGCAAGCAGGGTGAACCGGCCGCGCTGGGGGCGGATGTGCGCGGACAGCAGATCCCAGTACCTGCGGAGCGGAACATTGATCGAGCCGCTGGCGGGTGTTTGACTTTGAATTGCGCTCACGATTGAATGAGACTCCGGCCCGGTGTGGGCATGACTGGCGCGCGGCGCGCAGGCGCCGGCTTGAGGCGGATGGATGGACGCGGGCGACGACCGCGCGCACTGGCGCGGTCGGGGCGCTCAGCGCGGATGGTATCCGCAGGCAGGCGCCGGGGCGACTGGATTGTCCGTGAACAAATGGCCTCCTTGCGGAAGGTATCCGCACCCGCGCATGGCTGGTGTGCGCGGGCAACCGGTGAGTTTGGACGGACGTGAGAAGCCGGATTATAGGACGCGCGCATGGCGAGCGCAACACATCGCGCTCGGTCGTGTGGTGGAGTCTCCTCCGACTTTGGGCGGATGCCAAACAAATCGAAATCCAACCTTCACACTTTTTGCACAAGCGCCGGCTACCCTGTGCGCAACGGCTGCGAAATGCTCCGGCAGCCTGTCAGATTGGAGCGCAACATGAACTCGCAAACTTCTTCACGATGGGTGGTGGATGCGGCGCTTTTCGCCGTGTTTGTTTTCGCTTTCTTCCTCGACCTCACCGGCCTCGACTTGCATCAGTGGATTGGCGTCGCTGCGGCCGGCCTGGCTCTCTATCATCTGGTCACTCACTGGAACTGGGTGACTGCCGTGACGCGGCGCTTCTTCGGCAAGACTTCGGGCAGGTCACGCCTGTATTACGCGCTGGATGTGGCGCTGCTGGCCGGCTTTGCTGCCATTGCCGCGACCGGCCTGGTCATTTCCACCTGGCTCGATTTGCCCCTGGACAACTACGACATCTGGCTTACCGTTCACATCGGCGCATCGATCGGGACGCTGGCAGTGACGGCGCTGAAGCTGGCTTTGCACTGGCGCTGGATTGTGACGGCCGGCAAGGGCATCTTTGGCGGCCCGGCCATGCTGCCGCCCTCACGTCCGCGCGCGTTCGCGCCAGCGGTAGCGGCGCGGCCGTCTGCCGCCCGGCCAATCAACCGGCGCGCGTTTCTGGGCGTGATGGGTGCGATCGGCGTGCCTTCGGCCCTGGCGTTGACGCAGGCGGCCAGGGCGCTTCAGCTTCCAGCCGATGGCACATCGGCAGAGGATGGGTTCGAGCCATTGGTGACGTTTGTGACCGATGCTCCGCAAACGTTGCCGGAGGAACAGGCGGAGAACACCCGCAAGGACGCATCACAGATGGCTACAGCGACGCCGGCTGCGCTCGATGCACTTGCAACGCCGGCGCCATCACCATCCCCCCTCGCTGTATCTGGCGTTGCGGATGCAACGGCCACCGCAATCGCCGCCCCGACTGCCACAGCCAGCGCGCCCGCTGTGTCGTGTGTGATTCGTTGCCGCAAGGGGTGCTCTTTTCCGGGCCGCTGTCGTAAGTATGTGGACAACAACGGCAACAACAGGTGTGATCTGGGCGAGTGCCTGTAACCGGCCTGCCACCGACAGTGCTTGCTGACGATGCGCATAACATCTGACGAGGCCGGCCTTGCGCCGGCTTCGCTCCCAATTGCCCGGCGACTTGAAGCAGCCGGGCATGGCATCTGGAGGTTTTGAAACGTTCGCTTAGCGGATTAGCTCACGATCCAGCCAGCCATAGTTGGTGACGCTGGATACAACGTGATAGCGGCCACTGTAGCGAGCACTGGCCACGTCGGCATCGCGCTCGTAGGTCCAGGTCTGGCGCGGCGCCAGCAGAACCGGTTGCCCGTCGATGCGCAGGCTCGCGCTGCCATCGCCGGCCACAGCCATGACCTCAACCGGCGCCAGGCGCATCTGCTCCTCGCCGTTCGGTTGGACTCCCGACAGTAACGCGATCGTGCGTGAGAACGGCAGACTGACAATGGGCTTCAGGGTAGTTGAAGCGCCGCCACCCGCCGCGCCGCTTCGCCAGTAGGCGAGACCCACAAAACCCCATTCGTCTGGCCGGAGCTTGAGCAGGTCGGCGCCTCGATAGCTGGCCAGCACGCCCGTCTTTGAGTTGAATAGGTAGTCGGGAAAATCAACCAGAATTTGGGGCAGATTGCCCGACCCCTCCACTACGGTGCGTATCTCGATGAACAGGTATTGGCCTGCGGGCGGCGCGCTGATCGGCGCGATGGCGGTGGGCGTGGGGCCGGGAGCAATCACGATAGACGGCCTGTCAGGCATGGAAACACAGCCTGCCAGCAGCTCTGCCAGACACACGACGAAGCCCCCTGCAAGGCTGATGACCAGCCGGCTTCTCTTTTCCATGGGTGTTCCTTCTGTCTTGTGTTGCGACTTTTCCCGGCGTGTGGGCACAGCCTATCTGGCGCGGGCAGGCGCGCGCGTCGCGGTAGTTTCTGTCAGACCGATGATCTTGCCGCCACCGCTCACCTTTCTGGTCACGACTGGGTTGCCGGCATAGGCTACTTTGGCGTTGCCGTCGAGCGTCGCGTGAAGCGTGGCATGCACAGTCAGCTTGACATCCCCTATGCCATTGACAGCCACTTGCGCATGCTGTGCGTCGATGCCCAGACCGTCGTATTTGGCGATGCCGTTGACGGTGAGGTGGTGATCGGTCACCGTGCCAGCCAATCTGCACTGGGCAACGCCGTTGATGTCGGCGCGCAGTGTTTGCGCCGTGATCGGTCCGCCATCAATCGTCGCCATGCCGTTGATGACCAGGTCGAATTGGTCAGCCTTGATCGCGCCCAGCCGGGCGCGATCTTTGCCGTCGATGTGCAGCGCGGTCAGCGCCGGCGCGCCGACGCGGATGACGACGGGCGCGCTTGGAAGGATCAACTCCATGCCGGACTGGAGGCTGATGGTGAGCGCGCCGTCTTTCGATTCCGTGGCGATGCGATCGATCAGATTGTCGTCGGCCTGGATCTCGATATTGTGCGTATCCGACTGGACAATTTCGACGGCGGCTTTGGCATTGCGCAGGTGGACGCGCGTGAAGGGATCGACGGCCGGCTTGCGTGTCACGATGTGGCCGGAGCCGCGTACAACCCGGTTGCGCACGAAATAGGCCACAGCGATTGCCGATGTGATTGCGGCGACCAGGAGGATGAGTTTCCTGAGCATGTGAATCTCCTTCGCCGGGGTTGCCCGGCGCCTTGCCGATAGCTTGCCCTACAACTACAACTGCTTGAAGAACTGAATGAGATGATCGGCTGCAGCGTGCGGGCGCGGATCGACGTGCTGCGGCAAATGGTCGTAAATCGCATACACCCGTTGCCAGTAGCGCCTGCGCAGCGTGTCGTAATCTGGCGAGGCCGATGAAAGGTCGCGGAACAGCTCCGCAAAGAACAGCAGTTCCCGGCGATAGTGTGGCAGCGCAGGGTGGAACGGGACGCCCGGCTCCTCGCTGCTGTCGAGGCTGCGCAGCGCATCGGCCAGTTCGGTCATGCGCGCATGCAGGTCGGCGCGCGTGATCTGCAGTGTGACGTAGTGTCCCCAGTCAGGAATCACTTCCATGTAGGGCAACAGTCGGGCGACCTCGCGCCCGCCGGGGCCGAACAGACGCGTGTAGAACTGCGCGGCGAGCGCGGCAGGGTCGGCGTCCGGGTCGATGAACGACTGGGCCGATTCGAAGAGCGAGAGCTGATTGAGCAGCGGGGTCATGGTGAAGCAGATGCCGCCGGAATAGGGCGCGGCATCGCGTTCTTCTTTGCGGCGCCGGAACAGCCGCTCGAAGCGGTAATGCGGAAAGATGGCGTTCTCGCCTTCGGTCAGGCTGAAGTCCCAGGTCAGGATGCGATTGGCTTTGGCGATCTCGCGCGCCCACGGACGGGCATCCTGGTCGCCGGCGGGGTTGCCATCAGAGTTAAATCCCATGTTGATGGCCACACTCGTGCCGGGCGGAAAATCGGGCAGGCGCCGGAGCAGGTGATTCATTGCACGGTCAGCGCGCGCTTTGTCGAAGTCCCAGGCTGTGTGTTGCAGGTGCTGGATGAACTCGCCGCGCCAGCCATCGGGGAATTGAATGTTGCCCCAGCCAAAGAAAGGCGGCCCCCACGTGCCGAACTCGATCTCGCAGGCCGGCAGATTGCGTTGGATGATGTGCGCCACGTCGATGGAACGATCGATGTATGTCTCGGCCGTGCAGCCGTTGCGCGCGCACGCGCCGGGGTCGCCGGGAAAGACTCCGACGATGCCCAACCCCGGAAAGCGCCGCGTCCAGGCATCCCACAGAAACTGGATTTCGGCCCATTCGTCGGGCAGGTTGGGGCAGAGCGTGCGCCAATCCGAGCCGGCTGTGGCGAGGCCGGCCAACATCTCTACGTCCAGGCCCTTGTCGCGCGCATAGTCGATGACGGCGTTCATCTGGCGTGTGAACTCCGCGCCGAAGTCGGATGCCAGTCCTGCGCGGCAGAACAAGCGCGGCTCCAGCCAGAACTCGAACGTGTTGAAGCCGAAGTCCGCGATCATGTCGATGAAGCGAAACCAGTCTGCATCCGCCCAGCGATGGGGCAGGGCCGGATGCATCATGTTGGGGTTGTAGGCATTGAGCAGGTGCGACGCGAAATTGATGTAGCAGGTGCGGCGTTGATCGGGGATTGACATGATTCCTCCTCGGACAGGGTAGCACGATCTTGCCGCCGGCGCAACTGGAGGGCAAGAACCCCGAATCGCGACAGGCTGCACAGACCTTTGGGTGGATGCCAGGGATGTCGCCATTCATTGACAAGCGGAAAACTGTTGCTATCATAGCGGTGCTGTGGCGCGCCTTGTTGATTCCCCGCTATATTGCGCCATCCTCGATAGCCTCAAAGCACTCGTTGGCGTTGTTTTGTGTCTGCCCTGATAGCCTGTTGCAGATTCGGACAGGGGCATGGTGATGCGACGTGCGCAACCGCGTAGTGGGACGGGCTTGTCTGCGCTAGCTGCCCACAGATTCCCGCTACGCAAAAGGAGGTTTGGTCAGGCAAGAGAGCCGAAAGGGCCGCATGTGCTGGATCGTGTGCTCGATGATCGTTGGTCGTCCTCGAATTCGTTGAAAGAGTGCAGGAAAGGAACCATGTATACAAATCGCAAGTCTCAGGTGTTCGCCAGTCTATTGATGGCGCTTGCGCTGGCGGCGTCCACCGGCCTGCCCGCCGGCGCCCAGACGCTCGGCGGCGGATTCCAGTCCGCCGGGGAATCCATGTCGCAAGACTCGCAGTTTTCCGCCGATATCACCAAAGAGACCCGGCCGGTTGAATCGGTGGCGCGCAGTCGTGTTGCGGCGGCCGAGCCATTGGTGAGCGTCATCGTCAAGCTGAGCGAGGACTCGCTGGCTGCCTACGACGGCAGCGTGGCAGGTTTGCCGGCCACCAGCCCCTCGGTCACAGGCGCGCCGGAACTGGATGTGCAGGCCCCGGCCAGCCAGATGTACCTGGCCTATCTCGCGCAGCAGTTGGACAGTTTCGAGTCCAGCGCCAAGAGCCGCATCCCCGACGCGAAGATTACGCATCGCTACACCGTCATTCTGGGCGGCGTGTCGATGCTGGTGCCGCAAAGCAAGCTCGGCGCGGTCGCGGCGTTGCCGGGTGTTGAGGCGGTGTTTGCCGACGAACTGCTGCGCCTGAACACAGAGCGCAGCCCGCAGTTCATCGGCGCGCCGACCCTCTGGAATGCGCTGGGCGGCCAACACAGCGCCGGCGAGGATGTTGTGGTTGGTATTCTGGACAGCGGCATCTGGCCGGAGCACCCCTCATTCTCCGACCCCGACCCCTCCGGCAAGCCGTACGGCCCGCCCCCCGCAACCTGGGCTGGAACTGCATGCCAGTTCAGCGGCGGCGCCAATCCAGGCTCACTATTCGCATGCAACAATAAGCTGATCGGCGCGCAACGGTTCATGGCGACCTACGATGCCGTCATTGGCCTAATCCCCGGCGAGTTTACGACCGCTCGCGATGACAATGGCCACGGCACGCACACGGCCAGCACTGCGGCCGGCAATGCGTCTGTGGCGGCCAGCATCTTTGGCGTTCCGCATGGCTTTGTCTCTGGCGTCGCGCCGCGCGCCCGGGTGGCTGCCTACAAGGTATGCGGCGACCAGGGGTGTTTTAGCAGCGACTCGGCTGCGGCGGTGCAGCAGAGCATCCTCGACGGCGTCAACGTCATCAACTTCTCCATCAGCGGCGGGTCGAACCCGTATGGCGATGTGGTCTCGCTGGCGTTTCTGGACGCTTACGCGGCCGGCGTGTTCGTTGCCGCTTCGGCCGGCAACTCGGGGCCGGGCGCAGACACGACCGATCACCGCGAGCCGTGGGTGACCACAGTGGCTGCCAGCACGCAGAAGCGCGAGTTCCAGACGACCGCTACAGTGACTGACGGCGGCGCCAGCATCGCGCTCACCGGCGCCAGCCTGACGCGCGGCATCGCCCCCACGCCGGTGATTACAGCCGGCGCGCCGCCTTTCAACGATCCGCTCTGCTTGAATGCGACCCCCGATGGCGCATTCTCGGGCAAGATCGTGGTGTGTCAACGTGGCACGATCGGGCGTGCGCAGAAAGGCTACAACGTGCTCCAGCGTGGCGCCGTCGGCATGATTCTCTATAACCAGGCGCCGAACGTCACCGATCTGGAAACAGACAATCACTACCTGCCCGCCATCCACATTCAGTACTCGCAGGGGGTGGCGCTGCTGGACTTCCTGGCCGGCCACCCGGCTGCGACTGCAAGCTGGCCCGATGGCGTGGCGAGTTCGGCGCGTGGCGATGTCATGGCGTCGTTCAGCTCGCGTGGCGGCCCCGGCCAAACGCTGGGCATCAGCAAGCCCGATGTGACTGCGCCGGGCGTGCAGATTCTCGCCGGCCACACGCCCGCCTCGGTGGACACTGCCACTGGCCCACAGGGCGAACTTTTCCAGGCCATCGCCGGCACATCCATGTCCAGCCCACATGTGGCCGGCGCCGGCGCCCTGCTCAAGGCGCTGCATCCCGACTGGACGCCGGGCCAGATCAAGTCCGCCCTCATGACTTCGGCGTCGCGCGGCGTGGTCAAGGAGGACGGCGTGACGCCGGCCACGCCGTTCGACTTTGGCTCCGGGCGCATCGACCTGAACAAGGCGGGCAGCGTGGGGTTGACCTTTGACGAGACGGCTGCCAACTACGTGGCATTGCGCGCCGAGTTGTGGAATGCCAACTATCCCAGCCTGTATCACCCAGCCATGCCCGGCCAGATCACGGTGCAGCGCACAGTGCGCAACGAAACCGGCGCAGATGGCGTCTGGATGCTCTCGGTTGCAGCGCCGGCCGATGTGAGCATTGCTGTGCCCGCTCAGATCTTCGTGCCGGCTGGCGGGTCTGCCTCCTTCTCCATCACGATCAAGGCGCCCAACGTGCCGTTGGGCGAGACCCGCCATGCGCTGATCCGGCTGCGCCAGGGCAACACCCAGATGCACTTCCCCGTGACGTTTGTGCGTCGGCAGCCGGAGGTGACATTGGCTAAGTCGTGCAGCCCTGCGACGCTGCTCAGGGGCGAGCAGACCCACTGCGTGATCACCGCCACGAATAACTCGCTGGCAACGGCCAACGTGGTGATCGTGGACCAACTGGCTGGGCCGCTGATGCTGGCGCCGGGAAGTGTGGTCGGAGGAAACCCATCGGGCAACGGCGTGACCTTCTCTGGCGCGCTGGCCGGCGCGCAGCCGCCGGATGTTGCCGTGGCGCCCGGTGCATCGCCGGCAGGTGGTTATCTGCCGTTGTCGCTGTTTGGCATTGCGCCGATCACCGGTGTGGGAGACGAGACGATCGTCAACTTCAACGTGCCGGCCTTCCTATATGGCAGCCAGGCCCATACCCGCATCGGCATGACCAGCAACGGTTATGCAGTGGTCGGCGGCGGCACGGCAGCCGACGTGCAATTCATCAATCAGGTATTGCCGGATCCGGCGCGGCCCAATAACGTGCTTGCGCCCTTCTGGACCGACCTGAACCCCGCCGCGGGCGGCGCGCTGCGAATCGGCATTCTGACCGATGGCGTTAACCGCTGGCTCGTGCTCGACTGGCAGGCGGTGAGAGAGTACAGCTCTGCGCGCGCCAACTCGTTCCAAATCTGGATCGGCATAAACGGTGCGGAGGACATCAGCTACGCCTACGGCCCGCTGCAGGGCAACGGCGATATGGGATTCCTGACCGTCGGCGCGGAGAATCAGTTTGGCAATCGCGGCGCCAACTACTATGTCGATGGCGTCGGCACGCTGCCGGTGGAGGGCACTCAACTGGTGGTGTCGACCACCCCGCCGACCGCCGGCGAAACGCACGTCATCTCGTTCAGCGCAACCGGTGTCCGCAAGGGCGCCTGGCAGAACTGCGCCAGCCTGACCAGCGACACGTTCCAGGGAGCGAACGTGGTGTGTGTGGATGGGCAGGTGCTGCTGCGCTAGCCGGGGCTGGCTCTGGCAACACGCAGTGAACGCATGACGCATCAGCCCGGATCTCGAGTCCGGGCTGATGCTTGAATGCGGCGGGCTGGCGGCCGGCCTACACGTCGTCGGGCGAGAGCGTCCTGATTGACAGGATCACGACGGTCATGATGGCGCCCAGCGAGAGCAGGATGACGCGCGGCCAGACCGTCTCGAATCCGAGGAAAGCAGATACGAGAATGGCTGTCCATCCCATTGCCAGAGAGACGATCTTGGCGCGCATGGGCATGGCGCGCTTCTCGCGGAAATTGCGGAGGTGCTGACCCACGAACCGGTTGTTCATGAGTTTGCAGTAGAGGCGGTCCGAACTGCGCACGTAGCAGGCCGCGGCGATCAGGAAGAACACGGTGGCCGGCATGCCCGGCACAATCGCGCCGACGATCCCCAGCCCGACACTGATCGTGCCGGCTGCAATCAGCGCCGCGCGCGCAACGGGGTTGAGGGACCGGATGGTCACTACGTTATTACACCACTCCCATTGCGCGCAGATTGTTGTAGCTGATGGCGAGGCTGTCCAGTGGGTCACGCTGGCATTCGTCTTGTTCGACGGCATACCATTCAACGCCGGCGCATCGACAGGCTTCCAGAATGGCCGGCCAGTTCAGATTGCCCTCGCCGACCTCGGCCATTTCCTGCTTTCCATTCAGGATCACCATGTCCTTCAGGTGCACGACCGGCATACGCCCGGCCATCCGGCGGATCCAGTGGGCGGGGTCGCCGCCGCCGTGTTGCACCCAGTAGGTGTCAATCTCGGCCTGTAGATAGCGCGGGTCGCTCTCCTCGAAGAGGATGTCGAGGCCGGTGCGTTTGCCGAAGCGAACGAACTCGAAGCTGTGGT
>DAOUDB010000102.1:0-10383 GCA_034431495.1 Thermoflexales bacterium
TAATCGAAGCCGTTCATGCGCACCGTGCGGCCCCATTGATAGTGATCCCAGATGGCAAGCAGCATATCGTGCGGATAGAACTGGGCGCGAAAGATGACCGCGCCGAATTCCTTTGCCTTGATCATGCGGATCATATTCGACGTGTCGAGCTGGCCGTTTTTGGCCAGATTGAGGAGCTGGGTCGGGTTGGTGACGACGTCCTTGCCGGCATGAAGGGTAATCATGGCCTCCTCGCTCCACACCGGCCCCGGCGCTTCGCGGGCCAGGCGCGCCAGCTCCCAGCCGGCCTGTGCGTCCGCCGGATCGAGCAGGTGCCCCAACTGAGTGTCGCCGATCACATCGTAGTACGGATAGCCCTGCCAGACCGACGCGCCGGGGGGGATGTTCAACATGCGCGCCAGCGCGCCGAACACCCGGCCGCTGGTGGGTAGATGCACGTTCAGCGCAGCCTGCGCGAGGAACACGACCGCAACCAGCAGGGCGAACAGCGCGCCGCGCGTCGAAGGGCCGGCGGCGACTGCGGTTTGCGCGCCAGCTTTATCGCTGCCCCAATGAGCCACGCGCCACAGCAGTCCGATTGTGCACACGCAGGACGCAGCGATAGCCGCCACCAGATAGGTGGGGCCGGCGCCCCATTTGCCCGTGAGCATACCCATGGCTGCGCCAGCCGCAAAGTACATCGACCAGACCGTGATCGGCCTGAGCGAGCGCGCCCGGATCGCGGCGACCACATCCCACCCCACATACAACACGCTGCACACAATCAGCGCGCCCTGAAGCCGGAACCATTGCCCGTAGAACAGCCAGGTGCGCTGGATGTCATACTCGTTCACATTCGCCAGCACCACGTTGAGCCAGAACTGGCCCTGCGTGGCAACATTCAGGACGATGACAATGCCGGCTGTCGCCAGCCCGCTCGCCAGCAAAGCCTTGAGGCACAAGCGGGGATTACGAAAGAGCAGAAACCCGAAACCTGCCGCCAGCGCGTCAACAGCCTGCAACTTGGTGAAGCCGGCCACGATCAACAGCGCCACGCCGGCGGCGGCCCAGCGCAGCCGGGTATGTGCGCTGCTCAGTCCAATATCCAGACACAGAATGCCGGCGAAGGCGAACATCACCATGGGAATGTGCGCGCGGGCCAGCGGGCCGATGTAATAGACATAGTTGGCCGCGAAAAACGCCAGCGCCGCCGCAGCCGGCGCAAGCAGCAGCGCCGCGCGCTGAAGCGGGTCACGCGTCTCGCCAGGACGCTCCATCGTCATTGCGCGCTGGGCGGCGCTGAAGATCAGCGCGCCGATCACCAGTGAGCAGACAAACGTCACCAGTCGGGCAGTCCAGATATGCGGTCCGAACAGCCAGATCAGCGGCACGACCATCAGGCGGTAAACCGGCGGGTAGTTGGACGAGTAAAAGGGAAAGATGGAATTGTCGAGGTAGATGTTCTGGCCGGCGGCAAGCCGGATAGCATCGTATAACTCAAACCCTTCGCCCTGGTCGTAGTCAAATGGAAAGGCGAACAGAGCGCGCGCATAGACCAGGTAGATGACAAAGTAGCCGGCCAGGATGGCGATAACCGCCGCAAGCAGAATGAACGGCGTCAGCCGGAGGAGGCGGCTCAGGCCGGTCTGGCGGGCAGGAGGGCGGGTTAGGCTATCCAAACGTCTCACCCATCTCAGCCTCAATGCATCTCTGCCGCAACGACACCAAAGCCCTTGCGATAGTAATGAAAGCGCACGTCCGGATGGTCGGCGAGCAGCGACATGGGCACCGCGCTATCTGGCATACGCTTCGAGATCATGAATGCCGTCAAGCGCATACCGAAGGGATTGTCATGCACACCCGCCTGCCAGATCGACACCCTTTCAGCCTTCCATGTTTCGAGCGGCCCGACGGTGGCGGCCTGAGTGGGCACCATCGCAACGTTGCCGCCGCCCGAGGTGCGCGCGTTCTGAATCACCGTCATGGGGTGCAAATCGACCACGCGCGCGCCAAGCTGCCTGTACACATGCGGCGGGGGTGGCTCGTCGCGGTACGCGCCGGCGCGCCGGGGCGGGTCGTTGAACGCCCAGTGCTTCACCTCGCCCTGCCCGCCCTGCATGACCACGCAACGGATCGAGTCAAACGAGCGGCTATAGGCGGCCAGGTCGCCGGTGGGGAAATGCAGATGCGCTTCCGGCATCCGCAGCTTTGGATCGATGCGGTTGAAGCACAACTCGAGATCGGCTTTGGCGAATGAGAGCGGATGCGTGACCGGCACCGGCTGGCCGTTCTCCACCCACTCATCCATGCCCCAGAAGTGCGCGCTGCGCACATCCAGCTCGAGGGCATTGACGATTCGCGCCACCAGCGGCAACTGCTCGGTGGGGCCAATCGGGCCGCAGATGCCGGCCGGCTTGTCCGGCGAAGACTGCCGCCAGGCATCGACGTACTCCAGCGCCTCGGCCAGATAGAACTCTTCGAGCGTGTCGTAGAAATGAACCTGGAAACCCGGCCGCGAGAGTTGCAACACATCGTCGGCGGTGAGTCGCGCCACATCCTGCACCAGAGCCTCGTCGAGTGTTGTGTAGTCCCACCAGTCCGGCGCGACCTTGCTGATTGCACGTGCCATCTTTGATTGTCCTCCTATGTCGCCAATTATCCCCAGGCGAGCCGCAGACACCATCAGCCTGGCAGCTCATGGACTGCAAACAACAACGCGCAGGGCAGCCGGGCTGTCCTGCGCGCTGTGCGTGTCAGGCCGAGGTTGAGACGGGGGCGACGACGCGGAACCCGTTGCGAATTGCTCAGGCTTGCGCGTCGGCTGCCGGGGCTGCCGCCGGCTCGGGCGCTGCGGCTGCCGTCGGCTTTGCGCGCCCGCCCATGCGCTCTTTCAGCCGGGCAGACTTGCCCTGCAACTTGCGGAAGTAATACAACTGCGCGCGGCGCACCTTGGCGTGGCGCAGCACCTCCACCTTGTCGATGCGGGGCGAGTGCAGCAGGTACGTGCGCTCTACGCCGATGTTGTTGCTGGCGATGCGGCGCACCGTGAAGTTCGCATTCGCGCCGCCCTTGCGCAGCCGGATGACTACACCCTGAAAAACCTGAATGCGCTCACGGTCCCCTTCCACAATGCGCTGATGAACACGGACTGTGTCACCGGGCTGCATAGCCGCCACCTTTGGATTCGGCTGCAAGCTCTTCTCGATAGATTCAACGAGATTCATTTCGATAACTCCGATTTCGGATTCTGGACTGCAACGCGCCGATTGTCAGGGAATGGCATGATCCAATCCCAAATCGCCGGCCGCGCATCCACAATCGTCAGCGCTTGGTATAGGTCGGCGCCTTGCGCGCGCGCTTCAGACCGGGCTTCTTGCGTTCCTTCTCGCGGGCGTCGCGCGACAGGTAACCGGCCGACCGGAGGGCGCTGCGGTATTCTTCGTCGACTTTCAGCAATGCCCGCGCGATGGCCATCTGCGACGCGATGGCCTGGCCGGTAATGCCGCCACCCTGGACGTGCACGCTCACGTTGTAGCGGGCATCAGCGCCGGTTACAGCCAGCGGCGCTTTGATCGCGTCAATGTCGATCTCGCGGCCGAAATACTGGACCAGATCGCGATCGTTGATTGTGATCTTGCCGGCGCCGCCCACGTACAAGCGCGCCCGAGCCGTAGCTTCCTTGCGGCGGCCGACGCCCTCGTAATACTGCTGTTGTGTCTCTGCCATAAGTTCCGTTTACCTCACCTGACGAAGGACCAGTGACGAGTGACGAACCCGTGCTGTGATCCGACTGCGCTCGCCAGCCGTCATCGGTCCTCCGCTGCTGTTCCTCTAGAGATCCAGTTTGGCCGGCTGCTGCGCCGCATGCGGGTGCTCGCTGCCGCCATATACCTTCAGCTTGGTGATCATCCGCCGCCCGAGTGCGCCATGCGGGATCATGCCCCACACAGCCTCACGGATCACACGCTCTGGGCGCTTAGCAAGCACTGTCTGCAACGTGTCTTCCTTCAGCCCCGAACCGGTATGCATCGAATGCCGATAGTACTTCTTCTCGGTCAGCCGGTTTCCTGTGACTCTGATCTTGGAAGCGTTGACCACCACGACGAAGTCGCCACAATCCAGGCTGGGCGTGTACATCGGCTTGTGCTTGCCCATGATGACCCTGGCGATTTTCGTCGCCAGGCGGCCCAGGGTCTGTCCTTCGGCGTCCACGACGTACCACGCCTTGGCGGCCATGACCTCATCAGGCTTCGCCACGTATGTTTTCTTTGTCACCGCCATCGTTTCTCACCTCAATAATTCACTTGCACGAGGCACAGCCCACAGGCCGGAGCCGCGCCCTTGACACGCCGCGAGTCGCCGCTGGCGAGAATGTCCTTTACCTCATCGGGATCGATTTGCCCTGACCCCACGCGAACCAGAGTCGCCACTATTCGGCGCACCATGCGAAACAGAAATGCGTTCGCCTCGATTGTGAAGCGCCACACACCAGCGGCGCCGGCCCAGTCTGCGCGCATCACCGTGCGCATCGTCACATCGCCCTGCGGCGCCGTGCCAAAAGCCGCGAAGTCGTGCGTGCCAACCAGCCAGCCGGCTGCCCGGGCGATTGCCGACACATCCAGGCGATGATCGATCTGCCATTCGTAGCGTCGCGTCAAGGGCTGCCGGATCGGCGTTTCTGTCACGCGATACTCGTATACCCGGCTGCGCGCGCTGAAGCGCGGATGAAACCCCGCTTCGCACATCTCCAGATCGACCAATGCCACATCTTCGGGCAATTCGCTGTTCGCAGCGCGTTGAAGCTCATCCAGCGTGTGGCGCCACGCCGCCTCGAACGCAATCACCTGACCGGTGGCATGCACGCCGGCGTCGGTGCGACCTGCGCCGACAACAGCCACCGCCTGACCACAGATCCGCCCGAGCGCCGCCTCCAGTTCGCCCTGAACGCTGCGCGCATTGGCCTGCCGTTGAAAGCCATGGAAGTCCGTGCCATCATAGGCAACCGTCGCGCGCAGCCGCATTCCATCATCAACTCTGGGCTTCGGCCTGCGGATTGCCGCGCGTGGCGGGCAATCCGCAGGCGCTATTTTCTAGACCCACTCAATCAGCGCCATTGGCGCGTTGTCACCCTTGCGCGGGCCGAGCTTGTAGATGCGCGTGTAGCCGCCCTTGCGATCCTGGTAGCGCGGCGCGATCTCAGTGAAAAGCTTGCGCACAATGGCCACGCCGCCGTCCGTCTGCGCCGCAACGCGCCGGCGCGCGGTGACTTGCGCCCCTTTGTCTGTGGCCGCCAGGCCTTCCTTGGCGATCGTCACCAGTTTTTCCGCCTGATCGCGGATGGCCTTGCACTTGGCCTCAGTCGTCTGAATGCGGCCGTGGTCGATCAACTCGGTGACCAGCGACCGCCGCAGATTGGTGCGTTGCGCGGTCGACCGGCCGAGCTTGTACCCAGCAACTTTGTGTCTCATGTCAACCCTCTTCCTCCGCGGTCAACGCGGCTTCCGTCTCAGGCTCGCGTGGCCACAGGCCGCGCGTCTTCAGCTTTTCCTTCAACTCCGTCATCGACTTGTCGCCGAAGTTGCGCAGATTCGTGAGCGTGCCGCCATTCTTCTCGATCATATCAAGCAGATCGCCAATGGTCGAGATGCCCGTGCGCTTCAGCGCGTTGTACACACGCACGCTCAATTCCAGGTCTTCGATCGGCTTGCCACCCAGTTCGCTTGGAATGCCCTTGCTCTCGGCCGCGCCCTCGGGCGTCAGATCGTCGAGCGACACGCCGGCGATGAGTTGCAGATGCTGGACCAGAATCATGGCCGCCTGGCGCAAGGCGTCCTGCGGACGAATGGCGCCATCGGTCCAGATCTCGAGAACCAGACGGTCATAGTTGGTCATCTGGCCAACGCGAGCGGCTTCGACTTCGTAGTTCACCCGGCGGACCGGGCTGTAGATGGCGTCCACAGGAAGTTCGCCGATGGGCAGCTTGCCGCGCTGCTCGGCCGGCGAATAACCCCGGCCGCTTTCCACCTGGAACTCGATGTCCAGCCGGGCTTTGCTCGAATCCGTCGTGAACAGGTACAAATCGGGGTTCACGATCTCGATCTCGGGCGGCGCAATGATATCGCCGGCTGTCACCACACCCTCGCCACGCACTTCGACGCGCATGCGCATCGGGCCATCGCCCTTCATACGCAGGCGAATCTGCTTGACGTTCAGCATCAACTGCATCACGTCTTCCTTGACATGCGGAATGTCAGAGAACTCGTGATGAACGTCGGTGAGACGCATGGACGTGATGGCCGCGCCCGGCAGCGAACTCAACAGAACGCGCCGGAGCGAATTGCCGATCGTGACGCCATAGCCCTGCTCCATGGCCCCGATGATGAACCGCCCGTAATCGCGCGTCAGAACATCGCTCTCAACTTTCGGGAAAACTGGTGCCGTTAACAACGCAACCTCCATTGGCGATCAGCTTGCGGCAATTCGCTTCGAGCAGCCAGATGTTGTTCCACCCGGCGCCCAAAGCGACGCCATCTGCCGGCCGCCACAAGACTACCGCGAATAGAACTCGACCACCAACTGCTCTTTGATCGGCACTTCGATATCTTCGCGGGTGGGTAGCGCCTGCACGGTCGCCGACAAGTTGGCGCGGTCGGCGTTCAGCCAGCGCGGCGTCGGCATGTCGTTCTTCTCTTCGAGCCACTGCTTCCAGTACGCCTGGCCGCGGCTGGTTTCGCGAACAGTGATGGTGTCGCCAGGCCGGACCAGGTAAGACGGAATGTCAACCGGGTGGCTATTCACGTAGAAATGGGCGTGCGTCACCAACTGGCGCGCTGCAGGACGCGAGGCGGCCAGGCCGGCCCGATACACCACGTTATCAAGACGCCGCTCGAGCAGCACCAGCAACTGGGCGCCGGTGACGCCGCGGGCCTTCAACGCCTGGCGGAAATAGCGCCGGAATTGCGATTCCAGCACGCCGTAAATGCGGCGCAGTTTCTGCTTCTCGCGAAGCTGCATCTGATAGTCGCTCGTCTTGGCGCGACGCATCCTCGCGTTTGGCCCGTGCTGGCCGGGGAAATAACCGCGCTTGTCAACCGCGCACTTTGGGCTAAGGCAGCGCGCGCCTTTCAAAAACAGTTTCTCGCCTTCGCGCCGGCAAAGGCGGCATACAGGTTCAATATGTCGTGCCATGTCTCAATTTCCGATCTTTTATAGCCGGTCTGGGATCACGGACTGCGTCACAGTGCAACATCGGCAATCCAGAATCCGAAATCCCAAATCCGAAATTGGTCAGACGCGGCGCTTCTTGGGCGGCCGGCAGCCGTTGTGCGGCACAGGGGTTACATCTGTGATGGATCGCACACGCAAGCCGGCGCCCTGTAGAGCGCGGATGGCGGCCTCGCGGCCAGGGCCGGGGCCGTTCACGTACACATCGACTTCCTGCATCCCGTTATCCAGAGCCAACCGCACAGCATTTTGCATGGCCACACGGGCCGCAAATGGCGTGCTCTTGCGATTGCCTTTGAAGCCGGCTGATCCTGCGGTTGCCCAGCACACTGTGCCGCCCGCCCGATCGGTGATGGTGATGACGGTGTTGTTGAAGGTGGCCAGGATATGCACCTGGCCGTATGCCACGTTCTTTCGCGCGCGGCGCGGGTTGGTCTGCCGGCGCGCGCCACGTCCTGATGGTCGTCCCATAAAATGATTACCTCGCTCGTGCTACGTGCGACAGGGGCGTGTTGCGTATCACGTGTTGCGTATTGCGTATCGCAGGTCAACACGCCCGATCGCAGATTACTTCTTCTTGGCGCCGCGCCGTCGGCCACGCCCGGCAACCGTCTTCTTAACGCCCTTCCGCGTGCGCGCATTGGTGCGTGTGCGTTGTCCGCGAACCGGCAGGTTTCGCTTGTGGCGCAATCCGCGATAGCAGCCGATCTCGATCAGGCGCTTGATGTTCAGTTGAACCTCGCGGCGCAAGTCTCCCTCGACACGATGCTCTTTCTCAATGATGTCGCGGAGCGTCGCCACCTCGGCCTCAGTGAGATCTCTGACACGGGTAGCCGGATTGACGCTGGTCTGGCCCAGAATGGCCGAGGCCTGCGGCCGGCCAATCCCATAGATGTACGATAGGCCGATGTCGATTCGTTTGTTTCGGGGCAAGTCAACGCCTGCAATTCTCGCCATGTTTTCTCCTGCATGACTGCGCCCGCGGCACCGTGAAGTTTACAGAGCGGCTTTCAGCCGGCACGACTCCTTCAATCCTTCGCGTCCGCAGGCAATGCGCATATACAACGAACTCAACCCTGTCGCTGTTTATGCTTTGGGTTTTCACAAATCACGTACACCTGCCCGTGGCGCTTGACGATCTTGCACTTCGGGCAGCGTTTCTTCACGCTCGATGCCACTTTCATTGGTCACACTCCGTCTACGGCCAGACGTAGAAAATCCGACCTGCGTCGACACACGCAAGCCGGATGGCCGGTCAACCGTATCCCTACTCTTACCTTGTTAAGACCTCTGGCTCACCCTCGGTGATTGCCACGGTATGCTCAAAATGGGCGGATAGTTTACCATCTATCGTCGCAACCGTCCACCCATCTCGCTTCACTTTGGTGCCATACCGGCCGGCGTTGATCATCGGCTCGATGGCGACCGTCAGGCCGGGGCGCAACAACATTCCCTGGCCTTCCTTGCCGACATTCAGCATGCTGAACCCCTCATGGAGTTCGCGGCCTACACCATGGCTGGTATACTCGCGCACCACGCTGAACCCATTCGACTCTGCCCTGCGCTGAATCGCCGCCCCGATATCACCGGTGCGCCGGCCGGCCACCGCCGCTGCAATCGCATCTGCCAGACATCCCTGCGTCACCTCGATCAACCTGCGCGCCTCGGCGCTCACCGCGCCAACCGCAAACGTCATGGCCGAGTCGCCGTGGTAGCCTTTGTAGCAGGCGCCGACGTCCACTTTCAGCAGCTCGCCCTCCTTCAACCTGCGCGCGGAAGGGATGCCATGCACGATCTCGTCGTTGACAGACGCGCAGATCGACGCCGGAAAGGGCGGCGCCTTCGGATCGTTGCTCGGATAGCCCTTGAACGAGGGCACCGCGCCCTGCTTGCGAATCAGGTCGTCGGCCACCTGATCCAGTTCCAGCAGCGACACACCCGGCCTCACGCGCTCTTTCAACTCAGCCAGGACGGTCGCCACAATCTTGCCGGCCTGGCGCATGAGCGCGATCTCGCTTGGCGACTTCAGGACGATCATTACCCGCCCTGGACCGCCTGGTCCTCGCAACCAACCGCATCGACGATGAGTTGATGCACCTTTTCGACGCTGTTCTCCCCGTCGATCTCGATCAACATGCCCCGCTCGGCGTAGTACGCTTCCAGCGGCGCTGTCTGCTCGTGATAGACGCGGATTCGATTGCGCTGAGTTTCTGGTTTATCGTCGGGTCGCTGGTACAACTCGCCGTCGCACGACTCCTTTTTGCAGCCGGCGCGTGGTGGCTTGGAGAACTCCGGGAACACTGCGCCGCATGACTTACACGTCCATCGTCGTGAGAGCCGGTCAACCAGCACTTCCGGCGACACCTGCAGGTTCAACACCGCTGTCAGGGATTGCTGCATATCGGCAAGCACCTGATTGAGAGCATCAGCCTGGGCAATTGTGCGCGGGAAGCCGTCAAGGATAAATCCATTTGCGCAATCGGGGCGCTTCACCCGCTCCCGCACCATGCCGACAGTCACCTCATCTGGCACCAGCTCGCCCTTTTCCATATAGGTCTTGGCCAACTTGCCCAGGGGCGTCTCCATCTTGATGTTTTCGCGAAAAAGATCGCCCGTCGAGATGTGAGCCACGCCCAGTTTTTGCGCCAGCAGCACGGCTTGCGTGCCCTTGCCAGACCCCGGGCCGCCCAACAAGATGATGCCGCGCCAGCAATTCGTCGATGTATTCATGATGTCCGCTTTTCCTATAGAGCGCCTGTGTCGCCGACTGGCCTCAGGCGACGCAAGCGCCCACTAACGAATGAATCCTTCGTAACGCCGCATCATGAGTTGCGCCTCAAGTTGGCGCATGGTATCGAGCACTACGCCGACCACGATCAGCAGTCCTGCGCCGGATATGAGCTGCGAGTTGCCACCCAGTGGCTGCAGGAATGTCAACCGAAGGCCATACGCAACGAACTCAATGAGATACGGCGTAACAGCCAGAATGCCCAAGAACAGGGCGCCGACCAGGGTCAGCCGTCGCATGATACGCATGATGTACTGGCTGGTGGTCTTGCCCGGCCGAATGCCGGGGATGAATCCACCCTGCTTCTGCAGGTTCTCCGCCAGGTTCTGCTGCTCCATGACCACATTGGTGTAGAAGTACGTGAAGCCTACCACCAGCAGGAAATAGAGCAC
>DAOUDB010000103.1:0-32963 GCA_034431495.1 Thermoflexales bacterium
TGGAGGGGTTAGGCGATGCGCGCGCATACCGCGCGACAATTCATCGAATGGCCTTTTCGGTCTGCTTATCGAAGATGTGGAAGCGGTCCATGTTGAAGGCCAGACTGGCGGTGTTCCCCACGCGCAGCTTCGAGCGCGGGTCGACGCGAGCAAGGAACGACTTGTCCTTGGCGTTCAGATACAGGATCACTTCGTTGCCCATCAACTCGGTCACTTCCACCTTGGATTCGACCAGCGCCTGGTGAATGCCGGGCGGTGCGAATTCGGGATCGTGGACGTTCTCGGGCCGGATGCCGAAGATGACCTGCGTGCCTTTGTGCGGCTTGTATGGCTCGACGCGCTCGGCGGGAATCTTCACGCGGAAAGCGCCGGCGTCAACGTACATTTCACTGTCGCTGCCGGTGATGGTCGCATCGAAGAAGTTCATCGAGGGGCTGCCGATGAAGCCGGCCACAAACACATTATCCGGCTGGTCGTATAGATTCTGTGGGGTGTCGATCTGCTGCAGCAGGCCGTCCTTCATCACGGCGATGCGGCTACCCATGGTCATGGCCTCGGTCTGGTCATGGGTCACGTAGATGAAGGTAGTGCCGAGTTGCATGTGCAGCTTGCTGATCTCAGCGCGTGCCTGCACGCGCAATTTGGCGTCCAGGTTGGATAGCGGCTCGTCCATCAGGAACACTGCCGGATTGCGCACGATGGCGCGGCCCACGGCGACGCGCTGGCGCTGGCCGCCGGAGAGTTGCTTTGGCTTGCGGTCGAGCAACGCTTCGATGCCCAGGCGCTTGGCCGCTTCGCGCACGCGGCGATCGATCTCCGCTTTGGGGACGCGCCGCAGCTTCAGACCAAACGCCATGTTGTCGTACACAGACATGTGCGGGTAGAGCGCGTACGACTGGAACACCATCGCAATGTCGCGATCTTTCGGGGGAACGTCATTGACCAGTCGATCGCCGATGTAGATGTTGCCTTCGGTGATCTCTTCCAGTCCAGCCAACATGCGCAGCGATGTGGTTTTGCCGCAGCCCGACGGGCCGACGAACACCAGGAACTCACGATCGGCAATCTGGATGTTCAGGTCGTTCACCGCCACGACATCGCCAAAACGCTTGGTGACATGTTCAAAAGTCACACTAGCCATTTAACAATTACCTCCTAAGTGTCAGCGAGAGACGTATAATTCGCCGGGTATTTGGGATTGTACACAGACCGCCCAAATGCGCAAATCAGGCCGCATCACCTCACCAGCCATGCCCATACCATCCCGAATTCGTGAGACTGTCGCCTCGCTGGCCGCTCCGCCCGGCCGGCCCATCGACCCCGCCCATCTGGCGTCGGGCATACAGCATGTCGGCGCGACGCGCCTGCAAGACTACGCCCGGCCGGGCGCGCGCGTCACCATCGCCTTCACCGACGCAACCCGCGCTTGCCCCGACGCGGCCCTGATCGGCTTTCTGCTCGCCGAGTTGTCCGCGCTCGGCGTGCATTCCGACGACATCACATTGCTGTGCGCCACTGGCCTGCACCGTCCCATGACCGACGCCGAGCGCTTGATCAAACTGGGCGCGCGCATCGCCACAGAGATGCGTATCATCGATCATAACGCGCTCAACGCGCGCGGGCTGGTTCACCTGGGCGAGATCGGCACTCTGCCTGTCGTGACCGACCGGCTGTGCGTGGACACTGATGTGCTGATTGCGACCGGCGTGGTCGAGCCGCATCAATACGCCGGCTACTCGGGCGGCGCCAAAACGGTCGTCATTGGCTGTGGCGGTGAGGCCACCATTCAGGCCACGCACGGCCCGGCCATGCTCGACCACCCCGGTGTGCGCCTGGGCAGGATCGAGAACAACCCATTCCAGCAATTCGTGCGCGCAGCCGGTCAGCGCATCGGGTTGCGCATCGCGCTCAATGTCGTGCTGAGCGAGCGTGGCGATATCCTGTTTGCGGCCATGGGCGACCCCGTCAGCGCGCATGATCATCTGGTCGCTCAGGCGCGGACGCTGTACGAGGCGAATGTGCCGCGGCGGGCGCATCTGGCGCTGGCCGGTGTCGAGCCGGTGAAAGCCGTCAACCTGTATCAGGCCAGCCGGGCGGCCACATACCTGGCGCTGGCCGACGATACGCCCCTGTTGCCCGGCGCGCCAATCATCCTGCCCGCGCCGATCCCGGAAGGCGCCGGCCAGGGGACCGGCGAGAAGCGCTTCTTCGACATGCTGTCGCGCGCGCCATCGCCCGCGCAGCTGATCGAGCAGATGCGCCGCGAGGGTTTTCCAGCCGGCGCGCAGCGCGCCTACATCCTCGCCCAGGTGTTGTTGCAGCACCCGATCATCGTGGTGGGTGCAGACCACCCTGAGGTGGTGAGCGCCTGCCATATGCTGAATGCGCCCAATCTCGACGAGGCCCTGCGCATGGGCGAAGACCTTGCGCGCAGGCGATTCCATCTCTCAGACGACGACTGGCTGGACTATCTGATTGTCCCGCACGCGCTATTGACGCTGCCGCGATTGGCCACACAATAGGCGCAAATCTCAGGGAGGTTGTTCATGTCGATGTCCACGACAAAACTCGCGATCGAAGGCGGCCAGCCTGCCGTGCGTTCTCCTCTTCCGCCCATGTATCCGGGCGGCCTGCGCATCGGCCAGGAGGAGGAAGAGGCCGTGTTGGAAGTCATTCGCTCCAAACGGTTGTTTCGCTACTACGGCCCGACCCCCGGCCCCTCGAAGGTCGCTCAGTTGGAGCAGGAATTCGCCGCGTTCATGGGCGCGCCTTACAGTGTGGCAGTCACATCTGGCAGCGCATCGCTGATCTGCGCATTGGTCGGGCTGGGCATTGGCCCCGGCGATGAAGTGATCGTGCCGGCCTACACCTGGATCGCCTCGGCCTCGGCGGTGCTGGCTGCCGGCGGTGTGCCGATCCTGGCTGAGTGCGACGAATCGCTGACCATCGATCCGTCCGACATTGAGCGCCGCATCACACCGCGCACCAAAGCCATCATCCCGGTGCACATGCGCGGCGCCCCGTGTGACATGGATGGCGTGATGGCTGTCGCGCGCAAGCATGGCCTGAAGGTGCTGGAGGACACAGCTCAGGCGGATGGGGCCAGCTATCACGGCAGGCGTCTGGGCAGCATCGGCGATGCCGGCGCGTTCAGCTTCCAGTTCAACAAGATCATCACCTGTGGCGAAGGTGGCATGGTCATCACCGGCGACCGCGAAGTGTGGAAACGGGTTGTGATGTACCACGATGTGATCGGCGGGGCGCGCAACGGCATTCCCGAAGAAGAGATTTTGCCGGGCGTCAATTTCCGCATGACGGAATTGCAGGGCGCGGTGATGCTGGCTCAATTGCGCAAGCTCGACACGTTGCTGGCAGACATGCGCCGCAACAAGGCCATGCTCAAAGCTACCATCGAAGATGTGGCGGCGCGCAAGGGCATTGTTTTCCGCAAGGAGAACGACCCTGCCGGCGACGCGGCCATCTGCCTGATCTTCTACCTGCCGGACGCCGCGCGCGCCAATGCGGTGGCCGAGGCGCTGGATGCGGAAGGCGTGAATGCATGGGTCATGCACCAGCCTGGCCACTCGGACTATCACATCTACCCGTACTGGACGCCCATCATGCAGCAGCGCACCTGGCATCCCAACGGCGGGCCGTGGCGCTGGCACGAGGGCGAGGTGCGGTATACGCCAGACGCCTGTCCGCGCACGCTCGACTTGCTGAGCCGGGCGATTCACATCGACATCAGCCCCGACCTGAGCAACGAGAACATCGAGGAGTTGGCGGAAGGGTTGAACAAGGTGTTGAGCGTGATGGATTGAGGGTTGAAGGTTGAGGGTTGAACGTTCTGAATGTCAATTGTGATTGAGTGGGAGGTCAGATATGCCGAAACTGAATGTGCTGGATAAAAATGTTGAAGTGGCAGCCGGCCGGCGGCTGGTGCTGGCGATCGAAGACGCCGGCGTGCGCATCGGCCACCGCTGCGGCGGGAATGCCCGCTGCACCACCTGCCGCGTGCAGTTTGCCGGCGGCGAGCCAGACACGATGACCGAAGCAGAGTACCGGTTGTTGAAAGAGCGCGGTCTGCTGGGCCAGTACCGGCTGTCATGCCAGATCGTGTGCGACCATGACATGAGCGTGACGCCGGCCATGACTGCCGATAACCAGCCGCAGTGGAACGGCGACACTGGCCCCGCGCCAGACCCGGCAGTCAAGCCCGAAGCTGTCTGGCAGCCGATCGAGGCGCTCAAGGGATCATCGCCCTCGGCGTAGGCCGGGCAGTGGAAAGTTGCGCTGACACACAGAGCGCGGGCGGATTGCCTGCGCTCTGTAAACGCCGGCAACAACAGCGCGAACTCCTTCAGGGTCAATCCTGTGAGTGCCAGAAGCTTGCGACTATCCTCTTTCAGCGCCGTGAACTCAAGCAATCTGGCAGTCTACCTGCTGATTTTTATAACTTCTCTTGGCCGGCATGACCACGGACGCCGGCGGACAGAAGCTTGCCCTGAGCGCAGCCGAAGGGGAGTGTTTCGACAGGTGGGTGAGTTCGGCAGGCCCACTCACCTGTTGAACTCACCCACCCGCCAACAGCCGTCTACTTGCTGACGGTGAAGCGCGCGCCGTCGCTGCGCCCGAACGTCTCGGGGAAGTAGGTCTGCTCCACATGCGCCGGCATCACCTGGAACTCCCCGGCAATGCTGGGGCGGATCAGGTACGTGTACTCATACGTCCCCGCCGGCAGATAACTGGCGAACAGCGCCGCGTGATCGTCGCGCAACTCGGTGTGGCTGAACCACCACCAGCCCCATCCGCCGCGCCCGCCGAAGAAGGGCATCTCCGTCTCTGACGCAACCTGCTGGCTGGTCTTCAGCGATGTGTCGATCGCCTCTGCGCCGCCCGGCAGGGGGTCTGTCACCTTGACAAAGTACAGATCGGTTGGCGCGACAAGTGTCAGCCGCACGCGCACGTTTTGCCCGATGGCCGCGCCCGTGATCGCCGGGCAGGGCTGGCCGGGTTTGGGCTGGCACTCCGCCAACTCATATTTGCGCGCGATGACGATGCCCCGGTTGAGCGCCTTCACCTCACCGGCCGGCAGGAACACCCGCAGCCGCGCCGTGTAATACAGCCGGCCTGTGCCCGCGCCGCGCTCGAACACCAGATCATTCCCCTGATTGCGCGCCAGTTGCGCCACCGGCACGCTCAACGATTCGCTGCGCGCCGCATTGTCCGGGCTGGCTGCCCCGTTTAACACGCTGGCGTCGTTCAGCAGCACGCGCCAGGTGTATGCCGGCGCAGCGTCGCCCACTGCCTCGCGCCAGGTTGTTAACGCCATGACTGCCCAGGCATTCTCCTGGTTGGTTTCCCAGGCGCTGCCTTTGCGCGCTGTCATCAGCCAGCGCACCGCATTGGTAGTCAAGGCGCTGTTCGGGTCGAGCCGGGCCAGCGCAAGCAGCACGATAGCCGTGCTGCGCGTGGTGCTGTCGAAGCTGAAGAAGTCGTAGCGCGCCTCCTGCCAGAACACGCCGGTTGCGCCGGCGATGGCTGCGTTGGCGATATCGCTCAGCAGGGTCTGAATGCGCGCGTCGCCGGGCTGAACGATGTCCAGGCTCATCGCCAGCAATGCCTTGCCATAGTGGCCCAGCTTCTCGCGGTTTTCATACAGTGCGCCCAGCCGGCCACTATCTTCCACGCCGGCCTCGGTCAGCGCATAAAGCATGAAAGCCTGTTGATTAGCCACGCCCGCGTCCCTGATCCAGTTCGGTTCGATCAGCGCATTGGTCAGAAATTCGCGCGCGCGGGTTGTCATGTTGACATCTACCGCGTAGCCGGCCTGTTGCGCGCGCGCCAGCGCCAGCAAGACATAGGCCGTGATGTTGGCATTGCTGCCATCCGTCACCCACCAGCCCCAACCGCCATCGTTGCGCTGGCTGCCCAGCAGGCGCTGCATGTAGCGCGCCACATCAGCCGCAGCGTCCTCGCCCAGCGCCAGGCTGACCAGCAGACGCGAAGCAGTGGTCTCTGCGTCCTCATACGGATACTCACGCAGGCGATCCAACGTGTTGTGGATCACCGCTGCCAGCGAGGGGTTGACCTCGATATCGAGGCTGCCCCGGCCAGTGTCGAGACGCGCCGGCAGCGCGATCACCTCCAGCTTGCGGCCCGGCTCGCTCACGTCGCCCGCTGTGGCCACCGTCTCCGGCGCCACATAGCGCAGGATGGGAATGCCCTGATTCGGCGCTGTGGCCAGTCCAGGCTTACTGCTGTCTTCCAGCCCGCCGCCGCGCGCTGTGAATGTCAACTCCGCGCTGGGCGCGTCTTCGACCGTCACGGTCCAGTCCACGCGCGCGCTGCCTTTGGCCGGCACGTTGACCGTAGCCGAGGCCGGCGTGTCGATGCGCACGCCGCGCGCCGCCAGCGACACCTCGGCGCTGATTGCGTTGTCTGTGTTGTTGTTGACCACCGCGCCCAGCGTGACCGAATCGCCCACCACAAAGAAGCGCGGCGTGACCGGTCGCACCAGCAGCGGTTTCGTCGAGAGAATCTCTTGCCTCGCCTGTCCGACTTGCGTATCGCGGGTGACGGCTCGCGCATCGGCCACCCAGGTGGTCAGGTTATCCGGCAGCGTGACCTGGACGCGCGCAGCGCCATTGGCATCGGTGGTGATGACGCCCTCCCAGGCTGCCGTGTCTTTGAAGTTCTGGCGCACGAACAGCCCCTCCAGCGCGCCGGCCAGACCGCCGCCCCCACCGCCTTTGCCTGTCTCTGCCACAATCCTGGCTGTGATGCGATCCACATTGACGCTCAGACTGTCGGCAGTGCGAATGCCCAGCCCACGCGCGCCGTAGAACGCCTGTTCGATCGGCGCGCTGTTGGGGTCGGCCAGGCTCAGCACAGCTTTGTCCACCACCGCCAGCGATACCTGCGCCTGCGCCGGCCGGCCGGCTGCATCGGTCACGCGGATGTCATAGGTCACCGTGTCGCGCGGCTTGTAGGTTGTCTTGTCGGTCTTGATCTCCACGTTCAACCTGAACTCGCCGGGGTCCACCGTGATGCCGGCGTAGCCAAGCCGATACGCCGGCAGGTCATTCGACTCGTCCACACCTTTCACCAGCAAGACCGAGAGATAGGCATTCGGCGCAAAGGTGGATTCAACCGGCACTTCGATGATGGCGCTGTTGCTCTGCAAGGTCACGACGCGGGTGGACAGGAAGCGCCCGCGCTCGACGGTGACCAGCGCGTACACAGTGCCGCTAAACGGAGAGGGCACCAGCAGCCGGATGGTTTCGCCCACTTTGTAATCCTGCTTGTCCGTGCGCAGTTCGATGCGGTCGTTATTGGCGACACGCCACGACACGTAAGCGCCCTGGGCCGATACGTAGAAGGAGGTGGAGGCCACCGGCCCCTTGAGGTTGCCTTCATCGGCCCCGCTTGCTTTGATGTAATACTCGCCGCCCAGTGTCGGCGTGAATACCGCCATAGCTTTGCCGTCGGGGCCGGTGGTGATGGATACCCGCGACACTTCGGTGTCGCTGGGCACCGAGGTGAACTCGCGGTAGCCGGCGGCGTCCTCGGTCTGCGTGGTGTACCACTCGCGCTGGTAGAACGTGACGACAACCGGCTTGCCTGCCAGAGGCCGGCCCTGCTGGTCCACAGCGATGACGTTCATCGTCGCCGGCTCGTCCGTCGCACCCACGTACACTTCGGGCGAGATACCCAAGTAGTACGCGCTCTTGTGCACGATGGCTGACGCGCGCGCCGACACGCTTTGATCGTTCAGGTCGGTCACGCTGACTTCCAGCGAGAACACGGCGCTGTTCTGGCGCTGGCTGAGATCGGCCGGCAAGCGCAGCGCCAGGCGGCCGGCGGCGTCGGTCGTCCCGCTGCCATTGGCGACCTGCTCGTTGAAGCCGACACCGCGATACACAAAGTCATAGTCGCCCCACGAGTACCAGCCCTCGCCGGTGTAGCGGTCAAAGAAGTAGTCGCGCGCGTACAACGTCCATTCCACTTTGGCGTTCGACACATTGCCGCCGAAGAAGTAGCGCGCGTCGAGCGTGGCTTCGATCGTGTCGCCGGCCTGATAGTCGCTCTTGTCTGTCGTCACCGTCACTTCAAAGTCCGGCGCGCGATATGCAGCGACCTGAAAGCCGACGCTGTACGACCGACAGTTTTGATCGAGCTGCGCCGATGGGGTTGTCGCCGGCACATACACCCCGCCGCCTTTGCCGGGCGTGCCGGCATAGCCCACGGCAAAGTTTCTCAGATCCGGCACGCACACATTGATATAGTAGAAGCCGGTGGCAGCGTTGTTGTCGAGCGCAAACGCGCCGGTGAATGCGCCATAGTCATCCAGGCGCGCCGTCGCGCTGAACACCTGTTGTCCCTGATCGTTGTTGATGGTGTAGTTCACCGCGTTCAAATCCTCGATCAGGCTGTAGGGGCGAGCACTCGTTTGCCCATACGCACGCGCGTCTTCATCGGCGCGGGCGATGCCTTTGAAATACACCATCTGGCCGGGGCGGTAGATCGGGCGGTCGGTGTACAGGTATACATTGAACGGGTCGCCGCCATACCGGCTGTTCAGATTGAAATCCCACGGCGCAATGCCGCGATCCCAGCTGTTGTAGCCGATGCTGAACACTGCCTGGCCCGGCTCGCCGATTACGGCGTAAAATGCCTCGTATAGCGGCATGGGCCGGTCGTAGCGCGCGAGCGCCCGGCCGTCGGGGTCAGTCTGTGTGGTTGCAAGTTCTGTGAAGGCCCGATCATAGAAGGTCACCGGCGCGCCGGCCAGCGGCTGGCCGCTATTCAAATCGGTCACCCATGCCAATGCCTCATACTCGCCCTGCTTCAAGGTGACATGCTGATTGGTCACCACCAGCACATGGCGTTCGGGCCGGTAATCGCGCGAGCGAGCAGCCGGCTCTGGCGCGCTTAAGGTCAGCAGATATATCCCCGGCGTGAGGGATTGGCCCTTCTCCGGCAGATCGATTTCATACAGGAAGGTGGTGTCCAACTCGCGCTGCGCGCGCGCAGACCAGGCGCGCACTCCCTGGCCGGGAGCAGGCTTGAAATCACGCAGATTCTGCCACGCATACGGGCTGCCAGTCAGTAGATAGAACTCGCGCAGCGACAGGCGGGCCAGCTCGAAGTCGAGCCGGGTGATGTTGCGATAAGCGGCAAACAGGCGTGTGGGCTGGCCGGCGCTGTAGGTGCCGATCTGATTGTCGGTGCGCAGCGCCGCATATGGCGACAACGCGGCAGTCGTGAAGCGCACCACCGTGTCGCGCCCGATCTGCACGCCGTATTTGTCGGCGATGGCGCCGCCGATCGTCACGCGATAGGCTGTGGACGGCTTGAAATCAACGTTGAGGTAAAAGCGTTTCTCGAACGGGTCATAGTAGGTGTACACGCGCGTCAGCGAAACCGGCGGATCGAACGTCAGGTTGGGCAAAATCGTTTCCGGCAGCACCGGCGCGCTGAAGCGGATGTTGAAGCCGGCCGTGGACTCTGCCTGATCGGCGCCATCGGCAGGGATGGTGGCCGCCACAGCGGGCATCTCGATGCTGCGAAAAGTAAACGCAGCCGGCGCGCGCAACGCCGCGTCGCCCAGGGCTGCGCGGGCCGCGCCGGCGATCGTCACGCGATAGTTCACGCCGCGCTGATAATCCTCACCCGGCACGAAGGCCATCACCTCGCCGGCCGGCGCAATGCCCTGCGGCATCACGCCCACCATCGCCGGCTCATCCTGCCCGCGATAGCCCGTGTTGGCCGGCGCTTCCACCACTTCATCCGCCCAGCGAAACGTCCCCTGCACCGGCGGATCGATGCTGAAAGCTGCTTCGGCAGAGGCGCGATCCATCTTCTGGCTGAAGGTGATGCTGATGGGCCGGCGCAGGTCCACATCCGCGCTGCCGTTGGATGGCTCGAACGATTTGACCACTGGCGCAGCCACGCTGAACGACCAGGCATAGTCTTCCTGCAACAGCGCGCCGGTGGTGTCTTGAAGACCTGCCGCAACACGGCCCACATACGTCACGCCGGCAGCCAGCGGTCTGGAGGGGCGGAACACGTAGATGCTGGTGTTCAGCCATTCGCCGGCGCCTTCGATGGCCGGCTCGAATGACACCGGCCCCGGCAAAGATGCCTGCTGCTCCAGGCCGGTCAGCGGCACAACCGGGCGATTGAACAGCACAGTGATCAGACTGTCGGCGCTCACATCATTGGCGCCATCGGCAGGGATGGTTTGCACCACGGCCAGATAGCCGATCGTGCTGACCTGAAACTGGGTCGGGCGGGCCAGCGGCAGGCCACGCGCGCTTTTGGCCGTGTCTTTCAGGCTGACGCGGTAACGCGCGGCGCGCTCCCATCCCTGGGCCGGCCTGAACGCTACCACGTTGTCACGTTGCCAATCGAATGCGCCGGCCACAGGGGCGTCGCCGGCCTCGACACTCAACGCTTGCTCCACCGAGGCGCGGTCCATTGCCTGGTCGAAGGTCAGGACAATCGGCTGGTCAACTGCCATCTCTTCGCCCTGCGCCGGCTGGCGGTCAACGACCACCGGACTGCCAGGCGGACGCGGCGTGGGAGTTGGGCCGGGCGTTGATGTTGCCTCGACAGGTTGGGCCGGTCGCTCTGTCTGCGTGGCCGGCGCCACAGGCGATGGCTGTTGGGGCGCTTCCTGGCAGGCGCTCAACACCATCGCAGCAAGCACAATCAGTGTCACGAATTTCTGGTAGACACGCTTTTGCAACATGATCTTCTCCCTTTTTACCTGCCGCGCTGTAATAACTTGAGGACGACGCGCGCAAGACGTTGGTTGCCGACAACGCCCTGCACTGCTTTGCATTTTGCGCTGCCCGCTTTAAGATTGCATTCAGATGCGCTCCGAACTGATCGTCATTATCGGCCCGACCGCCGTGGGCAAGTCTGCTCGCGCCATGACGCTGGCGGCTGAAGTTGGCGGTGAAATCATCTCTGCTGACTCGCGCCACATTTACCGGCGCATGGACATCGGCACGAATAAGCCGACGCGCATGGATTGCTCCATTGTGCCACATCACCTGATCGACCTGCGCGAGCCACAGCAATCTTTCTCGCTGAGCGAGTATGTGCGGTTGGCGCGCGCAGCCATTGCAGACGTTCGCGCGCGTGGCAAGGTTCCCCTGCTGGTGGGCGGAACCGGCCAATATGTGCGGGCGTTGCTGGAAGGCTGGCGCGTGCCCGAAGTGCCCCCCCGCGAGGACATCCGCCGCCGCTGGCAGGCATTCATGGCGCTGCACGGACAGGACGCTCTGCGCCGCGAACTCGAAGCCCGCGACCCGGCCGCGCTGACGACAATCGACCCACGCAACGTGCGCCGTGTCATCCGCGCCCTGGAGGTGATGGAGATAACCGGCGCGCGCTGGAGCGAGCTGCAGCGCCGCGAGCCGCCCGACCTGCGCGGTGTCAGCATCCTGTATATCAACCTGCCCAGGCCGGCGCTCTATGCCCGCGCCGATGCCCGCTTGCGCGACATGATCGAACAGGGCTGGCTGGATGAGACACGCGCGCTGTTGGACTACCTGGGCAGGCAGGGCATCGATCCCGACGCTGCGCTGAAGTTGCCGGCCATGTCGGCGCTGGGCTATCGTCAGATGATCGCGGTGGCGCGCGGCCAGATGACGTTAGAAGAGGCCATCGCCGCCATCCAGCGCGACACCCGCCGGTTCATCCGCGCGCAGGACACCTGGTTCCGCGCCATCGTAACGAGCGCAGCCACGCAAGCGGCGCAAGTAACGCAGTAAGGGCGAACGGCAGTTTACCCGTCCGTCTTTAGCGCACGTCTTTAAGCGCACGCTTTTAGCGCACGCTTCTAGCGCAGCGTCCGTGCATCGCCTTCGCGCCGGGTGACGCCGATCTGGTCGAGATGTTCGAGTAGCGCCAGCGCATACTTGCGTGTGGCGCCCAGGGCGTCGCGCAGGCCGGCCACTGTGACCTGCCCATCGCGTTGGATGATGTGTTTGACCTGCTCAACGGCCTGCTCGTAAGTCTCGCGCAGCAGCGCCACATCAGGGCTGACCTGTATCAGCACCCGGCGGCGCAGGAGAACATCGAAGACGGCTTCGCCCAGCGCCGCCCGGCATTCCTTCACAGACGGCGTGTTCCAGGGATCGCTCCTCATTTGAGCCAGCAACGCATCCACCGCGCGCTGCTGATCGGGCGTGAAGCGAATCTCGAATTCCGGCAGTCGCACCGTGTCGCCCTCGTCTACCAGCGCGCGCCCAGCAGTTGCAACGGCCAGCGCAGCGTTGAAATCGCGCGGCGACAGTTGAAGCTTGCTGCGCAACGATTCGCGCGGGATGCCGGCGGCCAGTGGCTGCGCTGCATGATGGGCGCGTGCGTGCTGCACTGCCGCAGCGATGACACGCTGCCAGACAGTCGTCAGCGCGATCACCTCGCCGGCTGTGCGCGCCGCATTTGCTGCGATCAGCTCATCCCAGGCTGTCGCGAATGCTTCTGGCGCAAGACCGGATTGTTGCGCTGCTTCGGCGCGGGTGGCAAATCTCAGTTGTGCCAGCGCGCTCTCAAGCCGCTGGGCCGGCCCGCCGTATAACCGCGCGTTCAGGCGAGCCAGCACATCGGGGTCGGCGTGGCCGGCTCGCCGGCGATGCCGACCGGCCGGGTGCGGATCGACAATTGTGCCTCCTCCCAGTGTGATCGATGGCGAAGGCAAGCGAAGGATGAACCGGTCGCCCGCCGCAACTGCCACCGGCGCAGCGAGTTCAAACTGCGCCCAGCCTGTTGTGCCCGGGGCCAGTTCATTGCCTTCGAGCAGCCGGACACGCGCCACGCGCTCGCTCGTGCCGCAGAATAGTTTGACCTCGCCGTTGTGCTTTAGCGCAAAAGGCCGGCGCATGGCCGAAACCTGCCGGCCTGTTTCTTCGCCCAGCATCTCGATCTGCGCGTCGAGCCGTGTGGCAGGCTGAAGCCACCCCGGCGACGCCACCACATCGCCCCGCGCCAGGTCGGCGACATCCACCCCGGCCAGGTTGACGGCAACGCGACTGCCGGGCAAGGCCACCTGGAGCTGATGTTTGTGCGTTTGCAGCCCGCGCACGCGCGCACGATGTTGCCCGGGCAATATCTCCACGTCGTCGCCAACCGCCAGATGCCCGCCGATCAGCGTGCCGGTGACCACGGTGCCAAAGCCGGCCATGCTGAACACGCGATCGACCGGCAGGCGGGCTTGGCCGGTATCTTGACGGCGGGCCGAATCTTGCAACACGCGCCGCAATGCGGCCAACAGGTCATCCAGACCCAGGCCGGCGCGGGCGCTGACCGGCACGATGGGCGCGCCGGCGAAACGGGTGCGGTTCAACAGCCCGGCCACATCTGCGCGCAACAGCGCGATCCATTCGTCGGTGGGGGCAGGCAGCAGATCGACTTTGGTGAGGGCCACCACCGCAGCCGGGGCGCGCAGCAGATCGAGGATTGCCAGATGCTCGTAGGTCTGCGGCATCGGTCCTTCGTCGGCGGCGATGACGATCAGCGCGGCGTCGATGCCGCCCACGCCGGCCAACATGTTTTCGATGAAGTCGATGTGGCCGGGCACGTCGACCAGCCCGACACTTTGGGCTTCGGCTGTGCCGCCGGTTGCGTCAGCCGGCGGAAGATCGAACCAGGCAAAGCCCAGGTCGATGGTCATCTGGCGGGCCTGTTCTTCGCGCAGGCGGTCGGGGTCGATGCCGGTGAGCGCGCGCACCAGCGTTGATTTGCCGTGATCGACATGGCCGGCGGTGGCGACCACGCGCGCAACAAAGCGGCCGGATTGCGGCTGAGATCGAGACATTACGAGATCAAATCTTGATCCAGATCGTCACGGCCATCGCCGGAGGCGTTGCCATCCGCTTCATCATGGGCGGCCCCGTTCGGGGGAATGCCGCCGGCGGCTTCGGCGTCGGCCTGGGTCTTCAACTTGCGACGCTGCCGCCGCGACAGATTGACTTCGGACGGCAGATTCAGCCGGGCTTTTTCCAGCATCTGATTGGCCTGAGACAGCCACTCACGGCCGGCGGCAGCATAGGACTTGCTGAAAGCTTCGAGGATGTCGTACAGCGGCAGAATCTGCGGCTGGTACTTTGGCAGCTCTTCTTCGAGCGCGTTGAGTCGCGGCTCGTAATCGGCGATGCGTCGATCGCGATCGTGCCACTTTTCTTCCTGTGACACGGTGAATGCTTTCCAGTTCTTGTCCATCACATCGCGGAACTCGTCGGCCTGGCGCTTGGCGCGCGCTTCGTTGTCGCGCTGGATTTCGATCACCTCATTCAGCCGCACCTCGAAGCGTTCGAGAGCGGCTGGAATCTCGTTGAGCGCGCGGCGCACCTCCTCGCGCATCTGCACGAAGCCGGTAATCTGCGCCGCCACAGCATC
This sequence comes from Thermoflexales bacterium, assembly GCA_034431495.1. GTDB lineage: Bacteria > Chloroflexota > Anaerolineae > J036 > Brachytrichaceae > Roseilinea. Next base: position 14,413 of record DAOUDB010000103.1, read on the forward strand.
AGCCCGCTCTTTGAGCCGCTCGACAATTTCAGCGTACTCGGCGAATTGGCGCTCGCGGCGGATGTCGGCCACACGCTGCGCTTCGATCACCTGACTCTGGGCCTCCAAAATGCGGGCGGCTTCTTCCAGTTCTGTTTGTTTGCGGCGGATCGCTTCGTCGAGCAGCAGCAACTGGGGCGGGAACTGCTCGATACGCTTTCGGATGTCGGGCAGTTCCTGTTCAAGGGCTACGATGCGCTTGTTGTCCTGCCGGCGCTGCTCTTCGAGGTAAGAAATAGAGGCGGCGGGAATGTCGAGCCGGCGTTCGATGTCGAGCACGGTCGATTGCGCGCGGCTGATGGCCTCATTCAGGCGGGCGTCTTCCTGCTTCAATGCCTCGAACTCATCGGCGTAGCGAGCATAGGGTTTGATCTCGCGCTTCTGCTCGTTCAACTGACGCACCAGCGCCTCGATCTCGATCTGCCGGATGCGGGCCGACTCGCGCTCGGACTTGGAGCGCTGATCCTCAATCCGCTCGATCATCTGGCCAAACTCGGCGCGCACCTGCTCGACCACTGAGGTCCAGCCCATGGACTTCTGAACCTGTTGTTTCAAGTCATTGAGTTGTGACTCGACCGCCTGGGCATACCGGGCGCGAAGTTCGTTTTCGCGCGCCAGCGCGTCCACTCTTTCCTGCAACTGAATAATCTGAGCGCGGTCTTTGCGCCGCTCTTCATCCACAAATTGAATCAGGGTTGCAAGTTGGTTGATATCCATAGTCAGAAGCCACGGTCGCGACAACAGTCACGATAAAGAAGCATGAGCCACACGCCAAAAGTCAGCCTATCGGTGCCGAAATCCGGCGCTACCGGCCAATAAACGATACCATAAACCATAAACCCATAAACCGAGTGATTGACACAACCAGCCGATTCCGTATAATCAGCCCTGCTCGTTATTCGATGGAAACCACGCGGGACGACAGGTCCGGCCGAGCCAGCGGATAACAATCGCGCAAAAAAGAAGGTGAGACTGTGACGCGCGTGACCGTCGATGAAGATGAGACCTTTGAGTCTGCGCTGAGGCGCTTCAACAAAATGGTGCAGGGCGACCGGGTGCTGTCTGAGGTGCGTCGTCGGCGTTTCTACGAGAAGCCCAGCATTGTGGACAAGCGCAAGCGCGCTGCCAAGCTGCGCAAGAGCCGCCGGCAGACATCGCGACTGCTCCAAAACGAAATGTGATTGCCGCTGGGAATCTCGACGAGCATCGTAATACAATACGAGCGGGCAACAGCCCGCTCGTTTGTTTTTCGCACGGGAAAGTTTGCCCGCCGAAATAGCAAGGAGTACAGAAAACCGGCATGGACTCTACACTCAAACAGCAGGTACAAGCCGACTTGAAGCTCGCCATGCGGGAGAACGATGAGCGCCGCAAGGTGGCTATCCGGCAAGTCATTGCTCTGATCAAGAACGCAGAGGTCGAAGCGCGCACGGATGGGCGCGGAGGCGTGCTCAGTGACGCCGACATCCTGGCCCTGATCCGGCGCGAAATCAAACAGCACGAGGAATCGCTGCTGGAAGCGCGCAATGTCGGTCGGAGCGACCTGGTAGCAGAACAGACCGCCGAGCTGGAGATCCTGCGCGCCTATCTACCCAGGCAAATGAGCCGCGAAGAGATTGCCGAACTCGCCAGGCAGGTCATTGCCGAGGTAGGCGCAACGTCGCCCAAACAGCAGGGCGATGTGATGAAAGCGCTGTTGCCGCGCGTGAAGGACCGCGCAGATGGCCGGCTGGTGAGCGAGATCGTGCGCGACTTGCTCAAGTAGCTGCGCAAATTCGATGGGCAGAGAGGAGTTCCGGTTTGAGGATCAAGGACGGGCCAGCCATCATCTCGCTGTCAAAGCGCACGACCATCGTGCTGATCGGCACGACTGTCTTTGCGTTCGCCGGCATCGTCGCGGCGCAATTGTCGCGCTATTATGCCACCAGCAGCGTCACGATGACTGCCGGCCATGTGGCGCCGCGCGATATTCGCGCGCCGCGCCAGATCGCCTACATCAGCGATGTCGAAACAAATCGCCAGCGCGACCTGGCGGCCGCATCGGTGTCACCGATCTTTACCCCGCCCGATGCGCATATCGCGCGCCAGCAGCTGAACGCAATGCGCGAGGTGCTGAATGACATTACGGCCATTCGCAGCGACCCGGCTCTCGACCTCGCGGAGAAGACAAGCCGCCTGACCAGTCTCCCGGATCTGCCCGTGGATGCCGGCCTGGCTGCTCGCATCCTTAGCATCAGCGACTCACGCTGGGCCCGTGTGGACGCGCACGCCATGGCGCTGTTGGACGAGGTGCTCCGTTCGCCCATCAAACCCGAAAACCTCAACAGCGTCAAGGCGGCCCTGCCGATTCGAATCAGCCTGGAATTCAGCGCCGAAGAGGTGGCCGTCATTACGGCGCTGGCCGTGCCCATGCTGGTGCCTAACACCAACTATGACGCAGCAGCCACTGAAGCGGCGCGCGAGACGGCGCGCGAGGCCGTGCAGCCGATCGAGCGGAGATACGAAGCCAATCAGATCATTGTGCGCAGCGGCCAGGTGATGAGCGCGCTGGATGTGGAGGCGCTGGAGAAACTGAACCTGAGCCGGCCCAATCTCACCTGGCCGGATGTGGTCAGCGCGCTCATGTTGAGCGCATTGGCAGTCGCTCTGATCGGCGGCGCCATGCTGCACGGTCCTGACAACGCGCTCACACAGCGCCCACAGCGAACGGTTCTCAGCGCCGTCTTGTTTGTCGCCGCCCTGTTTCTGGCCCGCTTGCTGTTGCCCGGCCACAACCTGCTGCTCTACCTTGCCCCTCTGGGGGCAGTGAGCATAGCCATCACGAGCTGGTCCGGCGCATTTGCCGGCATCACCAGCGCCGCAGTGTTGGGCGGACTGGCAGCAATCCCGCTCGATCAGCCGGTTGAGCTTGGCGCCTATTACATTTCTGGCGGCGTGATGGCCTGCCTGGTGGTGCGGCGCGGCGAGCGCATCAGCGACTACTTCAGGGCCGGCTTGGCCATGGCAGCGATGCAAGCCGGCGTCGTGCTCGCCTTTCACGCCAATGGCATCGTCGACGATGGGACTGCGGCGCAGGTTGGCTATCTGCTCGCGGCCGCGCTGGCCAACAGCCTGCTGTCAGCGGCAATCGCCCCCGCCCTGCTCTACGTGGCCGGGTTACTGTTCGACATCATCACGCCAATCCAGCTCGTCGAATTGTCCAGGCCCTCCCACCCCCTTCTGCAGCAACTGCTGACACGCGCTCCCGGCACCTATCACCACAGCCTGATGGTGGCTAACCTGGCTGAACAGGCCGCCGAACGCATCGGCGCCGACTCGCTGTTGACACGTGTCGGCGCGTACTATCACGACATCGGCAAGTCGCTGCACCCGTATTTCTTTATCGAGAACCAGGTGGACACGGGCAACGTGCACGACCAGCTCGACCCGCAAACCAGCTCACGCATCTTGCAAAACCATGTGAAGGATGGACTTGAACTGGCCAGGCGATTCCGTCTGCCCGGTCGTATTCGCGCCTTCATCACAGAGCATCATGGCACCACGAAAACCAGCTACCAGTACGCCCTGGCAGCTCAGGCCGACAGCGAGCCGGTGGACGAAACCCGTTTCCGCTATTCCGGCCCTCGGCCACAATCCCGCGAAACAGCGCTGGTCATGCTGGCAGACGGCTGCGAGGCGGCCATCCGCGCCCGTAAACCGACCGCGCCCGAAGAAACTGAGGCCATTCTGCGCAAAGTCATCAGCGAACGGCTGGCCGATCATCAACTCGACGATGTCAACCTGACACTCCGGGAAATGGAACAGGTTCGGCAATCTTTCTTCGACACCTTGCGCGGCGCATATCATCCTCGGATCGACTACCCCGAAGCGAGTCGCAAGGCTGTGCCGGCCATGTCCCCGGCAAACGCACTCACGCCGACGGCTCAGGAATCCATAGCGGATGTGGGGCTGCCATCACCGCGCGAACAACCTCTGCAACCATGACCGTGACACGGGCCCAGCCCCAGGTCAGCTTGCGTTGTCAGGCGCGATACCGGCGGCGTGGCCGGCTGTCGCTCGCCCGTGCCGCCGCTCTGGCCGCCATTGCGCAAACGCGCGTGACCGAGCCGGTGGCGCTTTCGATTGCCCTCACCGACGACGCAGCACTTCACCAGCTCAACCGGCAGTTTCGCGGCATCGACCGGCCTACAGACGTGCTCTCCTTCGGCGGCGAGGGCTTTCGTGACGGGCGGCGCCGGCGGCCTTACCCGGGCGCGCCTCCGTCACAGGCCGACGAACCGGCCTACATCGGCGACATTGCCATCTCGATGGAGCGCTGCGCCGAACAAGCTCGCCGGGGTGGGCACCCAGAGGATGCGGAGCTGGCGCTGCTGGTGGCGCATGGTGTGTTGCACCTGCTGGGCTATGACCACGACACGCCGGCCCGCAAGTCCCGCATGTGGCAGGCCCAGGCTGCTGCTCTGGCGCTGCTAGGGCTGACAGTCACCCCGCTTGAAGACTGATCCCTGTGCTGCAGTTCCCCCATCGAAAGCATGCAGGCGCAGCCTTGTTACAAGGCTGCGCCTGCGTCAAAACGGTGCAGGTCGGGCGCTTACCTGTATGCGACAGGCAAGAAGAACTTATACGCCACGACATTCACCGTGCTGCTCAGGTCAATGCCGGTGTCGGCGTTGTCCACAAAGACTTTCGGCTGATTGACCACCTGGCCCTCCAGAATCTGAGCCTGGACAACGTAGCTGAGCGTGTGCGACGCACCGCCCGGCAGATCGCCGGCCCAGGTCACGGCGTTCAAAACCGCCCGCGGCCCGAACGGCGCAGCCGGCCTGCCCTCACCCGACAGTAGCAGCACGTTGCTGGGAGAGTAGTTGCCGCCGCTGGCCGAGCCGGGCACGTAGGTGGTGCCGGACGGAATCGGCGCATAGATCAGCACATTGTTGAGCTGGCCGGCGCCGGTGTTCGTGACTTGCAGCGTGTAGGTGATCAGGCCGCCCTTGCGCACTACATCGAAAGTCTGCGTCAGCGTGCCCAGCGTGCCCGTCAGCGGCGCCGTGGCTGCCGGCGGGTTGGTGTAGATCGCCTGCGCCTGGGCATAGCCCACGCCACTGACCACCGCAAACACATTCTCAATCGCCGGCGTCAGCGAAGTGAGGTTCACGGTAACCTGGCCGGCTGAGTTAGTCGTGCCGGCAGCGGGGATGAACGTGCCCACGCCGGCGAAGAAGCTCACGCTCACGCCCGGCACCGGGTTGCCGTATTGGTCGGTCACAGTCGCCACCGCCACGCTCTGGCTAATGCCGTTCGCATAGATGATGGCCGGCGTCAGGCTCAGCGACACCGTGAACGGCGCGCCCGGCGTGAAGGTCACCTGCGCCGTGGCGTTCAGGCTGCCCACCGTCGCCGTCACCGTCGCCACGCCAGGCGTGGTCGAGCCAAGCGTGTTCACCACCTGGCCGGCGCTGGTGTTCAGCGTGGCGCTGCCCAGCGTGCCCAGGTCGGTGGTGAAGCTCACCGCCGTGCCATCGGCCACCGCATTGCCATACTGGTCGGTCACCGTCGCCGTCAACGTGCTGCTGTTGCCCACAGCCAGCGTGGTTGGGTCGGCCACCAGCATGACCGTGAACGGCGCGCCGGCGGTGAACGTGACCTGCGCGGTGACATCCACATCGCCGGCACTGGCCGTCACGGTCGCCACGCCGGCGACTGTCGAGTTGACGGCTGCCGTTGCCACGCCGCCAAAAGTAGTCACTGTGACCGGCGAGACCGCACCGATCGTCGTATCGAAACTGACCACTGTGCCGTCAGCAGCCGGATCGCCGTTGGCAATCAGAACGGTTGCCGTCAACACGGCACTGCCGCCAACCTCCGTGATGGCCGGATCGGCTGTCAGGGTGATCGTTGTGGGCGGAGCGGCTTCGAAGTCGTACAACGTGATTTGATCGCCCACGCCGACGCGCAGGCCATCGGCGTAGCCGATGCCGGTGGAACTGCCGCCGCCCACGCGAATGCCCACAAAGCCCAGCGGCGCGCCCATGAGATCGCCGGGGTGGATGGCTGCGTTGGGATAGACCGCCACAATCTGTTCGAAAGTGCAGGGGGATGATTGAATGCACTGCGTCGCGCCCGGCAAGGTTGTGTACCAGCGCGGCGTGGTGTCGTTGCGCGCATCCACAACATGCCAGGTGTCGGGCGTCAGGCTACCCGGCGAATACACCAGCCGGCCACGGAAGCCGGTGTTGCTGTCGGACGCATCATCGTCCCAGCCAATGTTGATGTAGGGCGTCTGCCCGCCACTGGCCGGGAAGCGCAGACGATACTCGAACACCGTGATGTCGCGCAGCAAGGCGCCGGTGAAGATCGGCGAGACGTACATGTGTCGCCAGTTCACATCCGTGAGGACCATGCGCGCGCTGGCATTGCCGAGCGTTGGATCGGGCGGCGGCAACACGATGTCAAACGGCACTGCGAAGACGCCCACGCCGACCGGCTCGGTGATGTAAGCCCAGCCGTTGGTCAGCACCGGCGTGACGGTGATCACCGTCGTCGTGGGTGTAATGGTGTTGGTGAAGGTGCAGGTCACGGCGCCGGTCAACGTCAGGCTGATGGCATCACTGCCGGTAGCGCCGGTCGAGCAGGCCGAGGTCGCCACGTAACCCGGCTTTGTCGTTTCGGTGATCAACGTCGGCCCGAAGTCGAGTCCGGTGAAGGTCACCGCGCCACCGCCGGCCGGCAGCGTGAACGCCAGCGTGCCGGTGGGGACGGCAGCCGTGAAGTTCCAGCTTGTGGTAGGCGTGATCGGCCCGCTGACGACCTTCTCGACCACGAGCGTCGCGCCGGCGCAGGGGCCGTTCAAGTCGTTGCTCAGCAACCACGGGTTGTAGTCCACGTTGGCCGAGACGCTATCGCCGCTGCCGGGACCGACGCCGGAGGGGCCGCTGGGGTCGCCGTACCAGTTGCAGGTCGCGTCCAATACACCGCCTGCGTCATTGCCAACGCCCAGCACGGTGTTGCCTGCGATCGCGTTGCGATTGACCCACACATCGGTGGGGACACCGCCCGTGTTTGTCACGCCGACCGTGTTGGACAGAATCTGGTTGCTTGTCGCCGTCAGCGCGCCCTTGACGATCTGGACGCCGATGTCGTTGTTTGTCAGCGCGCTGTTGTGGAGCGTGGCGCTGGCCGCAAAGGTCGAGGTGATGCCGCTCTCGACCAGCAATCCCACGCCGGCGCCGGTCACATTGGTGTCCGAGACGATCATCAGCCCGTGACCGTTGACCGCATTCGCCGCATAGAGCGGAGGCTCTTCCAGAATCGCGGCGCGAACGCGCAGGCCAACGCCGTCGGCAACGCCCGTGACAGTGTTGCCAGTTACGCGCAGGATCGAGCTGGCGCCGCCGCCATAGTACGGGTCCACGTTGTCGAAGTTGATGCCGATCGTGCTGCGCGCCACCTGGTTGCCGACAACTTCCACCGTTCTGGCAGTGGGCACGTTCCACACGTTGATGCCACGGCCAAGCCGACCTCCGGCATCTCCGACACGGTTACCCTCCACCAGCACAGTCGAGCCGACCTGAACGCTCCACACATTGATGCCCCACGCCCAGGCTGCGTCCTCCGGCGCAACGCTAGCTGCGTCGGCGTTCACCGTGTTGCCCTGGATCGCCAGTGTGGCCGACGGCGCATAGAAGAGATTGGCGTGAATGCCCAGCGCGTCGGTCATGATGGTGACTGTGTTGCTCAGCCACGCCATGCTGCCGTTGGCAGAGAAGTTCTGCAAGTGCAGACCGATCCCGCTCACAGGCACGTCGATCGTGTTTTCCACGATATCGGCATAGGCATTGCTGAGCAAGAGGATTGCCTGGTCGCGGATCCGGCGCAAGACGTTGCGTTCGATGAGGTTGCCGGCGCTGACCGGGTCGTTGTTGGCCAACGAGATGCCGCGCTGACCAAAGTTCTGGAATACGTTGTTGCGCAGGATCAGGCTGTTGAGCGGATTGAAGCTGTCATTCGGGCCGATGTTGGTCACGCCGCGCCGGGCATGGGCATCGACGCCTTCAACGACGACGGTGCTGGCGCCCAGGGCGGGGTTGTTGCCATCCAGGACGAAACCGTCGATCGTGACGCTGTTGGTGAGCACCCGGAACAGGTCAGCCGCGCCGGGGTTGCCGCCGGTCGGGTTGTTGATCGGCGTGTAGACGATGGATTCGAGCGTGGGGTCGGCCTTGCCGGCGACAAACGCTGCCGCGCGCGCGTCGGCGTCCTGGCCGTGCTGAGCGCCCAGCAAAGTCACCTGCTTGGTGACGGAGATCAGTTCACTGTACACGCCGGCGCTGACGCTGATGACATGACCATTCAGCGTCGGTGGCGCATCGATGGCAGCCTGGATGCCGCAGAAGGTCTGGCCGGTGTTCAGGTTAGTGACAGCGCCGCCCACATTAGTCGGCCCGACCTCGCGTGTGTTCGTGGTGTTTCCAGTGAACACGTTGCCGGCAACTTCGATGGCACATGCCACCGGCGAGTTGCCGCGCCCAAAATACTGGTCAGCCAGATTGGCCTGGTCACCATCCACACTGCTGAACGGCGTGTAGGGCAGGTGACCTGCCTGAACCTGCACACCGACATCGTTGTCTTCCAGTGTGTTGTCCAGCACAAACATGCGCGCGCCCTCGACCACGATGCCGAAACCGTCGCTGTCGCTGGGCTGCTGATAGCCGCTGACGGTATTGCCCTGGATGACGACGCCGGCGGGAATGTCAACATTGTTGTTGCCGGACACCCAGCCACGCCGGAACGCGGCAATGCCGGCCAGGTCACGCAATTCGCCCGGTTTGATTGTGCCAATTGCGTCGGTGAGCGCCACGGTATTGCTGAGCACGACAATGCTGCCGTCGCCGCTGGTCAGGCCGGTGCCGTTAGGCAGCTTGACTTCGATGCCGAAGCGGCCATTGTTGTATAGCGTGTTGCTATAGATCAGGTTTGGCCCGGCCCCTGATGTCAACCCAACCAGCCCGATGCCGTTGTCCGCGTTGTCGCGCACCACGTTGTGCGCCACCAGCACACCCGACGCCGTGCCATCCTGCAGCTCGATGCCGCAGCAGTTGTTGTTGCGCACCAGGTTGTGGGTAATGGTGATGTTGGTCTTGAAGCCGTTCCAGATCACGATGCCGCGCGAGGTGTTGTAAGCCGACTCGTTGTGGCTAATCAGCACATTGTTCACCGGCCCATTCAGGTAGATGCCGCCCAGGCAGCCGGAGCCGGCGGTATTCGAGATTGCCTGCGAGTTGAGCACGGTGAAGCCATGGTTCTCGCCGATGGCGCAGATGCCGCCGTTGGCAAACTCCTGCACGCGCAGATTCTGGATGGTCACGCCGGTGACCCCATGTGATACGAAGATGCCGGATGCGCTTCCTACCGGCCCATCGATGATCGTGTGGATGGATGGATCTGCGCCGGCGCCGGCCCCATTGATCGTGAGGCTGTTCTTGTTGATCGTCACTGCCTCTGCGTATGTGCCGGCAGCCACATTGATGGTGTCGCCGGGTGACGCGGCATTCACGGCCGCCTGGATCGTGGTGTAGTCACAGGTGGAGCACACTTCGAGGGTGTCCGCCTGCGCTAATCGCACCCCCATTACCCCAAAGCCCAGCAAGCTCAGAATGCCTGCTGCCGCTACGACCCGCGCAGAAGGCCTTGTCTTGCGCCCTTGCTCATATTCTGACCTGTCTCCGTGATTCGATTTCTGATCGACCATGTCTTTCCTCCTCGACAAACAGTTATGCATGGGCCATATGGCATCTGAATGATGGATCACAATAGAATTCCCCCAAATGAGCGGTGCCGGTGACAGATGGGTGCACCCGAAGCTTATGTCATTCCGTATGCGATGTCAGTGCGATGCCCCGAATCATTTTAGCGAGCGTGACTGGCCTGTGAATACGGATTTCTACGTAGCACGGTCATTTTATGTCGGAATTCGACGCATTTTCATTCGATCATTAGCCGCTGCGTGCCTTCAGCAGATCGATTTGACAACGTGTAGCTCACACACGTCTGGCTCGGTATGATCTCGCATTGCTGATCCTCACAGGCATCACTTGCCCACGCGCAAATATCAATCGTCCTGACGTTTTTCAGAGGAAGCGACGAGACGCAGGACGTGAGCGTACCGGCGCTCACCGGTCCCATCCTTGGGGGTGATGGTTGAAACTTCGGTGGTGGGAAGTTCCCAGCGCAGGTTGAAAGCTCTGACATGGCAGTTGGTATAAGATTGTGGCACTCTGCTGGCACGCCACACTGGTGGCTCACTGCTGCGCACGGCGTTGACCGCAGCACTCGCAACGATGCCCACACCGCAACACCATCGGCTGATCGGATATAGGCGGGATTGCTGTTGCCATGGATCAAGTTGACACAACTCCAAGCCGCACACACTCCATCACACTCGGTGATGTGTTCGGGCCGATGGCCGCCCGGCTTCCCCTCCCCGGCGCGCCATCATTGCTTATCCTCGACCCAGACCTCGCTGGCGAACTCATGACATCGTCCACAGCGCTGGCCGCCGAGGTGTCCCACGTGTTGGGCGACGCCGCGACCGATAGCGCCCCCGATGTGGGCGCTGCTCCCATGGTTGTTTTGAGCGCGCCCGACACGACAATCCGATATTGCAGTCCCGCCCTCGCATCCCTGCTGGGCTTCGAGTCGGTGGCAGACTTGCTCAGCATCGGGCGCGGCTTGAACCTGCTGCCGGCCAATGAGCAACAGGAAGGCATGGACGATCTCCAGAACCTGCTGGCGACCGGATGCGCAGCCGGCATGACTTATCACCTGACCTGTAGGAACGGCGCGCTGTGCCTGGTCGAGATTCGCGCTTCGGCGCTGGCGGACGCCCACGGCTCGATCCACGGCATCATCAGCATCATCCGAGACGTCCCCAGCCGCATCCCCCCTCAGGCGCCGGCGGAGATTGACCAGGCCATATCGCTGGACTGGCGCGCCCGCTGGGGGCCGTTGTTCGATCAATCTCCAATCGGCATGGTCATCGCCGGCCTCGATGGGCGCTGCCTGGCGGCGAATCCAGCCTTCTGCCACATGATTGGCTACTCGGCCCAGGAACTGGCCGGGCAACATTTCCATTCTTTCAGCCACCCGGATGATGTCGCTATCAGCCTGGAACAGGGCCGCCAGATGATCGAGGGCAGCCTGTCATCGTTCCAGATCGAAAAGCGGTATCTGCACAAAGACGGCCACACGATCTGGGTCACGCTGAGCGCCTCTGTCCTGCGCAACCCCGACGGTGAACCCCTCGCAGTGTTGTCTCAGATTCAGGACATTACTGCGCACAAACTGGCCGAGCGCCAGGCGAAGATCTCTCTGGAACGCTATCGCGCCATCGTTGAAGACCAGACCGAGCTGATCTGTCGTTACCTGCCCGACACCACCCTGACATTCGTCAACGAGGCGTATTGCCGTTACTTCGGACGCCAGCGCCAGGAGTTGCTTGGTCGTCGCTTTGCCCAGCCCAATCTCATCCCTGCCGAGGCGCTGGCCGAGACGCAACAACGCTTGAGCCGGCTGAGCGCCGACAATCGCCTGCTCGTCCATGAACATCCTGTCCGGCGAGCCGACGGCGCCCTGCGCTGGATGCACTGGGTCAACCGTGCCATCGTCGATGACGCCGGGCAAGTCGTCGAGCTTCAGGCGATTGGCCGCGACATCACCGAGCGCAAGGAAATGGAAGAAGCGCTGCGCGAGAGCGAGGCGCGTTATCGCACCCTGGTCGAAACTGCCGCCGACGGGATTCTGATGGCCGATCTGCATGGGATCATTCAGTTTGCCAATCCACAGGCAGCCCATTTGTACGGCTACGACAAGCCGGCCGAGATGATCGGGAAATCCGTCCTGGAGTTCACGTCGCGCGAAGATGTCCGAAATGCCTGGGCTCGAGCGGCCGTGACGCGTGAGCGTGGCGTGTTGCGCGACATCATTCACCCCCAATTGCGACGCGATGGAACGCCGTTTATCGCCGAAAGCAGCGCGGCGCTCATACGCAATGCCAACAACGAGCCGGCCGCCTACCTGATCGTGGTGCGCGACGTGACCGAACGTCAACGGGTCGAGCGCGCCGAGCGCGAGCAGCGTGTCCTGGCCGAGGCCCTGCGCGACACAGCCGCTGCCCTGACCGGCACCCTGGAATACGAGGAAGTTCTCGACCGCATTCTGGACAACGCAGGACGTGTGATCCCTCATGACACCACGCATGCCGTCTGCAGCAACATCATGTTGCTCGATCCCCCCTGTCCGGTTGGCGCTGCGCCAGACCCTGCAGCCGGCGTTGTAGCCCGCATCGTGCGGGCCAGAGGATATCCCACCGACCAGACAGGCCGGCCTGCTTTTACGCCTGACCTCCCCGTGTCCGAGATCAACGGTTTCTGCCACATGATCGCTTCGGGCGAGTCGTTGTTGGTGCGCGACACACATACTGACGCCAACTGGGCGCAATACCCCGAGACGGAATGGCTGCGTTCCTATGTCGGCGCCCCCATGATCGTTAGGGGCACAGTGCTGGGCTTTCTGAACCTCGACAGCGCCATACCAGAGCTTTTCAGCGCACATGACATCAGCCGGCTGCGCGCATTTGCCGACCAGGCCGCGGTTGCCATCTCCAATGCGCAGCTGTTTGAATCGCAGCGGCAGAGCGTGGCGCGCCTGACCCGGCTTCATCAGGCCGGCCTGGCAGTGGCCCAGACGACATCCATGGACGATCTGCTGTCTGCCATCGCCCGTCAGGCTGTCCAACTGACCGGCGCCGATGCCGCTGTGCTCAGCCGCTTCGACGGCGTCGGGCATCTCATCGGCGCGGCAGTGGAGGGTCTGTCGCAGTCGATGATCGGCGTGCGCGTGGCGCTCGGCGAAGGATTGAGCGGCCGCGCTGCAGCCTTGCGCACCCCCCAGCGGATCAATGATTATCGGAAATGGGGGCACCACGTCGATCTGGTGAGTAGCCTGGGCTTTCAATCCGGCGCGGCAGTACCGCTGGTCTGGCAAGACCGGCTGATTGGCGCGCTGGCCGTCATCAGCCGGCAACCCATTGACATGACGGATGAGGATATCAACATGCTGGCGCTGTTTGGCACCCTGGCCGCAGCCAGCCTGGCGTTGCGCAGCGCACTCGACGACGCCCGCCGGCGCGAGTCAGAGGCGCGCGATCTGGCCCGCCAACTGGTGAGCGCCCGCGACGACGAGCGCAACAACATTGCCGAGCACTTGCACAACACGATTGGTCATCTGTTATTGACTCTGCAAAAAACGATCCGTTCCGGCCACGCTTCATCAAGCGCCGATGATGCTGGCGGCGGGACACTTCAGGCCAGCCTCGACCTGTTGAACGAAGTCAGCGAGCAGGTGCACGCGCTGGCAATGGACCTGGACTCCGAGGTGTTGGAGCAGTCCGGCATCGCCGCAGCCGGTCGGCGCTACGTGGAGCGCATGGCCGCCTCGGCGCACCGGCCGATCCGCTTTCACACGACCGGCCGTGTCCGGTGCATGCCCATCGAGATCGACCGCGTCCTTTTTCGCGGACTGAAAGAGGCGCTGACAAATGCGCTGCAACATGCGCAGGCCGGGGAGATCTCTGCCCAATTGCACATCGGCTCTCGTTCAGCTCGCTTGACGGTGCAGGATGACGGCATCGGCTTCGATCCATCGATCCTCGATCTGGACAGCAACCCAGCCCTGTCATTCGGATTGGCCGGCCTGCGCCGCCAGGCAAGCCTGTTGGCTGGCGACTTCAGCGTCGAGAGCGCGCCGGGCAAAGGCACTACTATCGTCCTGGAGATTCCCTTGCCGGTAGATCCACTGCGTGATGGGCAGAGTGTGCGCGTCCTCATCGCGGACGCTCACGATGTCACCCGCCGCGGGCTGGTTGCCACATTGCGCGAGACCGGCGAGTACGAATGCGTCGAGGCCCGTGACGGCCTGTCAGCGGTGCACCTGGCCGAGATGAGCCGGCAAGATGTGGCCCTGATCAGCGTCGACCTGCCCGAACTGAACGGAATCGAAGCAGCCCGGCAGATTGTGGCCACGATGGAGAACACGGCTGTCATCATGCTGTCCTTCGATCACATCCAGCAGGCTCTGGAGCAAGCCAGACGAATTGGCGCGCGGGGATTTCTGCTCAAGTCGGCCAGCAGTCAGGAGTTGTTGCAAGCGTTGCGGAGCGTGCGCGCCGGCGAGATGTTTTACAGCCCCGGCCTGGCCGGGGCCATTCGTAGCCTCCAAGAGGAGCCGGATGCTCACGATGCCTTGGCGTCACTCACAACACGTGAACGCGAAGTCCTCGAATTGATCGTCAACGGCTATCGCAACAGGCAGATCGCTGAGCGGCTGGGGATTAGCGTGCGCACGGTCGAGGTGCATCGTCGCAATATCATGGACAAGCTCGGCGCAAGAAGCCTGGCTCAACTTATCAAGCAGGCCTCCCGCCGCGACGGGGCGCACCTGTAACGATCTCCTCTCCCCCCAGGGGAGGCGATCCAGATGCGCCTGCCGCGTCCGCGGACGCAGTCCGCAATGACCCGTGCTACATGGTCTGCCTCGAGTCATGACATGCGGCACGGCATCTGTTCACGATGATAGTATTCGCAGATCACTTGTGAATACCGATTAGTACGTATCGCGCAAATTGACACGCCTGGCCGGCATTGTGGACTTCATCCGCTGCTCGCCACCTACCCATGCCCCCGAGTTCGCGTCACAAGTTGCCCACGTGGGATGGATCAGATGTGATCCATACATACAACTCACAATGACGGGTATAGTCCGCATTTGGCACATTTGGATCAAGCGTCCGCCTGCCCCGGCTGCAAGACAACCTTGACCAGATCCTCTGGTTGCGTCACCAGCCGCTCGAAAAACCGCGCCCCCTCAGACAGTGGCGCAAGATGGATCATATCGCGCACGCGCACCTGACCCGACGCAATCAGCTCTACGGCGCGCAGGAAGTCGTCGTCGGTGTAGGCATAGCTGCCGCGAATGTGCAGCTCCCGATTGACAACGGGCAGGAAATTGAGTGTCGTTTCGCCCTTGCCCAGCCCGATCAACACGAGCGTGCCACCCGGCGCAAGCGCAGCCACGCCCTGCTGGCGAGTGACCGGCGCGCCGGCGGTGTCCACGATGAACTCTGCGCCCCATCCGCCGGTGAGGGCTTTCACACGCTCGACCACATCTTCCACGCTGCTTTGCACAGTGTGCGTCGCGCCCATCTCGCGCGCCATCTGCAATCGATGCGCCACCAAATCGGTGACGATGACGTTGGACGCGCCGGCCAGTCTGGCGAGTTGCGCAGCCAGCAGACCCTGCGGCCCGGCCCCCAGCACCACCACAGTGCGCAGCAGCGGCGGCGCCATCGTCCTGAAGACGTGCGCCTGCACGGCCAGCGTCTCGGTCATCGTCGCATCCAGGTCACTCACCTGCGCCGGCAATGTGAACACGCGATCGGCCGGCGCGCAGACAAGATCGGCAAATGCGCCGGCGCGCTCGATCCCCAGAACCGTCATGTTCGGGCAGATGTTGGTCTGGCCGGCGCGGCAGGCCGGGCACACGCCGCAGGGAATGAGCGGCTGCACCACCACGCGGTCGCCGGGGGTCAGGCCCTCCTGCGCGCCGCGCCGCGCCCCCTTGCCGACCTCGACCACTTGGCCGGAAAACTCATGCCCCATGATGAGCGGGATGTGTGCGTTGCGGCGCGGGCTGTGGCCCACGTAGCCGCTCAAGTCCGAGCCACAGATACCGCAGGCGTGAACGCGAATCAAGACTTCGCCGGGGCCGGGCTGTGGCGCGGGGACATCCTCGACTGCAAGTCGGCGAGCGCCGTGAAAAACGAGTGCTTCCATGCGCCTATTGTCGCTCAGTCCGCGTCGAGGAGCAGGAGATTGAGTGTCTCGCGCGCGGCCGGCAGGGTCTGCATGGCAGCCCAATTGTCCACCACATCGGCGGCGCGCTCGATCGTCAGCAGCCGGGCCAGTGGATCTTCGCGGGCCGGCTCACGCCCGATGCGGGTGCGCGGCCAGTATGCGGCCAGTCGGGCTTCGAAAGCAGGCCACGCTGCCAGCAGCCGGCGCCGCAGGTGGGCATGAGCAACTTCATCGGCCGGCGTGGCTTGGCCCCCGCGATACACACGCACGATCAGCGCCTCCAGTTCATCCCAGTGCAGGACGAATTCGATCAGCGCCGATTCCCTGACGCGCGCCATGAGAGATCGAGTAAAAGGGTTCATTCGATCATAGTGTAGGGTAAACCGCCGGGCTTGCCCATCCACAGCGACACGACACTGCGGCTTCGACTTATACTGCGCCCCACAACACAGGCGTTCCGTGCGGCGAACTGCGCCACAGGCGCCACCCCAACTCTATTCTGACGGGAGCAACCTATGTCCAAACAACTGATTGACACACAAGGCGTAGCCCGCACCGGCGGCGCATATTCGCCGTGCCTGCGCGCCGGCGACTTCGTGTTCGTGGCCGGCCAGGGCCCCATCGACCCCGCCACCGGCCAGATAGTCGGCGCAACCATCGAAGAACAGACTGCCCAGGTGTTGGAGAACATCAAGAACATCCTGGCGGCAGCCGGCGCGTCTATGGCCGATGTCGTCAAATCCACCGTCCACCTGAGCGACCTCGGTCTGTTTGATCGCTACAACAAGGTCTACGCAACGTATTTCCCGGACCCCAAGCCGGTGCGCACCACGGTGGGCAGCCAGTTGCTGGGCATCATGGTCGAGATCGATGTGATCGCCTACGTCGGCGACAGGTAGGCCGAGCGTCACATCAGGGTCTCTCCAGTCCATGCGCTTCGAGCAGGCGCTCGTCACGCAACAGCGCCTCGGTCGGCCCGTCTGCCACAACGCGCCCTTCATCCATCACGATCATGCGCGGGAAGAATTCCTGGACCAGCCGCAGGTCGTGCGTGGAGGCCAGTAGCGTCTGCGGCAGTGTGCGCAACAGGGTAATCAGTCCGCGCCGGGCGCGTGGGTCGAGTCCGGCCGACGGTTCATCCATCACCAGGATGTCCGGCTGCATCGCCAGCACCGTGGCGATGGCGATACGTTTCTTCTCGCCCACGCTGAGATGATGCGAGACGCGCCGGGCAAAGCCACTCATCTGCACAGCAGCCAGCGCTTCATCCACGCGCCGGCGCACCTCAGCCTCTGGCAGACCTTGATAGATTGGGCCAAACGCGACATCTTCAAACACCGTCGGGGAGAAAAGCTGATCGTCAGGCGATTGGAACACCAGCCCGACTTGCGCCCGCACGCGCCCAAGGGTGGATTCGGTGACCGGCTGGCCGTAGATGCGCACCACGCCTGTGGCTGCATGGCGGCCCTGTGTATGGCCGGCCAGCAGAATGCCATTCAGATGCAGCATCAGCGTGGTCTTGCCGGCTCCGTTCGGCCCGACCAGCGCAGCTTTCTCGCCGGCCTCCACACGCAAAGACACATCGCGCAGGGCCTGTCGCCCGTCGGGATACCAGTAAGATAGATGCTCGATTTCAATCGCCGGCGTCATGGGTTGGGTAAGTTGTTGAGGGCGGCCCTCATCTCCAAAGCAGGTAGCCGATGGCAACCAGCGCGCACAAGACCAACAGGCCGGCGCACAACACGCCCCAGGCCGCTGCCGTGAGAGGCGGCAAAGGCAGGCTGCGCGCCTCGCCGTCGTAGCCGCGCGACAGCATGGCCGCGTAGATGCGATCGGCGCGGTCGAACGCGCGCAGGAACAGGTTGCCGGCCATGCCACCGGTGACCCTGGCCCGCCACACCACGCTACCGCCTGTGCGCACGTCGGGTCGGCCGGGATTCGCGCTGCGCGCCGCGCGCGCCTGCATCAGGCGCAAGGTTTCATCTACCAGCACAAACAGGTAACGCCACATCAATCCGAAGATGGTCACCAGCAGGCGCGGCGTCTTGACTGCCCGCATGGCCACGAGCAGTTGCGGAAACGGGGTGCTGGCTGTCAGGACGATGGCCGCCTGCACCGACATCCACGACTTCAGCACAATGCTGACGAAGCGGGTCAAGCCGGCCTGGCTGATCGTGATTTCCCACGGCCCGGCCGGCAGCGCAAACACAGCCGGCCCGTCCACCGTCAACAACAACGGCAACGCCGCCAACACGAACGGTAGGGCAAGCAGCGAGCGGCGCAACACATAGCCGATGCCCAGATCAGACAGGATGGCCGCACTGATCACAATGGCAAGCAACAACACATATACCGGCCACGCGCCGGCCGGTGTCAGTGAGGCCGACAAAATGAACGCAATCGCCAGAATGAACTTGGCGCGCGGATCGAGCCGATGAACCGGGCTGTCGCGGTGGCGATATGGATCGGTGAAGTGCAGGTGCATGCGGGGGTCAGGAGTCAGAATACAGAATACAGACTACAGAGCACAGCGCACAGAAGGCAGGGCGCGCAATACGGAATACGCAACACGCACTACGCACTACGCAACACGCCCCACGCCCC
>DAOUDB010000104.1:0-13364 GCA_034431495.1 Thermoflexales bacterium
GTGCTGAGCGATGAGTGCTGAGTGCTGAGCGATGAGTGCTGAGTGCTGAGCGATGAGTGATGAGTGATGAGTGATGAGTGATGAGTGCTGAGTGCAGAGTGCTGAGTGATGAGTGCAGAGTGCTGAGCGATGAGTGCTGAGTGCTGAGCGATGAGTGCGGAGTGACGAGTGTTTAGTGCGGAGTGACGAGTGAAGACAACAGAACCCGGTCACGACATCCGGGTTCTGTTGTCTATTGTCTGTCATCTGTCGTCTGTCGTCTGTAGGAGGGCGCGTTCACAAAGCGGCGCAGTTGCGCCTGCAAGCGCATTGCGTGGCCGGGCGGCAGACGCACTGCGAAGCGATTGCCGATCAACGCCACCGTTATCTGCTCCGTCATCAGGGCCGGCGCAGCATACGATTGTTGCGAGCCGGGATAGTCGCTGATGCGCCGGTCGAACGTGACGGAGACAAATTCGTGTTCGCCAAACGCGCCGGCCTGCACGATCACCTCGCGCGCTGCCAGCGGGTTCAGGTTGACCAGCCACAGGGTCGCGCCGGTCGCCGACACCGTTTCGACCAGCGCGGCCACATCATCGGGCAGGCCGGGCCGGCCACTTAGCGCGTCGAAGTAGCGCACCTGCGCCATCAGGAAACCGCCGTAATACAGATGCTGCGGCGCGCCGGTCGTCAGTTGAACCAGCGCCTCGGTGGTCACCGGATTCAACTGCTGCCAGTGGTGAATGTTGACCTGCTCCAGATCGGCAGTGTCGTGGCGAATGAGATCAAGCCGGCGCAACACGGTTTGATACGCCGCCGCCAGAATGCGCTCCGGGTAATCGGGGTTGTCGCCGGCGATATAGCGCAACCAGGGCTGCTCGTGGCCGCTATCTTCCTTCGAGCGGAAGGGAATCACGCGCCGCCAGTCGTAACCGCCGGCTGTGCGGATGCGCTCCAGGCGCTGCCAGTCCGCGTCGGCCATCGACACATGCCACAAGGCGGTCGGATAGATGGGCGAGATGGGCTGATAGTCAAACCAGCCGGAGTCGGCGTAACGATACGGCACGACAAACGTTTCTTCGGATTCGAGCGCGCCAAAAATGCCGGCCCAGTGGTGGCGCAGGCTCATCGGCAGATCGGCGACCCTGCGCGTCTCGCCCAGCGCCAGAATCTTGTCCATTTGCCAGCGCGGCAGATCGAGGTAGCCGGCGTCGCGCGTCATCAGATATGCATTGATGGCCGCCACTGTGGCCGACGCGGCAATGTTGTAATAGCCGTGCGGCCAGCTCCAGCCGTACAGACCGCCATACCACCGGCCATCCATGTACTCTCCGACCTGGCCGGACAGGCCCACATTGTCCGGCAGCAGGCCGCCATTGGCGCGCGCGCGATCGATCCACGCCTCGACGTAGTCCAGCACCCAGCGCCGGTACTTTTCATCGCCCGTCATCAGCCAGGCATTGGTCAGCAGGCTGGTCACGCCGAGGTTGGCGGCCACATCGCCCCGGCCCATGCGCTGCTGCATGAGCTCGCCCATGCGCCGCGCAAGGGCAGGGTCTTTGAGATCGTCGTATGTGGTGACGCCAGGCACATCCTCATAGGGCAGGCCATAGGGCGCCATGCCCTGCGACCAGCCATACGCCGGCTCGCCATCGAAGAAGCCCCAGCGCGGCCCGCCGGCCCCGTTGTGCGGCGCGCGAATGATGCGCTGTTGCGGGTCGTAGTTTGGCGCCAGCGGGTCTTCGTTCAGGTACAAGCCGGCGAAGCGACGCGCGCGGTCGATCAGTTTGGGGTTGGCCGGATCGGCCAGGCACAGAAAGTAAAAGGCAATGTAGCTCTCGCTCTGGTGAAACTGGTCGTAGCCCAGTTCATACTCGGCGCGCAACATGCCCATGCGCGTGAGCTGGCGGGTAATGCCGTCCCACAGCTTATGCTGCAAGGCCAGCTGATGGTCGCCGCCACCCAGCGCATAGAGCAGCGACCAGTTGTAGCAACTCTCGTAGAAATCGTCGGCGCCATCGCGCCACAGGCTGTGATCGCCCCAGATCAACTCGCCGTCGTCGCGCGTGTACTTCTCCACGAACGGGTATACCGATTGATTCAGCGCGTCGATCAGCCGGCGTTCGAGCACAGCCCAGGCCGGCGTGTCCAGGCAGGGGGTGGTGGATTCAAGGGTTAGCATGGCAATCGCCTATCGCCTATCTTCAATCGTCACGTCTCAATCGTCAAGCATGCTGATGGCAGCGCGCATATACCCCAGCGCATAGGCCATGCCGGCGTGCCACGGCGCGGGGCAGCTCATGGCCGGCGTGTGGTCGGGGATCAGCACCCCGTCGTAGCGGTTGCGGCGCAGGATGCGCAAAATGCGAATCATGTCCAGGTCGCCTTCGTCGATGAACACTTCGTCGTAGTGCGGCACTTTGCCGCGCACGTTGCGGAAGTGGATGTAGGCGACTTTGCGCAGCCGGCTGTATCTGTCCACCACGTCGTAGATGTCGCCTTCGGTCATTTCGCCGAGCGTGCCCAGGCAGAACTCCAGGGTGTTCATCGGGCTGTCATGGATATCGAGCACGCGGTCATAGATGTAAGGCTGATAGACCAGCCGGGCTGTGCCGCGCAGCGATGGCAGCGGGGGGTCGTCGGGATGCAACGCCAGCTTGACGCCGGCTTCCTCCGCAACAGGCAGCATCTCGCGCAGAAACTCGGTCAGGCGCTGCCACAACTGCTCCTGGGTGATCTCGCCGATCGTGCCGTTGCGGCCTTCGGGGTCGAACGTCTCCGGGTCATACACCATGTTCCAGATCATGCCTTTGGGAATGGGTGGCTGGATTGGGTCGTGGAAGCCGACGGTCTCTGCGCCGCCGCGCGCAGCGCGCGTCTTGACGCGCCCCCACACGCCGGCGAAGCTGAAGTTGTAACCCATCACCGGGATGCCGGCCCGCCCCATGTCGCGGATGATGCGCTTCAGACGCTCCATCTGTTCGCGCTTGCGCGGGCCATCGAGCAGCACATCGTACCAGTGCGCCGGCTCGAAATTCTCGATGGCCTCGAGTTCCAGCCCTTCTGCGTTGATCGCCTTGCGCAGATCGCGCATGCCCTCATACGTCCAGATCTCGCCATCTGGCCGGGAGATGCCAAAGCCTTTCAGCCGATCGTCTTTGGCGGCATCGGTCAACGTGCCAAAGTGGCCGACGACATGCGCCACAATGTGCGTGGCGCCGGCCTGGCGCGCAAAGCGAAAGTTCTCTGCGTTCAACATGTTTCCGTACAAACCAAGCCCAAGTTTCACAACACCCTCCTGGCGCAAGAAGTGAGATATCGGCTATCAGCGGTGCGGCGCGCGGCGCGCGGCGCATTGTCCTGTTGTTTTGGCCTGGCGTCAAACCGCCGGCGTGTTGCCCGCGCAGAACCACACCCCTGCGCTATGCGCAGGCGCGATTGAGCGATTAACGGCCCTGCGCAGTGAGCCGTTCCGCATACAGGGCCAGCAAGCGCGCCGCATCGACCGTCATCAGGCAGTGTGTTTTGGGCGTGGTGTAGAACTTGCCGCGCCGGTCGGCGATGGTCGCGCCGGCGGCAGGCCCATCCGTCGGCGCCACCAGACTCCAGTGCTGGCCGGTGAACAGTGTGGGGTCGATCAGATACGCGATAGCGGATGGGTCGTGCGTATCAACAGCGCCGTTGGTGTAGCCATACCAGGCGCGGTGAAATTCCTGGTAGAAGGGAACAATGCGCGCCACGAACTCGCCAAACGGGTCGCCGCTGGCTGCCAGCCGCGCGAAGTACTGCGAATCCATCTGCACTGCCTGAGTGACATCGAGGCCGGCCATCGTCAACGGCCAGCCCGCGCCAAACACCCGCGCCGCCGCGTGGGGATCGCTGTGCACATTGGCCTCGGCCAGCGGCGACACATTGCCCATCGCCAGCACACTGCCGCCCATGATGACAACCTCGCGCACATGCAGCGCAATGCGCGGCTCGAGCTGCAACGCCAGCGCCAGATTGGTCAGTGGCCCCACGGCCACCAGGGTAATCTCGCCGGGCCGGCGCATCACCGTCTCGACGATGAACTGCGCAGCATGCATCTCCAGCGGTCGCTGGGCCGGGTTGTTCACTTGCGTCCAGCCGATGTTGCCCATGCCATCCGCGCCATGCACGATCTCGGCGGTCTCGATGGGCGGGTTGATCAGGGGCCGGCCGGCGCCGGCTGCCACAGGAATATCGGGGCGGCCGGCAAGATCGAGCAGATTGAGCGCATTGCGTGTGGTGGCCTCGACCGATGAATTGCCAAACACAGTTGTCAGGCCGGCCACCTCAATCTCTGGCGAGCGCAGCGCAAACAACAACGCCATCGCGTCATCGATGCCGGGGTCGGTGTCGAAGAGGATTGTGGATTTTCGATGTGGGCCTGGGGATTGCATACGCGCCAGCGTAACAGGTTTGGTCAACGCCCTACTACTACTACGCGCCGCGTTACGCGCCGGAATCGGCGAATGATCCGGCAATCGCAGCGGCCACCCGCGCATTGTTGAGCAGCAACGACACGTTGGCGCGCACGCTTGCGCCGCGCGTCAGTTTGGCAATCTGGTCGAGCAGGAAGGGTGTGGCCGCCGCGCCATGAATGCCCTGCATATCGGCCAGACGCTGCGCCTCGGCGATGGCAGACTCGGCGATATCGCGCGGCAGTTCATCCTGAGCCGGCACAGGCACACACACCAGTTCGCCGCCGGGCAGGCCAAGTTCACGCCGCGCGCGCGCGATGCGCGCCACATCCGCCGGCGCATCGACGCGCGCATCGGCGCGCAGGCCGCTGCTGCGCGAATAAAACGCCGGAATCTCATCTGTCTGATAGCCGATCACCGGCACGCCCAGCGTCTCCAAATGCTCGAAGGTGAGCGGCAGATCGAGCAAAGCTTTGGCGCCGGCGCACACCACGGTCACCGGCGTGCGCGCCAGCTCTGTCAGATCGGCGCTCACATCGAATGGATGGCCGCGATGCACGCCGCCAATGCCGCCGGTGGCGAAGACACGAATGCCGGCCCTGGCGGCAATGAACATCGTGGCCGCCACCGTTGTCGATCCATCCAGAGACAGGCCGGTCACAATGCCCAGGTCGCGCACGCTGCACTTACGCGCATCTCGCGTGGTGGCCAGATATTCGAGCTGGTCGCGGCGCAAGCCGATGGTGATCTGGCCAGCCAGCACGGCGATGGTAGCCGGCGTAGCGCCCTGCGCGCGCACCGCCGCTTCGATCTCGGCCGCCACCTGCGCGTTGCGCGGATACGCGAAGCCGTGGGTGATCAAGGTGGATTCGAGCGCCACAACAGGCCGGCCCTCGGCCAGCGCCTGGC
Organism: Thermoflexales bacterium; assembly: GCA_034431495.1. Taxonomy (GTDB): domain Bacteria; phylum Chloroflexota; class Anaerolineae; order J036; family Brachytrichaceae; genus Roseilinea. The sequence goes on from DAOUDB010000104.1 coordinate 5,331, forward strand.
TGACTTCAGTGGAGAAAACAAACATGGAACTCTCGATTTTGGATTTTGGACTTTGGATTGACGATTCCATCCTCATGGGTTGCCTTCTGACGACTGACTGCTCATGAGCGCCTCCAGCTCTGCCATCCATAGCGCGCTGCTGGCGTCGCTGGGCATGCGCCAATCGCCGCGCGGCGAGAGCGCCACTGTGCCAACCTTGGGGCCGTCGGGCATGGCCGAACGTTTGAACTGCTGTGAGAAGAAGCGCGCGTAGAACACCTTCATCCAGCGCAGGATCTCAGCCGGCGCGTAGACCCCCTCAAACGCGCGCCGGGCCAGATAGAACACCTTGCGCGGGCCGAACCCGTGCCGCGCGCTATAAAACAAGAAGAAGTCGTGCAACACGTACGGGCCAATCGTTGCTTCGGTCTCTTGTTGCAATGCCCCACCCTCACCCAACGGCAACAGTTCCGGCGTGATGGGCATGGCGATGATGTCGCGCAGAATGGCCGACGTCTCGCCGCTGAACTCTGCATCGGCGGCCCACTCAATCAGATAGCGCACCAGTGTCTTGGGCACGCCGGCGTTGACGTGATACATCGACATGTGATCACCGTTGAAGGTGGCCCAGCCCAGCGCCAACTCCGACAGATCGCCCGTGCCCACCACCAGCCCCCCCAGCTTGTTCGCCAGATCCATCAGAATCTGTGTGCGTTCGCGCGCCTGAGCATTCTCGTAGGTCACATCGTGAATGGTTTCATCGTGGCCGATATCTTTGAAATGCTGGCGCACGACATCGGCGATGGGGATGACGCGCAGGGTGACGCCCAGTTGCACAGCCAGCCGTTGCGCATTGTCGCGGGTGCGCGCGGTCGTGCCGAAGCCCGGCATGGTGACAGCCACAATGCCGGCGCGATCCAGCCCCAGCATGTCGAACGCCTTGATCGTGACCAGCAAAGCCAGCGTCGAATCCAATCCGCCAGAGATGCCCAGCGTGACAGTCTTCACGCCGACATGCCTGAGTCGCTTTGCCAGGCCGGTGGACTGAATGTCAAAAATCTCGCGGCAGTGTTTGGCGCGCTGGGCGAGATTGGCCGGCACAAAGGGGGTCTGCGCCAGCGGGCGCAGGAGATCGGCCGGCTCTGCGCCGGCCAGCGGGTCGGGCAAATCGAACGACAACACACGATAGCGATGCGCGCCGCCGGCGGCCGAGAAGCTGCTGTTGCGCAGGCGCTCGGCTGCCAGGCGCTGCACATCCACATCGGCCAGGATGATCTGCGTGTCGAAGCGAAAGCGTTCGGCCTCGGCGAGCAACGCGCCGTTCTCGGCGATCATCGAGTGGCCGCCAAACACCACGTCGGTGGTGGACTCACCAGGGCCGGCTGCCGCATACGCATAGGCCGCCAGACAGCGCGCCGATTGTTGTCGCACCAGGTCGCGCCGATAGTCTGCCTTGCCGAGCAACTCATCGCTGGCCGAAGGATTCAACAGCACTGTTGCGCCGGCCAGCGCCAGGTCGCCGCTGGGCGGGTTGACTGCCCACAGGTCTTCGCAAATCTCGATGCCAATCACACAGCCGGGCAGGTTGCCGGCCTCGAACAGCAGGTCTGCGCCGAACGGGATTTCCGCGCCGTCCAGCGCCACGCTGGGGCGTGTGGCGTGTTGGGCGGCGCTGAACCAGCGCTGCTCGTAATACTCGTTCGTGTCAGGCAGAAAAGACTTGGGCACACTGGCGATGACGCGGCCATCGCATAGAAAGGCCGCGCAGTTGAACAGCCGGCCATCCACTGCCACCGGCAGCCCCACCACCGCTGCGATGCCGGCGCGGCGCGCAGCTTGCGCGATTGGGCGCAACGCCGCGCCGGCCTCTCGCACCAACAGCGACTGATAGAACAGGTCGGCGCAGGAATAGCCGGTGATGCACAGTTCGGGAAAAAGCGCCAGACGACAGCCGCGCGCGGCGGCCTGCTCCAGCGCGGCGCAAATGGCCTGTGTGTTGAACGCAACATCTGCTACACGTAGCTGCGGCGTGACCGCCGCAATGCGCACAAAACCCATCTGTTCGCGCGCAGGAATGCCGGGGGGACGTGATGCCATGAGCGCCAATCATACCCGCCCGGCGGATTTGGGATTTTGGATTTTCGATTTCAGATTTGGGATTTCAGATTTGAATCGATGTGCCGGCGCAAAGCCCGCGCCGGCTCGCGCGCAGCCAGCACATCCAGCGCGTGATCGCCATCGAGGACAACCATGCGAGTGACCAGCTCGGTTTGCACCAGCACACGATAAAGCGTCGCAGCCACGTCGCGCTGAGCGCCCGGCCTGGCCAGGGGAATGATGACACCGATGGGATCCGCCACGCCATCGGCGCGCCTGGGAGCGCCTGCCTCGCTGATCTGGCGCAGCGCCACACTCAAATGCCGCAACGTGCCGGCGCTTGGCTCGTTGTCTGAAACGAACAACAGGCCAAAGGGGGGCAATTCCGCCGCGCGATCCGCCACTTGCACAACCCCATAGGCGCGCACCGATTCCACATCACGGGCCGGCAACAGCCGGACGCCCAGGGCATCGGCCAGGATGGCAGCCAGACGATCAGCGCGCTCTCGTTTGAGCCAGCGAAAACGTTGTCCCCTCAGCTCGCGGCTTAACGCCTGCCAGTCGCGCAACCATGCCTGCACGCGATCGCCCGATTCCAGCCAGACGCGCTCGCCCTGTTTGGCAATTGGTTGCGCGTCGGCGTGCGCGTCCATATAACGCTGCAACGCATAGGAGCGAAAGGGGCCGGGCACACGCGGCAAATCCACCGGCCGGACATCGCCATAGCGATAGAGCTGGGCCTTGAGCCAGGCTTCCCAGCGCGGCCAGGCGCGGTCAAGCGCGCGTGATCGCGCATACAGCGGCATGCGGCGCGGGTACAACACGCCCACTGCCACCGGGACGCCATACCGAATCGCCAGACTCAGCCGCGAGATCAGCCCGACAGCCAGCGCCACACTCCCTGCGGCCAGCGCAGCCGCCCACCACCACGGCGCATTCGTCTGCAACCATGCTGCGCTATGCCACACCCACGCGCGCAGCCACATCCAGGCGAGCGGCATCTCCGCATAGCCAGCGCTCAACGATGCCTGCGCAATTTCAGCGCCCCATGCCGATGCCACACGTTGGGGAGCTGCGTCGCCGGCAGCCGCCGGAAGCGCCACTGCGCGCGCCAGATTCATACCCGCCGACATCTGCGCCCACGCGCCGCCCCCGCCAGCAGATGCCCAGACAAACTGCTCATTTGGGCCGGCGGCAAGCACATCGCCACCAGGCCGCACCACAACAGCATGACCACCCAGCGGCAACACCAGGCCGGCCACCTGCGCCACCGTCGCGGCAGCAGGCTGCCAGACCTCGCCCGCTTGCGACAACTGAAAAAGACCTGCGCGTGTCGTCACCCACAGCGAGGCATCGGCAGTATCAGCGGCAAGGCTGCGCACATCAAAGTCGGGCAAGCCGGCATTGGCTGCCTGCCACGACTGCCCGCCATCCTGCGTGCGAAAGACGCCCCAGCCGGGCACCGCTGCCCACAGCGCGCCAGTCTGGCCATCCGACACCAGACCGACGATGGCTGCATCAGACAACCCTGTGTTGTTGGGCTGCCATGTCGGTTCGCCGGTGCGCCGGCTGAAAGCCCCACCCCCGCGCGTGCCGGCATAGACCACACCGCCATCGTGATAAGTAGCCAACGCCAGAATGTAGGAGTGCGTCAGACCGACATCATCCCGCACCCAGGCGTCCAGCGAGGCATCGAAGCGAAACAGGCCGGCGCTGGTGGCGGCCAGCAGCGCGTCACCCTCGCCCTCCAGCGCAAGGCCAAGTATGCGCGCTGCAAGCGATTCACCGATGCGGCGCCAACTGATGCCGCCATCGACTGTGCGGAAGACCGCGCCGTTTAGCGTGCCGGCATACAACGCGCCGTCGCGCTCATCCACCAACAACGCCTCGATATTCGGATCAGGCAGATTGCGACCAATTGGCTCCCAGTTGAAGCCTTGATCCAGCGATCGCGCCACGCCGCCGCGAAACGCGCCGACGTAGATGGCGCCAGAGTAGGCGCTGACGGCGATTGTGCGGGCAAACAGTTGACGCAGGCCGTCCACCAATTGCCAGCTTGCGCCCTGATCGATGGAGCGAAAAACATCCCCGCGCCCGGTCACGGCAAACAAATATCCGCTGCGGGCGTCGGCCACGATCGAAGCCACATCCACGCCGGCCAGTTCTGCGCCAGATAGCTGCCAGCGGATTGGATTCAACGGCGAGCGAAAAACACCCTGCGGCGTGCCCACGTAGATCATGCCACCCCCGCGATCCAGCGCGATAGTCTGCGCCAGACCGTTGCCCAGCCCGATGCTGACAGCCTGCCACGATGTGCCATCATCGCTGGAACGAAACACGCCGCCGCCCGAAGTGCCGGCATACACTTCGCCGGTCATCTGATCCACCGCCAGCGAGATAACGTTGCGCGAAGCCGGCGTCGCGCGCGCAGCCTGCCATACGTCTTTGCCCGTTTCGAGATAGAACACGCCGCTCTCTGTGCCGGCGAGCAAGCGCCGGCCATCGGCATCCATGCGCAAGGTCTGAATGCGCATGCTGCGCAGGCCGGCGTTGAGTGGCCTCCACGTCGCACCGCGATCGGTCGAGCGCCACACGCCCTCGTTCCAGGCGCCGGCATACAGATGACCTGTCTGCGGATCGAGCGCCACCGCCTGCGCGCGCAACTGGTTGAGGCCGGTGTAGGCCAGGCGCAGGCGCGCCCCCTGCGGCTCGAACCTCAACACGCCCTGGTTGGTAGCTGCATACACCACGCCCGAGTCCGGGTCGATGGCAAACGACCAGGCCGGCGTGGGTGGCGCTGTGGCCGCGAGTTGTTCCCAGGTGGCCGCAGCATCGACAGAGCGAAAGATGCCGCGATCGGTGGCTGCAAACAATTCATCCGGCCGAGGCCCCGGCGCGAGACGCGCCACAAAATGATTCATCAGACCGCCGCCGGCCGTCTGCCAGCGCGCCCCACCGTCGCGCGAGATGTACAGGCCATAGCCATCGGTGCCGGCATAGAGCACGCCCGTCTGAGGGTCGAGCGCCATTGCTGTAACGGGCCGGCCCTGAATGCCCTGGCTGGCATTGCGCCAGGTCGTTGCGTCGTCGTCGGACACGAACACGCCCAGGCCGAACACCGCAGCATAAAGCGCGCCGCGCTGCGCATCGACAACCACATTCTGGACATCCACATCGGCCAGACCACGACTGGCCGGCTGCCAGCTGTCGCCGTCGTCGTCCGAACGGAACACGCCGGCGCTGGTCGCCGCATAGAGCGCACCCGATGCCGGATCGGCGGCAAAATCGCGCACGACAGCGGGCAAAACCGGGCCGGTCGCCAGGTGCTCAAAAGGGATATCAGGCGCGCGCGCGTTATCGAGAGCTGCCAGCGTCGGCAAAGCCAGCGCTACACACACCGCGCCGACAACAATCCGACGGAGCCACGCTGCCAATCGTGTTGGACGGAGGAACGTGCGGGCCGGCCGGGCTGCGACGACGGATTCACTTTGAGCATGCATGATGTGTCACTTGTACCACAGGAAAATGGCGCGATGGCTTTGACAGGATCAGCCACGCTTGGCGTTGCCTGAGTTTGTCGAAGGCGACGGCGCGGCGACAACCACTCAATGCCGGCAGCCAATCGTCGTTCGCGCGCCGGCCAATCGCGCGTCCCATAGCAGGCTTTGATGGTATATTCTCGCGCGTGCTTCTGAAACGCAAGACCGTGTGGGCCATGCTGGTTGTGTTCGCGCTCAGCGTTGCAGCCAGCATATACGGCTACTGGTGGGGGCGCGACTATGTGGCGAATCAATTGAAGGACCTGCCGCCCTTCTTTGCGCCCACGCCCGCGCCGGCGGTCACAGCAGCGCCCGGCGCGCCGGCCCCTTCCATCACGCTGCGCGCCTGGGACGGCAAAGAGCGCGTTAATCTGCTGTTGATGGGCATCGATCAGCGCGACGGCGAGTCCGAGCCGGCCTATCGCACCGACACCATGATGGTGCTGACGCTCGACCCGCTGACACTCGACGCCGGTGTGCTGTCCATCCCGCGTGACCTGTGGGTGCCCATCCCCGGCTTCGACAATGGGCGGATTAACACCGCCAACTTCCTGGGTGACGCCTATGACTATCCCGGCGGCGGGCCGGCGCTGGCCGTCAAAACTGTCGAGCAGATGCTGGGCGTGCCGATTCACTTCTACGCCCGCGTCAATTTCACCGCTTTTGAAGACATGGTCGACCGCATCGGCGGCATCGACGTCGATGTGCCCTACGACATCTACGACCCGAAGTACCCGACCGCCGACTACCGCACCGAGGTCTTCAGCATCACGCAGGGCAGACACCACATGGATGGTGAGCTGGCGCTCAAGTTCGCCCGCACGCGCTACACGCTGCCCAACGGCGACTTCGACCGCGCGCGCAACCAGCAACTGGTGCTGAAAGCGATCAAGGAGAAGCTCAAGGAGCCGCAGGTGCTTTTGTCGCTGTTCGCCAGCGCGCCGGAAATCGTGGCCCGGCTGAGCGCATCAGTGAAGACCAACCTCTCGATCGAGCAGATGCAACAACTGGCCGCGCTGGCCGTGCAGGTAGATAGCAACCAGATCAAAACGGCCGTGCTCGATCAGAACTACACCGAGTTTGCCACGACGCTGACGGACCCGCCGCAGCAAGTGCAGATTCCGATCCGCGCCCAGATTGCCCGGCTGCGCGATACATTCTTCAGCGTGACACCCAACGCAGCCGCGGAGACTCGCAACGCGCCATCGCAAGGTGTGGACGCCTGGCGGAACGAAAATGCGCGCGTAGCCGTGCTGAACGCAACACCGACTGCCGGCTTTGCCCAGCAGGTAGCCACTTACTTGCAGACAAAGGGATTCAACGTCGTCCGCATCGGCAACCCGACGGACGGCGAGGAACATGATCGCACCGAGATCACCGACTACGCCGGGAAGCCGCTCACGTCCCAGGCGCTGGCGATCGCGCTCAATGTGCAAGGCATCGCGCTGATGCAGCGCGTGACAGACCCGATGGCGCAGGAAGACATCGTCGTTATTGTTGGCCCCGATGTCCGGCTGCCCTGAATAACCAGCAGGCAGCGCGCCAGACGGCCCCCGTTCGCTCTATCAGAGCGCCTCTGCTTCGCGCTCGATCAACTCGCCGTAGGCAGCCATCAGTGCTTTCGTTAGCGCGCCGGGCCGGCCGTCACCCACCGGCCTGTCGTCGATACGCACCACCGGCAACACCTCGCGCGACACGCTCGTGATGAAGCACTCGCTGACGCGCGGCAGATCAGAAACGTGAATGGCGCTCGTCCGCACCGCCAACGCGGGGCGAACGCGGCCGGCCAGTTCTAGCACGATAGACTGCGTCACACCCACCAGCGCCCGCTCCTGCTCGGTGCGCAGCACGCCGTCGAGCACGGCAAAGAAGTTGCTGCTCAAGCCCTCCAGAATGGCGCCATCCTCGACAACCATCAGCCCCTCATGTACGCCCGGTGGCAATGTCTGATACGCCTGTCCCGCCGCCGAAATGAACGCCGTGCTCTTGGCGTGCGGATTGTCGCGGCGCAACGCAATCGTGGCGCAGGCCACACCCCGCTCGTACCATTCTGAAGGATAGGGTGTGAAAGGCTCGATGGACACAAAGAGGCGCACCGGCGAATCGGCGGTTTTGGGAGGCGCGAGCGTCAGTCGGAAACGCGACTCAGCGAAGCCGGCCTCGCGCAGGGCAGCCGCCACAGCGCGCCGGACTTGTTCATCAGATATGGGGGCCGGGCCGGCCAGCGCATTCCCCGCCAGCGCCGCAAGCGATTCGCGCAGGCGTTGCGCGTGCTGGCTCAATCGCAGCACGCGGTTGCCGTCGTAAGTGCGAAATGTGGTGTATGCGCCGGCCGGCAGCGCGTCCGACGCCGCGCGCATCTCTGCATACTCACCAACGCGGGTAATCGCATCGTTGGTACACTCGAATGTGATGACCA
>DAOUDB010000105.1:0-33478 GCA_034431495.1 Thermoflexales bacterium
CGCGCCGGCGCTGCCTGTGTCGCTGACGTCGAACACGTTCATGCCCGCTGCGTGTTACGGGGGGCCGGCGCGCAAGGCAATCGCCTCGGAAACGCGCAAGGCGCGATTGCGCAACTGCAACGATTGGAGGCATGGATGGATGCGCAGTGTGGCGTTCCCATTCATGCTGCGGAGGTGTGGATTGAAACGCCCCCATCCAAACTGGCGATCTTCACAGCCGTCACACAACCGGCCGTCTACGATGAAGGTGATAATCTTCGGCCCGCCGTCGATGATAACTGCGAGATGATGCTGTTGCCCTGGCTGGATGAGACCGGGATCGCACGCCCAGCGGCTCTCGGTTCGGCCATCGTTCAATGTCAGCTCGACTGTGTTGCCTGCAATGGTGGTCAGGCAAAAGCCCTGGCCGGCTGCGGTGCGATTGTCGAGCAACACCTGCCCTGGCTCGGCCGAGTCGAGCTGGAACCACACACTGATGGTGACGCCGGCGCGCACATCCTCTGTGCCAAAGTCGGCGCGCGACATGTCGCGGCGGGTGAAGGCGGGCAGCGCCGGCATGGGAACTTCGCACGGCATGGCGCAGCCGGGCTGGGGCAACGCCAGTGCCACGCTGTCGGCAGGAATGGATGGCGTGGCATCCTCCAACTGATGCCACAGCCCTTCCAGCAGGCCGGGGTCGATCTCATGGATGCGTGCGATGTTCTTTTGCGTTTCGGTGAGGTAGTACCGGCCATTCTCCTCGATCAGATCGGGATAGCTGATGCGGATGTAGGGGTCGTCGTCGTACAAAACGATCTCTGGCTGTGACCAGCGGATGATCTTGCCGTCGGGCGCATCGGCCTCGACGCCGCCGCACAGCCAGACGGGGTTGCGATCTTCGTAGGCGATGGTGCGGCGCTGCGGATGCTCGCGGATGAATCGTCCACCGTGGTTGTGAAACCAGTACAGGTATTTGCCGTTGGCACAGCGCCAGGCGAAGTTGGCTGCGCGTGGATGTTTCATAAGCCGCCCATCCGCATAGCGCAGGTATTCGGGCGCAGACCAGGTATGCCCGCCGTCGCGGCTATAGCTGCATGCCGGGTGGCCGTCGATGGTGCGGTAGACGCAGAAGAACGAGCCATCGCTGAGCACGCAGAAGCTTTGCTCTTCGGCCACAGTGCCACCGCCAGCCGGCGCGCGCAGGCCATGCTCGCCGTCGGGCAATGTCTCCCATACGATCCGGGCCGGGTCGGGTTCGCTGAGGATGTTGGTGCTCTTCAGCAGCACGCCTTCGCTGACGACGAAGAACCCATCGCCGATCCGGCCAACTTTGTGCAGCGGCACATAGCCGGCGCCGTCGTGCGCAAAGGGTCTGCCTACGTTCCAGAAAAAGCGGATGCGGCCCTGATAGGGATTCTGGCGATCGATGTCCATCTCGCGCACGGGGATGGAGTAACGCTGCGGCGACCAGGTTCGGCCGTGGTCGTCGCTGAACTTAAAGACAAAATAGCCCAACGAGTCGACGCGCCGGCAGCGGCCATCGGGCAGCCAGGGCGACGGATCGGCTGCGATCTCGCGCACGTTGTCGGTGTTGTGGTTGTAGAAGATGTACACGCGGCCCCCTGGTGTCTTGAGCAGAACCGCGTAAGAAGCTTCGGGGCCATCGGGCGGCTCGACGGGAACCGGCTCGGACCAGTTTTGGCCGCGATCCGTGCTGCGCAGTGTATGCACGATCTGGCCGGGGGCACCCTCATGCCCGGCGCCGGTGGTCACTGCGCACAGCCAGGCCCCGTCAGCGGTCTTGACGATGTACGGCTGGTCGCTGTAGGTGCGGGTCGGAATCTCGCGCCCGGTCGATAGGTTGCGCAGGTCGATGGTCATGAAAGCTTCTCCTGATGCGATGCAGTCTGGATTGTAGCCGGCTGGTATACACTCGGCAGGCAAGATCAAGCCGGAACGCATAACAAGGCAATGGTTGCTCAACCTCCCGCAGTCTTCTGGCGCTCACAATCTGCGGGAGGGTGGGCTGAACGCTTACGCAGGGCGGTGAATGGCAATGACAGCACTCGATCAATCGACTCTTGATTTGTTGTGGCACGACGCAGACGCGCGCGAGGCACGCTTGCGCCAGATTGTGCGCGAACGGCTGGCGGTCAGTCCTGCTCCTATCATTGACGATGCGATTGTGGCGACTTACTTCTTTGCCTTTCGCACGATGAAGTTGACAGAAGCGGTGGCCGAGATCAGCTATCACGCGACGAGCGGGGTCAAGCATCCGCCGCCGGGGTCGTTGCTGGCGCAGTGCTCGGCCAGGCCGGCCGGCGTCGATGCCTTCGACGGCACAGGCCGGCTGGGCCTGCTGCACGTGGCGTTCCCGCTGAAGATGATGTTGCAGCCGGACGGGCATCTCACCTCGTGCGATCTGTTGCACACCACGGCGGCGGCCATCATCTTCGATGTGTACGAGAATCAGGACGCGCGCCTGATCGGCCTGAACATTCCCGACGCCGTGCTGCGCACTTTTCCCGGCCCGGCCCACGGCCCGCGCGGCGTGCGGCAGTTGACAGGATTCGGCGCAGACGAGCCGGCCTTCGGCACGATCCTGAAACCCACCGCCGGCATCACGCCGGAAGAGGTGGAGGCATTGGTCGAAGAGGCGGCGCGCTGTCCATTGTTCCTGTTCGTCAAAGAGGATGAGGACCTGTACCCGAACCTGGACTACTCGCCGGTGAAGGAGCGCGCGCGCCGGGCGATGGCGGCCATCGAACGGGCGCGCGACTATCGCAATGGAAAGGGCCTGCTCTTCGCGCCGCACATCAGCGGGGCGCCGCATGAGCTGATCGACACGCTGCATGCTGCGCTGGAGGCGGGGGCGAGCGCGGTGATGTTCAGCGAGACATGGGCCGGTGGGACTGTGCGTATGGCGCGCGAGGCTACAAAGCATTTGCCCAACCCGCCGGCGATCTATGGCCACAATGCCGGCATCGGGGTGAAGACGCGCGGCATCTGGCGCGAGGTGATCGATCTGCTGGCGCGGCTGGACGGCATCGACTTTCGGCAGACGGCGCCGGTGAAGCCGGGCGCGCCATTCCTAAAGCCCTATGGCGACGAGTGGGAAGCGTCGGAGGCAGTGCTCACACGCGATCTGCCCGGCATTCGACCGACCATGATTGCGCGGGCCGGTGGTCTGGATCAGGGCAACATCATTTTGAACTTGCAGGATGTGGAAGCGCGCGGCTTGGGCGAGAGCGTGTTGTACCTGGCCGGCTCGGCGATCCATTCGATCAAGAATGCCGACGGGAAGGCCGACCCGCGCCTGGGGGCCGAAGCAATGATGCAGGCGGTGGAGATCCATCGCTCTGGTGAATTGCGCGACGTGCCGTTGGAAGCACATCTGGCGACGCTGATGGCGCTGGCCGGGCGCAAATCGTATCGCGCGCTGGCAGAGGCGCTGCGCCAGCGTTACCCGACGCTGGCCGGGTGACGAAAAAAGCAAACGGAGGCCGGCATTTGCCGACCTCCGTCCGTGGATAACCTTTTGAGAGAGGCGACGGCGGGAATTGAACCCGCGCATCAGGGTTTTGCAGACCCTTGCCTTACCACTTGGCCACGTCGCCAGACGAACAGGTAGCCGGATTATACACAGTTCCGCCGAGATGCACCGGGGTGTGTGTACGATGAATCAGGGCAATTGTCGCTCCGAATTGCAGGAAAACGTCATTCGTGCGCAGGCGGCGAATCTACAAACTAACCTGCGGGTTGCAAACTGCGCGCAGCGCATTGGTGAACGGTACAATACCGGCGATGGCAGCCGATACTTCCCGCGCGCCGCGCGTTGCGGCAGTCGTTCTCACCCTCAACGAGCAGAAGCACATCGCTGCCTGCCTTGAAACGCTGTCGTGGGCCGATCGGCGCGTCGTGTTCGATTCGTTCAGCACCGATCGCACCATTGCCATTGCCCGCGGGGCCGGCGCAGTCGTGCATCAGCATCCGTTCGAGAACTATGCCCAACAACGCAACGCAGCGTTGACCTGGGTGGATACGGAGTGGGTGTTCTTTGTGGATGCAGACGAGCGATGCACAGAGGTGCTTGCCGAGGAGATACGCCGGGTTGTGCGCAACAATGGCGAGGGGCGCGACGTGTGGGCTGTCCCGCGCTACAACTATCTTTTCGGTCGGCTGACGCTTGGCGCCGGCTGGTACCCCGATTACCAGGCCCGACTCTTTCGGGTGGGCAAGGCTGATTTCGAGCCGTCACGGGCAGTGCATGAAGTAGCCCGCTTCCAGGGCGAGATGGGACGCCTGGAAAACGTGCTGCTGCACTACAACTACGAGACGGTGGCGCAGTTCCACGCCAAGCAGCGCAAGTACGCGGCAATGGACGCCGGCATCCTGTTCCGGCAAGGCGTGCATCCCAAACCACACAACTTTGTCCTGCAACCGGCGCGCGAGTTTCGCCGGCGCTTCTTCACGCTGCAGGGGTATCGAGACGGCTGGCACGGCCTGCGCCTCAGCCTGTACATGGCGTACTACACCGGTGTGATGTATGTGCGGCTGGCCGGCATGTGGCGCGCATCTGCCCGCAAGCGCGCGGCAAAGTAACGCGGGCGTCAGGCTTCGTCTGCCGTCGGCGGTTGGGTCGGCTGGTCGCCGGTCAGCGGGCGAATAATCACTCGCCGCGCCGGGCCACGATTGGGGTAGGCTACCCGGCGTGCACGGGGGGGCATTTCCTGCTCGTCTGGCTTGCTGCGCTCGCGCCGTATCCGGTCCAGAAGGCTGTGTCCGCGTGCGGTCTCGTCGGGCGCGTCGGCCTCTGATGGTGCGCCGGCCGGCTCTGATCCATTGCCGTTGGCCGGCACATCGACCGTGGGCCGATGGCGTGGCAACTCGCCGAGAGTGGCCGGGGCTGGTATGGCCGGCGGCGTATCGTCTGACTCGGGCGCTGCTTGTGTTGCCGCGACAGGCTGAAGTGATTGTGCACTCTTCTGCCGATACGAGTGTTCGGCGGTTGCGCTGGATGTCGCCATGACCGGAGCCTCGGTGGTTTCCTCGATCTCGGCGATGTGCCGGGCGCCAATCACTTTGTGCAGGGCAACTGCCGGCACGCCAAAGACCATGACGGTGAGCGCGATGAGGGCGCCGATAGCAGTGAATTGGGCGGTCAACTGGCCGGGGTCGGCCGGCAGGGTTCCGAAAGTGATTGCCCCGACAATGCCCAATCCGCTCTGTCCCAGGAAGGATGTCCCGCCGACGCCATTCCACCCGGCGCCAAAGCTGCCGTTGGCGAAGAGTCCAACACACAGCAAGCCAACTGCGCCGGCCAGCCCTGCTGTGCTGATCACGGCATTGTCGTCTGGCCAGCCCAGCACTTCGTTGACCATGTACATGCCGAGCGTGGCTAACAAGGCGGCCACGATTCCCAGTGCTGCCGCCAGGCCGGCACTGAACAGCGGACCACCGGCGCTGACGATGATGACCGCAGCCAGGGTGGCGCGCGCAGCGCACAGCGTATCTGCCCGCCGTGTCGCCACGAAGCTGTATGCCAGCGCGACGGCGGTAGCCACGACGCCGGCCAGAACCAGATTCACAGCATAGGGCGCAGCAATGGCGCTGGCCCGGGCACCGTAGAGCGGATTGCCGGCCACAAATGAACTGGCGCCGACCAGAACAAGCACGCCGCCGCTCAATGCTCGAAATGGGAAGTGATTGGCGGGCAGGTCGGGGGCCACACTGCGCCGACGTTTGGGCGAGAGCAGCAGCCACACCGCGCCGGCCACGCCGGCAATCAGGCCGGTTGTTGCCAGTCCGCCCAGATCGACCACACCATGCCCCAGGTTGAGGTTCAACCCGGTTTTGGCCAGCCAGCCGCCGCCCCACACCCAGAACCCGGCGATAGGAAAGATGATGCCGCTGACAATACCGATGACAATCGCCTGAGCAATGAAGCCCGATCGCCGCGCCATCAGGCCGGCCATCAACATGGCGCTGGTGGCAACCAGCGGCAGGTAGGTGATGAACAATCCCAGCGCCTCGGGAGCTGTCGCGTCGTTGAGCAGGAAGCCGCGCAGGCCCAGCAGGCCCCATGCCTGGCCGGCCACCGGGAAGGTGTAGTACGTGACAAAGCGGCTCAGGCCGGGCGCATCCAGCACGGCCCCGATCCCGCCGAACATCAGGCCGAATCCGACTGAAAAGAAAGCGCAGGCTGCCAGCGCAAATGCCAACAGCCCGGAGGCAGCAATCCGTCCCTCTTTGTTGTGTGGGATTGCCGCTGACATCATGAGCCAAATGCCGAGCGGCAACAGCAGGGGGGTGACGTTGGCTCCCATAGTTGCGCCAAGTATATAATGAAATCGAAGCATGACCGATTGGCGCGCGGCTGGCGGCCAGCCGGCCCGGCCCCTCAGTTGTGATGTGAAAGGAGCCAAACCATAGACGGCGAAAAGATCGAGAAGGCAGGTCGCTCGACGAGCCTGCGAGGCGCAACAGGGACGCGACGACCCCGAAAGCCGGCGGGCACTGTGCCGGATAGTCTCAATGTGGCGCGACTTGCGGTGGCAGCGGCAGCAGACAAGAAGGGTGACAATATCGTTCTGCTGGATCTGCACAACCTTTCGTCGGTGGCGGACTATTTTGTGATCGCCACGGGAAGCGTCGACCGCCAGCTTGAGGCCATCGCCGACAATGTTGTTGAGGTGCTGAAACGCAGTCAGCGCGTCTCGCCCCGGCGCGTAGAGGGGACGGGGCAGTCGGGCTGGGTGCTGATTGACTACGGGGACGTGGTGGTGCACCTATTCACGCCGACGCTGCGGGCGTTTTACAGTCTGGAGTCGCTGTGGTCGGCGGCGACGGTGCTGCTGCGGATGCAATAGCGGGCGCGCCTAGAAATCCAGCTTCTTGTAGCGCATGGCTACGCTTTCGATAATGCCAATGGCGGCCAGGGCCGTGATGAGGCTGCTGCGCCCATAGCTGACAAATGGCAGCACGACGCCGGTGACCGGCATAAGGCCAACCTGCATGCCGAGGTTGATGTACGTTTGAAGGAACAACACGGCAGCGATGCTCACGCACAGCAGCCGGCCAAAGGTGTCGCGCGCAATCCAGGCTGCCCGCAGTGCGCGAAAGATCACAAACGCCAGAAAAGTCACGAACAGCATCGCTCCGACGAAGCCCAGTTCCTCGCCGATGACGGAGAAGATGAAGTCGGTGTGGCGAACCGGCAGGAAGCGCAACTGGCTTTGCTGGCCCTGCGCGAAGCCGGCTCCAAACCATCCGCCTGAACCCAGCGCGACCAGCGCCTGATCGGCTTGATAGGTCTCGCCCGGCTCGACGTTGATCCCCAGCAACTGCTGGATACGATTGACCTGGTAGTCTTCGATCAGCCCCAGTTCGATGACCAGAAACACCATCGCCAGGGCCGCCACGGTGATGATGACGAGATGTTGGCGCTCCAGCCCCCCCACGAAGATGATGGCCAGCCACATGAAGATGAGGGTGATGGCGGTGCTGAGGTTGGGCTGGAGCATGATCAGGCCAACGCAGGGGGCCAGCAACACGCCGGACAGCACAACGGTTTCCAGATAGGGGCGCCGGCCCTGGCGGTCGGCGACGAATTTGGCCAGCACAATGCCCAGAGCCAGTTTGGCCAGCTCGCCTGGCTGAATGTCGAACCCGCCCAACTCGAACCAGCGCCGCGCGCCAAATCGCTCCGCCCCGATCACCAGCACCGCCCCCAGTGACGCCAGCGTGAACAGGTAGAACGCCCACGAGACGTTCTTGAGCAGGGTGTAGTCGATGACGGCGATGATGAGCAGCACCACCAGGCCGGCCAGCGCGGTGATGGCCTGGTCGGTCGGGGTGCGCTCAATGACCGGATCGCCGCGCGACGCGCTGTAGACCATCGCGACGCCGCCCATCAGCAGCAGCACGATGGCGGCCAGCAGCCAGTAGTCGAAGTGTCTCCACAGACGTCGATCAGGCATCAGGTAATTTTAGGATGGCCGGGGCCTGTTGTAACGCGAGGCGCTTTAGGCCTTGCGCCTGGCCTTCCTGCGCTCGCCATTCAGCGTCAGCAGGGGCACATCTACCAGCACCCGGCTCTCATTGTGTTCTTGTTCAAACTGTACCACCACGCCGTCACGATCGACCGGCACTCTGGCCGATATGGCGGCGATGATGTCGTCCTTGATCAACTCGAGCAGGCCGGGGGGGATCTCGGCGCGGTCATGAATCAACACGAAGCGCAGGCGCTGCTTGGCGGTGTCAGCGGTGTTCCTGCTGCCGAAGAGTTGCTTGAGGATGTTCATCGGGCGCTGTCTGTGAACGGCCGCTCAGGCGCGGCCAAACAGGCGTTGCAGAATTGAACCGGATGTCCGCAGTGGCTGCAGCGGGATGTCTTCACCCATGATTCGGCGTGCGATGTCTTGAAACGCCAGCGCCGCCGGGCTCTTGCCGTTCATGACGATCGGATGGCCGCGATTGCTGGACATGAGGATATTCTCGTCTTCGGGCACGATGCCGATGATCTCAGTGGACAGCACTTCGGTGATGTCGTCGGTGGACAGCATCTCCTGGCGTTTCACCCGCGCCGCCACAATGCGGTTGATGACGAGTTGGGCCGGCCCTTTCTCGGCGGCTTCGATCAGCCCGATCACACGATCGGCGTCGCGCACCGATGACACTTCGGGGTTGGTGACCACCAGGCATCGGTTGGCCGGCGCCAGACAGGTGTGAAAACCCTGCTCGATGCCGGCCGGAGAGTCGATGATGATGTAGTCGAAGTCGCCACGCATCTCGTCGCACAGGCGCACCATCTGCTCTGCGTTGATGGCCGATTTATCGCGCGTCTGCGCCGTCGGCATCAGGTACAACTCGGGGGCGCGCTTGTCGCGGATGAGGGCCTGCTTCAGCCGGCAGCGCCCCTCGATGAAGTCGACCGCGTCGTAGACGATGCGGTTTTCGAGACCCATCACAATGTCCAGGTTGCGCAGGCCGATATCGCCGTCGATCAAGACGACCCTTTTGCCCAACATCCCCAGCGCGCTGCCGATGTTGGCGGCGCAGGTGGTTTTGCCGACACCCCCCTTGCCCGAGGTGATAGTGATGACTACTGATTCCATGGCCCTACTTTGCCTGCCAACCAACAATCATGATCTCGTGGTCCTCTATCAGCGCCATCTCCGGCCTGGCCGGCTTTGTTCTTCTCTCGCCTGGCCTGCTGGCGCGCGTGGCGTCTGCGATTCGGATCAGGCTGGGCGCGAACTCGAGCGCGCAGATCGTTGCGCCCGCATCGCCGAGCGCCCCGGCATGAACCGACCCGTGCAGTTTACCCCATACCACAATGTCACCGCCGGCGATGAGCTGCGAACCCGGATTGACATCGCCCAGCACGACGATATGGCCAGGATGCCGAAGAATCTGCCCCGAACGCAGTCGACGCCGGACCAGCAGCCCGTCACTGCCTTCCACCTGGCCGATGACTCGGCTGGCGTCTTGCGCGATGCCTGCATCCGCGCCGACGCTGTTGCTGGCAACACTGTTGCTGGTCGATCTGGTCAGGCTTTGCTTGGGCACGCGCACCGTGCTGTCCGGCAACGTTGGCGCGTCTTTGGCCGGCCTTCCAAGGCTGTGCCTGTCTGGCAGTGACTCAGGATCGCTCAATTTGGTGGGCAGCCCGAGTTCGATCACATTGGTGACTGTGTGGATGTCTTGGGCCAGCACAGCTTGCAATGTCACGCCGTGCCTGTTCAGGAGCGTCTGCGCCCGCCGGATATCATCGGCAGAAAGAGACAGCCGGTGAACGTTCAGTGTCACCTGGCCGCCGCGAAAGAAGCGTGGATTGGACTGCAGCTTCGACTCCAGATCGCGAAGCTGAGATAGCCAGAGTTCTTCCCCGAAATTGATCAACAGCCCTTCACGCAATCCCTTTATGGTGACCATAGCACGAACCCCGCAAGATGTTTGCGCCATTCTAAGCGCGGAGTAGCCCAAAAAGCACGTAGATTGCGCGCAGAAATGACTGAGTCCGCGGTGGTCGGGCAATGGGGTCCGAAGGGGCTATGGCGGGTGGACGGCGAAAAGGGACAGTGCGCGCGTTGCCTGGCGCTTGTGAGGTCTCATTCTAGCGCAGATTTTTCGATCGCTGCCGGCTTCTCCAACGGAATGTTGAAATACCCGGCGATGATGCGCTGGGCAATCGGCGCCGCGACACCCGACCCCTGGCCGCCGTTCCACACATACACGGCCAGAGCCAGTTCTGGGTTCACAGCCGGCGCATAGGCCACGAACCAGGCATGGGTGGGCAGGTAGGCGATGCCGTTATAGCACACGCCGGTCTTGATGGCTACATCGTCGCAGAACTCGGCTGTGCCGGTCTTGCCGGCATACTGAAATCCCGGAATCTGTGACATGCGCGCCGTGCCGCTGTCGCTCACCACGTCGATCAGCGACTGCTGAATCAGGCGCAGGGTCGACTCGGAGATGGGCAGCTTGCGGATCACTTTCGGCTCGAAAGCTCGAATGACCTTGCCGTCGCTGTCCACGACTTCGCGCACCAGTTGGGGTTGCATCAGCACACCGTCGTTGGCGATGGATGCCATCACGTTTGCCATTTCCAGCGGCGTGGCCAGCACGAAACCCTGTCCGATGGACATGTTGTAAGAGTCGCCGGTCGTCCACACATCGCCGAAGGTGTTGCGCTTCCAGGCCGGCGTGGGCGCAAATCCGCGCCCAAAGCCGATCTCGAGCTTCGACGGCTCGCCGATGCCGAAAATGCCCATCCACTTGGCGAGCTTGTCCGGCCCCATGCCGGGGATGTTCTCCGGAGCGTAGCCGCCAACCGCCTTGTAAAAGTAGGTGTCGCACGAATTCCTCAGGGCATCGGTGATGCGCTGAGGCCCGTGTTGGCCGCCCGTGGACAGCGCAATCCAGCAGTAGAACTTCTGGCCTTTGGCCGGGTTATCGGGGTCATACTGGTCCGGCAGGGTAAAGATGCCCGGGTCGTTGATGACAGTGTAGGGCGTAACGGCTCCTTCTTCGAGCAGGGCGGCTGTGGTGACAATCTTGAACGTCGATCCGGGCGGAACCAGATCATCGGTGGCATGGTTTAGCAGGGGGTTATGCAGGTCTTCCTGGAAGGCCTGCCATTGCTTTTGTGAGATGCCCTGCACAAAGAGATTGTTGTCGTATCCCGGCACGCTGACCATGCCCAGCACTTCGCCTGTCCTGGGGTTCAGCGCCACGACAGCGCCGCGCGGGGAGTTGCGCAATTGCATGGCCGGGATCAGCGCGTCGGAGATGATCTTCTGCAGGCGCAAATCCAGCGTCAGGCGCACACTGTGACCCTCTTTGGGCGCTACCGGCTCGCCCTCCCGGCGCAACTCTTCGCCCGAGGCGTCGACTAGAATCGTCTCACTGCCCTTCACGCCGTGCAGGTGCGCCTCGGCAACGAATTCGATGCCGGCCAGTCCAACCCGGTCGTCGCGATCGTATCCGTCCTGTTCGTACTGCGTTTCCTGGCCGGCGGGAATGCGGCCGATGTACCCCAGGATATTGCCCAACAATTCCTTATACGGGTAAGTGCGCGAGCCGATGCTCTGCACCACCACGCCGGGCATGGCGAGCGCCTGTTCCTGGATCACCAGGGCGGTTTCGCGCGGCACGTTGTCTGCGACAACCACACGGTCGTAGGGCCGGCCCTGTTGCACTTTGGCCAGCACCCTGGTGTAGATATCGCCGGCGGTCACGCCCGGCTGGTTGATCATCTGCGCCAGATGATTGTAGATCTCCATCCGCTTGATCCGGCGCTCGATCAGGTTGTCGGACTGATACTGGCGAACGGGAATGATGGCAACCTGGAAGGCCGGCGCATTGCGCACCAGCACCTCGCCGTTGCGGTCGTAGATCAGTCCTCTGGGTGCGGGGATTTTGCGCTCTACCAGACTGTTGCGGCGCGCTTGCAGTTCGAAGCCGCGCTGATAGGTGATTTGCAGATCGTACAGCCGGGCAGACAGCAGGACGAAAGCGATCAACATCCCGACGCCGAGCATCAACAACCGGGTGCGGCCGCCCTGGTTGTCGGGTGGGGGGGTCTGGCTGGTGCGCCGGCGGATAGGCAGGTCGTTGACAATCATCGGTTCGCGCGAACTGCTGGTTGGGCTAGAGCGCGATCGTTCTGCCGGCTTCCCTTCGACGCTGCCGCAGGGAAACCTGATTCAGCGCCACATGCGCGACAACGGCCAGCGCCGGGTTAATCACCAGCAATGGCAGGATCACGTTCGTCATTGCATATACCACATCGACGTCCAGGCCGCTAACGGCCATGCCGGCGATGTTCAAACCATACGATACCACGGTAACAAGCGCCACCCACGTTGAGGAGCGCACCGCCGCCGACGGGATGGGTGCGCGATCCAGAATGGCGGCCACTACGTTGCCGAGCAGCAGGCTCAGGCTGGTCAACCCAACCGGCAAGTTCGAGGTCAGATCCAACATGAAGCCACCCACAAACACCCAGAACAACCCTTCGACGCCGCGCAGGGCCACCCATACAGCAGTGGCGATCAGCACCAGGCTTGGTCGCAGACCATCGCCAATCGCCACAGGCAGCAGGCTTGTTTCGGCCAGCGCCAACACCAACAAAACTACCAATGCGCCAACATGCCATCTCATCGTGATTGAGCCATTGGGTCATTGTGTCACTGAGTCATTGAGTGATTACCTCGATCACCCCTGACGCCCCGACACCCTGACACCTGACACTCTGACACCTTGATGCCCCGGCGCCCTGTCACCCAATCACGGCGCCTGGAGCGTCGTGGTCATGTTCGGCGCGGTAGTGATCACGAGCACGATTTCGATGCGGTTGAAGTCCACTGCCGGCCGGACCACGGCTTCCTTGAATAACTGGGCGTCCGTGCTGATGATGCGCTCGACCCGGCCCACTGGCAACTGGCCGGGTAGGGCGCCGCCAAGGCCGCTCGTGACGATAATGTCGTCGGTCTCCAGGTTGTCGGTCTGAGGCACGTTTTGCAACCGCAAGCTCCCGTCGCTCTGGCCGGCGACCGTGCCGGTGGCGCGTGATGACACCACTTGCACATTGACATACGAATTAGGGTCGATCAGCAACTGCACCTGCGACGACACCTCATTTACTTGACCGACGCGCCCGATGAGCGCCAATCCGCCACCCACAACCGGCATGCCGACCCGAATGCCATGCTGCCGGCCCACATTGATTGTCAGATACCGCGAAAAGGGGCTCGGGTCGCTGGCGATCACGTTGGCGCACACGCCGGCGCGCAGCCGATTCGCATCGTCTGGGCCACAGCTGGCGCTCAGCCCGATGACATCCGCGCCCACGACATCGTAGATTGGGTTCTGGCTGGCGAAGTTGAGCAGGTCGCGATACTGGCGCACCTCGGCCTGAAACTCGCGCAGGCGCAGATTTTCGATGCTCAGCTCATCCACCTGTCGCTGTAGGGTTTGCACGCGCTGGCGCAGGTCCTGCAACTCGCCCGCGCTGCGGAACAAGTCGCTGATCGCGCGCCCGGCGCCGCTGAAAAGCTGTTGTAGCGGCGCCAGCACAATCGAAAACGGTCCTTCCGCTGCGCGGGGAATCTGGCTGCTGAGGCTGAGCACCAGCACAATGCCGGCGATCGCAATCAGGATCGGGGCAAGCAGTGGGCGAGAGGTTCGGCGGTTCAAATGAGCACGGGGTTAGCGAGCGTCAGGCCACGCGCCGGCCGCTGGTCAGCGCCAGAGTGTTGCGCGATGTGCTGTGCCGTTCCAGGCCGACCAGGACCTCGCGCAGCGAGTCCAGGTTCTCCAGCACGGCTTCTGCGCCGCGCGCTACACAGGTCAGGGCATCTTCGGCCAGCCACGTGTGAATGTTGGTCTCGTCGGCCACCCGCTCGACCAGACCCTGCAACAACGAGCCGCCGCCGGCCATGCAGATGCCGGTTTCCATCAGGTCGGCCACCAGCTCAGGCGGTGTCTCGTCCAACGTGGCGCGGATCGAATCGACAATCGTGTTGACCGAGTTCGAGAGCGCCTCGCGCACTTCGATGGATGAGATCTCCACCGACTCGGGCAGGCCGGTGACCAGGTTGCGCCCGCGCAGGGTCATCGTCTTTTCTTCGGGCAGCGGGAAGGCCGAGCCGATGGCGATCTTGATTTTCTCGGCCATGCGTTCGCCGATCAGCAGGTTGTATTTCTGCCGGGCGTAATTGATGATGTCTTCGTCCATCTCATCGCCGGCCACGCGCACCGACCGGCTGACCACAATGCCGCCCAGCGCGAACACGGCCACTTCGGTCGTGCCGCCGCCAATATCCACGATCAGGCTGCCATGCGCCTCGGTCACCGGCAAGCCGGCCCCGATGCCGGCCGCCATCGGCTCTTCGATCAGGTACACCTCGCGCGCGCCGGCCGAAAGCGCCGCGTCGTACACGGCGCGCTTCTCCACTTCCGTCACGCCAGAGGGGATGCCGATCACCACGCGCGGCCGGGGAATGTTGAACAGGCTGCGGCTGTGCGCTTTGCGGATGAAATAGTCGAGCATGGCTTCGGTGATCTCGAAGTCCGAGATCACGCCATCGCGCAACGGGCGAATCGCGATGATCTTGGCCGGCGTGCGGCCGACCATCTCTTTGGCCTCTGCGCCTACCGCCAGCACCTGGCGTGTCTTGCGATTGACGGCAACCCACGACGGCTCATTGATGATGATTCCTTTGCTCCGCACAGACACCAATGTGTTGGCGGTGCCAAGGTCAATGCCCAGGTCCAATGAGAACAGACCCAGGATCTGGTCGATGATGTTTGCCATTCAGTTTTCCCTCGTATACTCGCACCATTATAGACTATCGGCGCAACTGGGTGACTTTTCCGATCATGACTGCTGATTGATTGACAGGCCCTTGTTGCAGCCCACGCGAGCAATATAGATTATGTTAAACAACCAGAGAGTCGCATTCATCGGCGGCGGAGTAATGGGCGAAGCCATCGCGAACAGTTTGTTGCGCGGTGGCCTGCTGAAACCTGAGGACATTGTCGTGGCTGAGCCACTCGAAGCGCGACGCGCCAAGTTGGCCGAAGCGT
Organism: Thermoflexales bacterium; assembly: GCA_034431495.1. Classification (GTDB taxonomy): domain Bacteria; phylum Chloroflexota; class Anaerolineae; order J036; family Brachytrichaceae; genus Roseilinea. Next base: position 15,073 of record DAOUDB010000105.1, read on the forward strand.
TTGGGGTCCATGTGACGGCCAGCAATACAGAGGCCGTGGCCGGTGCGCATATTGTTATCCTGTCGGTCAAGCCGCAGGTTATGCCGGCGGTGTTGCAGGGGCTGCGCGGCCATGTCCCTTCTGACACGTTGGTGATTTCCATTGCCGCCGGCGTGCCCATCCGCCGCATCGCCGAAGGGTTGGGGGATGGGCACCCCATTGTGCGCGCCATGCCCAACACGCCGGCTCAGATTGGCGAGGGCATCACTGGTTGGACCTGCACGCCGGCCGTGACCGACGTGCAGCGCGAACAGGCGCGCGTCGTCCTGCAGTGCATGGGCAAGGAAGTGTTCTTCGAGGACGAACACTACCTGGATATGGTTACCGCACTTAGCGGCACCGGCCCGGCCTATGTATTCCTGTTCATGGAAGCCATGATCGATGTGGCCGTGCATCTTGGCTTTTCGCGCGCGGTGGCTGAATATCTGGTGATGCAGACGGTGAAGGGCAGTGTGGATTACGCGATCCAGTCTGGCCAGCACGTGGCCCAGTTGCGCAACCAGGTCACCTCGCCGGCCGGCACTACCGCCGAAGCCCTTTACATCCTGGAAGAAGGCGGCCTGCGCACGGTGCTGGCCCGCGCCGTGTGGGCAGCCTATGAGCGCAGTGTGGCGTTGGGCAAGAAAGCAAACGAATAATCGCTTCCAAACATGTCAGGGGTGAGGGGTTACCCCCACCCCTTGATTTCTTTTATTCCTCTGCTGACCCGTTGCGCAGCGCACGCCATACCCGTTCCGGCGTCAGGGGCAATTGGTAGAAACGCCTGCCCGTAGCGTGGAACACCGCGTTTGCCACAGCCGGCGCCACGCCGTCCATCGGAATTTCGGCAACAGCTTTGGCGCCGTAGGGGCCGGATGGCTCATAGGTTTGCACCAGGATCGCCTGCAACTCCGGCGTTTCATCGGCGGCGAAGATGCGGTATGGCCCAAAGCGCGGGTTCAGCACGCGGCCCTGATCGTCGTAGGCCATCTCTTCGCTGACCGCGTAGCCCAGCGCCTGCACGTTGCCGCCTTCGATCTGTCCGCTGGCTGTGGCCGGGTTGATGGCGACGCCGCAGTCCACTGCCATCACCAGCCGGGTGACGGTCACCTCGCCGGTTTGCGTGTCCACTTCCACCTCGGCGAATTGCGCGCCAAAGGGAGGCGGTGAGTCGTAGCTCATGTGCGAAGCGGTCGCCATGATCTGATGCTGGTTCTCCTGGTGGGTCGCAAACAGCGCCACCTCTTGCAGGCTGACGCTCCGGCCATCGGGCGCCCACGCGCGCCGGTTGCGCAAGATGATGTCATGACTGGCCACCGCTGACTGGCGGCTGAGCATGTGCGCCGCCACCTCGCGGATTTGTTGCGCTACCTGCTCGGCGGCTTTTCGGGCTGCGCCGCCGCTGATGTAGGTGGTGGATGAAGCGTATGCGCCGGTGTCGAAGGGTGTGAAGTCGGTGTCCGACGAGTGCATGATGATGTCTTCGAGTGGCACGCCGAGCGTCTCGGCCACGATCTGCCCGATCACGGTGTCGCTGCCGGTGCCGATGTCGGTCGCGCCCACGGCCACGTTGAACGAGCCATCGTCGTTCATCTTGATGCTGGCTGCGCCCATGTCCAGGCCGGCGATGGCTGTGCCGTGCATGCAGGTTGCCACCCCGATGCCGCGCCGAATCCAGGGCCGGTCGGGGTAGGGTTGTGTGGCGACTCCGCCCCGTCGATCGCGGTCGTGCCAGCCCATGGCGGCCATGCCCTGCTGATGGCATTCTTCCAACGCGCAGGTCTTGATGACTTGATCGAAGCCTTCGCGCGCTTCACCCAACGCTTTGGCCAGCGGCAGGCTATCGCCCACGCGCACCCAGTTGGGCCGACGAAACTCGATTGGGTCGAGGCCGAACAGCGCCGCTGCTTCGTCCATCAGGCATTCCAGGGCGAATTCGGCTTGTGGCGCGCCATAGCCTCGAAACGCACCCGGCGTGGGAATGTTGGTGTAGACGATATCGCAGGCGAACTCCATGTTCGGACAGCGGTAGGTGCTGAGTCCGCGCAGGCCGCTGACGGTTTGCACGGTCAGGCCATGTGTGCCATAGGCGCCGGTGTTGCCCAACACGTACAGGCGCAGGGCGTGCAATATGGGCGCGCCGGCAGCGTCGCGCTTGAAGCCGGCCTTGAACACGATGCGTTGCGGGTGGCGCGAGCGGGCCGAGGTGAACTCCTGCTCGCGGGTGTACTCGAAGCGCACCGGCCGGCCGGTGGCCAGCGTCAGGTGCGCGCACAGGTCTTCGATCAACATCTCCTGTTTGCCGCCGAATCCCCCGCCGATGCGCGGCTTGATGACGCGGATGCGTTTGACCGGCAGGCCGATCAGTGGTGCGATCATGCGGCGCACGTGGAATGGAACCTGGGTGCTGGTGCGGATCACCAGCCGGTCGTCCTCGTCCCACCAGGTCATGCACACGTGTGGCTCAATGCTGGCCTGCTGCACCTGTTGCACGCGGTACTCGCGCTCGATCACGACTTCGCTCTCCGCGAAGCCGGCGTCGATATCGCCCACCAGGGCATAGGGTTGCGCGACAATGTTGCGCGAGGCATTCTTGATGTTGACCGCGTCCGGCTCATCGTGGATGACCGGCGCGCCTGGGCGCATGGCTTCGTCGGGATCGAACACCGCCGGCAACACCTCGTAGTCCACTTCGATCAGCTTGAGGGCCTGTTGCGCGATTTCGGGCGTCTCGGCGGCAACCACCGCCACGCGGTCGCCCACGTGTCGCACTTTGCTGTCCAGGCTGACCTGATCGTAAGGCGGTGGGTTGGGGTAGGACTGGCCGCCAGAGGCGTAGATCACGCGCGGCACATCCTTGTAAGTCAACACGGCATGCACGCCCTTCAACGCTCTGGCTTTGTCCACGCGGATGTCGCGGATTCGAGCGTGCGCGTGTGGGCTGGTGAGCAGGGCGGCGTGCAGCATGCCCTGCATGGGGTAATCATCGACGAAGGCCGGCTTGCCCTGCGCCAGCTTTGCCGCGTCCACTTTCTTCTCTGCTTTGCCGATGGTGGCTGTCTCGAGTTCGGGCAGGACGGTGAATTGCAGACCGGGGGCCGTTGTCTGGTCGGTCAGGGTCTGGGTATCTCTCTGCCGGCTGGGAGACGTATCGGCGCTGGGCGCATTGCCCCAGTCTGCGTCGCCGGTGTGTGGGCCACTGGCCGGGGCGGTCGGCGGCCCGCCGGCAACGACGCGCTGAAACGGTGGCAGCCGGTCGGTGTCGCCGCGCAGGATGCGCGCCGCATTGAGGACGGCTTGCACGGGTTTGAGGTAGCCGGTGCAGCGGCACAGCACGCCGCTCAGCGCTTCGCGCACCTCGGCTTCCGACGGGTTGGGGTTGCAGTCGAGCAAGGCTTTGGCGGCCAGAAGTTGGGCCGGCGTGCAATAGCCGCACTGAATGGCCCCGTTGTCGATGAAGCATTGTTGCAGTGTGCTCAGGCGAACGCGGTCGCCCATCGATTCCACCGTGAGGATGTCGGCGCCTTCGGCTTGCGCGGCAAGCATCACGCAGGTATTCACAATGCGGAAAGGGGCCGGCGGGGCGCTGCCTGATTGCGGCCGCGTGGGAATGGGGCGCATCAGGACGGCGCACGCGCCGCACTCGCCCGTCTCGCAGCCATGTTTCACGCTGTAGTAGCCGGCCCGCCGCAATGCCGACAACAGGGTCTCATTCGGCGCAACCGCCAGTTCCCGATCCGCTCCATTGATTCTCAGGTGAACGATCATGCTCTTTCCTCGCTGCTCCCCGATCCGTGTTGTGTGTATGATACCTGCCGAGTGGAGAGGCGTGTTGCGTTTCGCATATTGCGTGTTGCGTATCGCTGCGCGGCGACGAAATATCGACGACCGACAATCGACCGCCGAGTGAGCAGAATGAGAACAATTACCCTGGAGCAGCCGTTTCGATTTGCGTTGAGCGACACGCCGGCCCCCGGCCGGCCCGGACCTGGCGAGGCGCTGGTGCGCGTGCATCGTGTTGGTATCTGCGGCACCGACTTGCACGGCTATCGCGGCAAGCAGCCGTTCTTTGAGTATCCGCGCATCATCGGCCACGAACTGGGTGTCGAGGTGGTGGAACTTGGCCCGCAGTCTTCCGGCGCGCCGTATCTGCCGCTGCGTCCCGGCGATCGTTGCGCGGTCGAGCCGTACATGAACTGCGGGCAGTGCATTGCCTGCCGGCGCGGGCGCACGAATTGTTGCGCCAACCTGAAGGTGCTGGGTGTGCACATGGACGGCGGTATGCGCGAGTTCATCCTCGTGCCGGCCCACAAGCTCTACCGATCAGATACGCTGACGTTGGATCAACTGGCGCTGGTCGAGACGCTGGGCATCGGCGCGCACGCGGTGACGCGAGCCACGCCGGAGCCGGGCGAATGGACGCTGGTGATTGGCGCCGGGCCGATCGGTCTGTCGGTCTTGCAGTTCGTTCAACTCGCCGGCGCGCGAATGATTGTGCTGGACGTGAGCGAGGCGCGGTTGCGCTTTTGCCGCGAACACTTCGTGGTGGATGCGGCGCTCGATGGCACGGGGAATGTGCCGGCGCAGTTGCGCGACATCACCGGCGGCGATCTGCCGACAACGGTATTCGACGCCACCGGCAATCAGCAGTCCATGCAGGCCGCCTTCGACTACACAGCCCCCACAGGCCGGCTGGTGCTGGTCGGCCTGTTTCAGGGCGATGTGTCTTTCAACGACCCCCATTTTCACCGCCGCGAGTTGACGCTATATGCCACGCGCAACGCGACGCCGGCCGAATTCAAGCGCATCCTCAAACTGATGGAGCATGGCCTGATCGACACCACGCACTGGATCACGCACCGGGCCACATTCGATACGTTGATCGAGTCGTTCCCGGCCTGGCTTGATCCCGATGCCGGCGTGGTCAAGGCGGTGGTGAGCGCAGAGCGCTGAACTCAGAGCCACAGAACACAGAGCACAGAGCACAGAACGACCTCTGGCATCTGTGATCTGCCCTCTGTGCTCTGTCATCTGTAATCTGTAATCTGTAATCTGTCATCTGACGACTGTGAGGAGGAATCATGAATGTTGTTGTGACCGGAGCGAGTAGTGGGATCGGTGAGGTGATTGCGCTGCGGCTGGCAGAGCGCGGCCACAGGGTGTTTGGGCTGGCGCGCAGCAAGGACAAGCTCGACGCGTTGGCGGCGCAGCGCCCCGGCGCCATTGTGCCCATGCAGGTCGATGTGACGGCGCCGCCGCAGGTTCAATCTGCGTTCGAGCGCATCGAGTCCAGCTACGGGCCGATCGACGTGCTCATCAACAATGCCGGTATCTACGAGCGGCTGAACTTCTGGGACCAGGATATCGAAACGATGGGCCAGATCATTGACACCAACCTCAAAGGCACGATGTACTGCACCCGGCTGGTGCTGCCATACATGATGGCGCGCAAAGCCGGGCGCATCGTCAACATCGCCTCGGTGTCGGGCACGCGGGGCATCCCCTACGAGACGACCTACAGCGCCTCGAAGCACGGCATGGTCGGATTCAGCGACGCGGTCGCGCAGGAGGTGCTGCCGCACGGCATCCTGGTGTATGTGCTGTGCCCCGGCGCGGTGGCAACGCCGCTGTGGAATGCCAACAACCCGTATCATGGCGGCGACGTGAGCATTCTCGCCGCTGAAGAGGTTGCCGAGCTGGTCGAGTTCATGTTGACCCGGCCGGCCACATCCGTCTACAAGCGGGTCATCTTCTTTCCCAACAACGAGTGGCACTGACACGCGAGAGTGTCAGTCCTCGCCGTGCATATCGTCGGCCGAGTCCGCCTCGTTGTTGGTCTCAGCGCTGATGCCGGCGCGCGCCTGCTCGGCTGCTTCGCGCGCTTCGCGTTCGGCGCGGGCTTTGGCTTCGCGCGAGCCGAAGGTGAACAGCGGCTTGACGGCGGCGCGGGCGAAGATCAGGTAGCCGGTGTGGGCAATCATGCGGTCGCGCGGGCGCAGCCGGTCGGGCACAGGCTTGTACGCGCGCAACAACAACTCCTCGACCTCGACAAGTCCGAAGGCGTTCTGTTCCAGCCCGCGCAGCACGTCCTGCACTTGATTAGTGGTGGGAACGAGCGCCCCGAAGAAGCCGCCATTCTTCAGCGCGGCGCGCGCCTGCGCCAGGCACGTCCACGGCTGCGGCATGTCGATGAAAATGGCATCGACCGGCTCATCGACAAGAAAGCCCTGCGTGGCGTCGGCGTGGATGAACGTCACCCAGGCATCGAGGCCGGCCTTCTGCATGTTGCGTCGCGCCAGGGCGATGAAGTCTTCGCGGATCTCCTGGCTGTACACGCGGCCGGTAGGCGCCACAGCGGTGGCGAGCGCCAGCGTCAACCCGCCGCTGCCGCAGCCCGATTCGAGCACGCGCTTGCCCGGCTTCACATCCAGCCGCATCAGAATGTAGGCGCTGTCTTTGGGAAAGATCACCTGAGACTTGCGCTTGATGTGGCGGATCTGGTCGGCTGTGCCGGGCGGCACGAACAGGTAGGGATGACCCTGAGTGGACTGGATCAGGCAGCCCCACGGCTGGCCGATCACCTGATCGAAGTGGATGATGCCGTGATGCGTCTCGAACTTCTTGCCGGCCTGAATGGTGATAACGTGCTCTTTGCCGCTGTCGTCCACAGCCAGGGCCAGGTCGCCGTCCAGGATGATTCGCGCGCCGGCGGGTTCGGCGTGCGGGGTTGAGGGTTGAGGGTTGAGGGTTGAAGGTTGAGGGTTCAAGGTGGAAGGTTGAGCGTTGAGCGTTGAGGGTTGAGAGTTCAATGTGGAAGGTTGAAGGGTTTGAGTTGAAGACTCCATGTGTGTCAGGGATACAAAATGCGCGGGCGGCTATTTGTGTGTTGAGTGCTGAAGATAATCGACAAACCCATGGATCTGGCGCGCGCATCGGTCGCTCAGCAGAACGATCTGTTCAAATTCGCTCTGGCTGACATAGTCTGCGTCAATACAGACGTAAGCCTGCGCGCACTTCAGCGCACGACGCTTTTGCGCGCCCGAGAAAGTCTATGAACAATGCCCGTGTTCGACTTTCAAAGCCTTCGGCAATGTTCGACATCACAGAGACTGCCGCGCGGCGCATCTGATCGCGCAGGCCGAAATCTCGTGAAAAGGCATTCTGGTTCGACAGCCGGTAGACAAGTCGCGTCAACTCCCGCGCCGTTTGCCATGCCTCGATGTCCTCAAATCGTTGTATTGCCGCCATGCTACCTCATCAACCCTTCAACCCTCAACTGTCAACCCACAACCCACAACCCTCAACCTTCAACCTTCAACCCTCAACCCTCAACCCGGCCTTCATCACCGTATTGAGGTCCTTGTCGCCCCGGCCGCTGAGATTGACCAGCAAGATGCTGTCGCGTGGCAGGGTCGGCGCGCGGCGGATCGCCTCGGCTACGGCGTGCGACGATTCGAGCGCGGGGATGATGCCCTCCAGCCGGCACAGGGTATGAAATGCTTCGAGCGCGGCGTTGTCGGTAGCGGCGGTGTACTCGACGCGCTTCAGGTCGCGCAGGTAGACGTGCTCTGGCCCGACCCCGGCGTAGTCCAGGCCGGCGGAGACAGAGTGCGTCTCTGCGATCTGCCCATCGTCGTTCTGCAGCACCATCGTGCGCATACCCTGAAACACGCCGATTTTGGATTTTGGATTTTGGATTTTGGATTCTGGATTCTGGATTCTGGATTGCTCATCGCCCGAATCGGCGATCGCAAATCCAAAATCGGAAATGGCGAGGCGCGCGGCGTGCTTGCCGGTGTCGATGCCGTAGCCGCCGGCCTCGACTCCCACCAGCCGCACGGGATCGTCGAGGAAGGCGTAAAAGATGCCGATGGCGTTGCTGCCGCCGCCGACGCAGGCGATGACCTCGTCGGGCAGCCGGCCGGCCTGTGCCAGCATCTGCTCACGCGCCTCGCGCCCGATGACCGACTGGAACTCGCGGCAGATCAGCGGGTAAGGATGTGGGCCGAGCGCGCTGCCGATGATGTAGTAGGTGTCGCGCACGTTGCCGACCCAATCGCGGATCGCTTCGTTGACGGCGTCTTTTAAGGTTTTCGTGCCGCTGTCCACGCCGCGCACCTCGGCGCCCAGCAGGCGCATGCGGTCCACGTTGGGCTGTTGGCGCGCCATGTCGATCGTGCCCATATACACCACGCATTGCAGGCCGAGCAAAGCGCAGGCAGTGGCAGTAGCGACGCCGTGCTGGCCGGCGCCGGTCTCCGCGATGACGCGCTGCTTGCCCATGCGCTTCGCCAGCAGCGCCTGCCCCAGCGCGTTGTTGATCTTGTGCGCGCCGGTGTGGGCCAGATCTTCGCGCTTGAGGTAAATCCGGGCGCCGGCCAGGTGTTCGCTCAGCCGGCGCGCGTAAGTCAGCGGCGTGGGCCGGCCCACGTAGGTTTGCAGCAGATGCACGAACTCCGCGCGGAACGAAGCGTCCTCGCGGAATTCGTCGTAGGCTTCGATCAGATCGTCGAGGGCCGGCATGAGGGTCTCGGGCACATAGCGCCCGCCGTAGGGGCCGTATTTGCCGTTGGGGTCAGGTAATTGCTCGGTCATAGCTCAGGGACGGTATTGTAGACGACAGACATGCGCCCTGGCGCATTACAATGCCTGCGCAGCAATGTCCGCACTCAGGAGGATGAAGATGCCGCGAGAGATCGTCACCGTAGATGGCTCGTCGTTCCGCTTCCGCGATTACGAATTGCCCCCGTTGGGCGCGCAGGATGTGCGCGTGCGCGTCGCCTTTGCCGCGCCCAAGCACGGCACCGAAGTGCACGCCATTACCGGCAGCCCGTTTGATGAAAAGCGCTGGGATGCCGAGTTGCGCATGTTCGTTCCCAAAGACCCCGACGCGCTGCTGACCCAGCCTGCGGAGCGCGGCATCGGCAACACCGTGGTCGGCATCGTCAGCGCCGTGGGCGCGCAGGTCGCGCGTTTTAAGGTTGGTGATCGTGTTTTCGCCTACGGCCCCATCCGCGAGATGCATCAGGCGCCGGAAAGCGCGTGGCGGCTGGTGGAGGGCCAGACCGATGAAGATGCCGTGTGCAACGACCCGGCCCACGTGGCCTTTGTGGCTGTGCGCGACGGCAACATCCGCATCGGCGACACCGTGGCTGTGTACGGGCTGGGCGCAATCGGCTTGCTGGCCGTGCAGATTGCGCGGGCCGGCGGCGCGCGGCGTGTCTTCGCCGTTGATCCCATCGCCATCCGGCGCGACTACGCAGCCGCGCATGGGGCCGATCAGGCATTCGATCCGCGCGCTTGTGATGCTGCGCTGGAGATCAAGCACGCTACCGGCAACAAGGGTGTCGATGTGGCGATCGAGACTTCGGGCAATGCGCGGGCGCTACACGACGCTATCCGCTGCATCCGACAATGCGGCACGGTTGTCCATGTGCCATGGGGGCCGAAAGACTGCTGCGCGTTGCGCCTCGACGAAGAATTTCATCTCAACCGTCCCCGCATCATCGGCAGCCAGTGCTGGGAAGGTTGGGGCAATCCCGACCGCGATTATCCGCTATGGGATGGCGCGCGCCAGCGCGACACGGTCGCCGATCTTTTTTGCAGCGGCCTGATCACCGGCAAAGGACTGGTCACGCCGATTGTGCCGTTCGAGCGCGCGCCTGCTGCGCTGGCTGCGATCTTCAGCCGGCCGGAGACGACCATCAAAGTCGGCGTGACGTTTTAAGGTTTAGCGCCAGGGGGCTTGTGAAGGAACCACAAAGACACGCAGGCCACAACGGCGAAGCAGGATCAGGTTTGCCTGCGTGTCGTTTGTTTCTTTGCGGTTTATAGGATCAAGCCTCTTTGGCAGCGGCGATGAAGGCGCGCACTTTGGCGTGATCTTTGCGCCCCGGTGCGCTCTCGATTCCGCTCGAGACATCCACGCCCCAGGGCCGGGCCATGCGAATGGCATTGGCCACATTGTCGGGCGTCAGGCCGCCGGCCAGCAACAGCCGGCATTTCTGCGACAACGCTGCCGCCAGCGATTCATCGGCGCGCATGCCGCTGCCGCCATACAGGGTAGGGTGGTTGGCGTCGAGCAACAAGTCGGGCTGATTTTGGAGTTTGGCGTTTGGCGTTTGGATTGGGGAGAGGTAGCTTTGCGCGCCGGTGGCCTCACGGACGGCTTTGTAACCCCGGCCTTGCAGCGCGCGCAGATCATCGGGCGGCTCGTCACCGCTGAGCTGGGCGAGATCGAGGCCGGCCTCGTCCAGCGCGCGCACAATGTTGTCCGGCGTTTCATTGACGAACACGCCCACCGTGACCATCGTCGGCGCCAGATCGCGCAGGGCGGTGGTGATCGGCGCAATGCGCGCGGGGGGAATGAAGCGCGGGCTTTTGGGATACAGGATGAAGCCCAGCAGGTCCGCCCCGGCTTCGACCGCGCACTGCGCGTCGTCGAGATTGGTCAGGCCGCAGATTTTCACGACGGTCATTTGTGCGCTCGCAATGTGAAAGTCATCGGGAGTAGATGTTGGCCCTCAGGTGGATACCACCAGCCATCGTCGTGGCGCTTGAGGAACGACAGGGCCTTGAAACAGCAGAACGGATATTCGCGCACGAACTCGATTGTCAAGCCGGCGTCGATAAGCGCATTGATCACATCGCTCAACGAGAAGAACCAGCCATACTCGGTCAGTGGCCCGATCTTCGCGGTCGGATCAGCGTAGCTGCCCTCCACCGGCCATTGCGTCGGCTCGGGCTGATGGAAGTACGGGTAGCTGACGCGCAACTCGCTGATGTTGCCGGAGTTGCGCTCGTCGAACACATACAGAAACGGGTGAATCTCGGCAATGTAGAACACGCCGCCCGGCTTCAGAAATTGGCCCACGATCTGCCCCCAACGCGGGATGTCCGGCAGCCACGACAGCACGCCATAGGAGGTGTACACCACGTCGAACTGCTCGTTCAGCGCCTCGGGCAGATCGTAGAGGTTGCTGCGCACAAATCGCCCGCCCAGGCCCAGTTCGTCGTTGACCTGTTGCGCGACGGCGATGGCTGTGTCCGAGAAGTCCGCGCCGGTGACCTGCGCGCCGCGCCGCGCCCACGACAGCGTGTCCAGCCCGATGTGGCATTGCAGGTGCAGCAGCGACTTGCCGGCCACGTCCCCCACTTCGTCGATGTCGAGCTGGTAGAGCGTCGAGCGGCCGGCCTTGAAGGCGTCGATGTTGTAGCTGTACTCCTCGGACCTCATGCCGGCGTGCAGCGCGGCCCAGGCGTTCCACAATTTAAGGTTGGCTTGCAGGTACTCGTTCACAGTTGCCTCATGTCGAGATCGAAGTATGGAACATCCGCTTCTAGTTTGCGCCTGCGGCCGGCCATGAAGCTGGCGCACCACGGGTCAAGGTTGTTCAGGTCCATGCTGCGATGGATGGCAGCATACAGCTCCAGTTCGCGCAGCTTGAGGAAGAGCGGAATGCGCGCCATCCACGCGTCGTCGATGGCGGTTTCGGCGCGATACCCGGCCAGAAAGCGCCGCAGGAACGTGTGTCCGAACGCAATATCCTCTGGCTTCGAGCAATCGTGTGGAATGGCGTAGAACAGCGCCATGGCGATGTCGTGGGCATACCACGAGTACTGGCAGTCGTCGAAGTCGAAAAGGATGATCTCGCCGCCATCCACAAAAAAGTTGCCGCGATGAAAGTCCACGTGGATCAGGCCGAAGCAGGATTCGTCGGCGGGCAGCTTGCGCAGTGTGGCGATGAGATCGCCCGCCCGCCGGTGGATGATGGCGTCCCCCACTGGGATGAAGTTGTCGAGCATCGGCGGCGAGTCGTCGAAGATCGAGAAGCGCGAGCGCTGCGCCGGCGCGTACGCTTTGCTGAGCCGGTGCAACGCGCCCAGGTAATGCCCCATCTTCTCGAAGAACGGCGGTTGCCAATCGTCTTTGTGAATGGGCGCGCCGGGCGCAAACTCAAACAGCGCGGCGATGAAACAGCCGTTCGTCGCCGCGATCGTCTCGGTCAGCCGTCCGCTCAGCGACGGCACGACGCAAGGCACGCGCAGGCCGTTGCGGCCCAGATAGTTGATGAAGTCGGCCTCGCCGGCGATGTGTTGATCGGTGCGCCGCAGGCTGTGCGAGAGGCGCAGGATGCGCGGCGCGCCCTGCTGCTGAACCTTGAAGATAAAGCTCTCGAAGCCGTCCAGCGCTTCGGCGCTCCCTGGCTCCAGTCCATAGCGTGCCACTGCCTGATCGAGAATGGCCGGGTTGAATTGTTCGCGGATAGCAGGTTCCATGGCTGTGGTCAGCGTAGTGCGTCGAGCGAGTTGACGCCGCGACTGACGCTGGAGAGCGCGCGCGTTTGCGCGGGGATGTCGCCGGAAGTGATGATCGACTCGCCCACCAGCACGGCGCAGGCGCCATGGCCGGCCACCGTTGCCACATGCTCCGGTGTGAAGATGCCACTTTCAGACACCAGCACAATCGGCACCCCCTTGTCATCTGTCACTTGTTGCGCGCCAAACAGGGCGCGCGCGCAGCGTCGGGTCGTGTCGATGTCTGTGATGAATGTGCTCAGATCGCGGTTGTTTACGCCGATGACTCGCGCGCCGGCGCGCAAGGCGCGCTCGACTTCAGCTTCAATGTGAACTTCGACCAACGGCGTCATGCGCAGCTCCACAATCAGCGCGTGCAGATCGCGCAGGGCTGCATCGTCTAACGCAGCGACGATGAGCAGCGCCGCGTCTGCGCCGGCCGCGCGCGCCTCATACACCTGATAAGCGTCGATGATGAAATCTTTGCGCAGCGTCGGCAGTTGCGTCTGGCGCTTGACCTGCGTCAGATGTTCGAGCGCGCCTTTGAAAAAAGTTTCGTCGGTCAGCACGCTGATGGCCGACGCGCCGTTGGCTTCATAGGTGCGCGCCAGGCCGGCCGGGTCAAAGTGGCCTTTGACCAGCTCGCCTCGAGACGGTGAGGCGCGCTTCACTTCCGCAATTAGCGCCACCCGGCCATCTGCGCGTCGCAAGGCGCCAGCAAAGTCGCGCGGCCGCGGCGCCTTTTCGGCCGCCTCGCGCACCTGCGCCAGCGGCATTTCGCGCTTGCGCCGGGGCACTTCCACCGAACGCTTGTGCTCCAGAATTCGATCCAGGATGGACTCGGACATTGTGAGATTGTGAGATTGTGAGATTGTGTGATTGAGCGATTGAGTCATTGAGCGATTTGGCGATTGGATGACTCAATGCCCCAGTGGCCCAATCGCCCCATGGCTCAATGGTAAGATAGTTTATCAGTATGGCCTGGCGACACACCATCGGCGTCCTCTCCGATACGCATGTGCCCCATCGCTTGCTGGCGTTGCCGCCGGGTGTTCTGGAGCATTTCCACGGGTGCGATGTGATCCTGCATGCCGGCGACGTGGAGGACCCTGACATCCTGCAACCGTTGCGCGCGATCGCGCCGGTGCATGCGGTGCGCGGCAACGTGCATTGGCAGTACAGCACCGGCACGCACGACCACGGCCTGCCGGCGCAGGTGACCGTGCGGGTTGGCCAACACACGATCTGGCTGACGCATGGCCATCTCAATTTCGGCTACACCATGCTCGACAAGTTGATTCATCTGGGCACCCGCCCGACCCGCATCCGCATCAACCAGGCCATCATCAGGCGTCTGGCGCGGGCCAGGCCGCCGGAGGCGAACATTGTTGTGTTTGGTCATTCGCATCAGTTGTGCGGTGTGTGGCGGGACGGCACGTTGTTTTACAACCCCGGCGCTGTGTGCATGGACATGCGCATCACTGGTCTGCCAACCGTGGGGCGCATTCTCATCGACGACGCTGGCGCCATCCAACCAGAGTGGACTGTGGTGGGCAGCCTTCAGCCATGAGTTACAACATCAGATCGGTTGCCACATATGAAGACTACAAAGCCTGCGAGCGATTGCAGTCCGAGGTCATAGGTTTGAGCGATCTGGACGTGGCATCCTATCCGTTGCTGCAATCGTTTGCGCAGGCCGGCGGCGCAGTGATCGGCGCATTCGATGGCCCTGACATGGTGGGCTGTGTGTTCGGATACGTGGGCTTGAGTGACGACGGCGTGTTCTATCATCGTTCGCAACGGCTGGCTGTTTCGCCGGCATATCAGGGACGCGGTCTCGGCGAGGCGCTCAAGCGCGCGCAGGCTGGGCAGGCTCTGGCGCGTGGCCTACGCTTGATGTGCTGGACGTTCGACCCGTTGCGCGCGCGCAATGCGCACCTGAACCTGCATAAGCTTGGAGCGATATCACGGGTGTATCTGCCGGATGCCTATGCGGCGCTCAGCGGCGCACGAGATGCCGGCGCGCCGATCGACCGCTTGTGGGTGGAATGGCGGCTTGACGTTCCACAGACCGACAGGACGTGGCCTGACCTCGACACGCTGCCGACCGCGCTGCGTAATGTGGAGGATAGGCCGGCTGATCTGGATATGTCGCTTCGGGCCGCTGTCGTGCGCATTCAGATTCCCGATGATATTGACGCCGTGCGCGCTGCAGACATGTCTCTGGCGCGCGCCTGGCGTATGGCTACGCGCCAGGCGTTCACAGCCTACTTCGCGCGCGGCTACCGTGTCGTTGATTTTGTCCGCGCTTGCGGTTACATTCTGACGAGCCGTCCCGCGCCGGCCCCTTGAACATTCCCTCCGCACTCTGCCATCTGCCATCTGACTACCGCCATGAAACACCTTGAAATCCGCCGCCACACGATGCGGCAAAAACCCGGCAAACATCTGACCCAGGCCGGCGTGACGCTGGCCCGTCATGTCGGCGCCGGCATGGGGCCGTTCGCCAGAGTCATCACCAGTGATGTGCCGCGCGCTTTCGAGACCGCCATTGCCATGGGCTTCGCTGTCGATGAACAACTCGCCGACCTGGCGACGCTGGGTGACGAAGAGGTGACGGCTGCGATCGAGAACGCCCAGACCTTTGCCGATGTGGCTCAGGCTGCCCGGCGTCACAAGGCGGTTGCCCGGCGCGCCCATAAACTGGCCCGATTGTGGGCAGCGATCGTCGAAGCGTTGCCCGAAGACGGCGCGGCCCTGATCGTCACGCACGGCGGCGTGATCGAACTGGGGCTGGCCGGCTGCCTGCCCGATCACGACTTCAGCGCATGGGGCGCGCTATGTGACTATTGCGAGGGCATCCGTCTGACTTTTGATGGCCGGGCCTTCGTCAGCGCCGATCTCCTCCGCCTGCCCAGCCAAAAACCCTGACCTCTGTCATCTGTAGTCTGTCATCTGTCATCTCACCATGATCCCCCTCAAACTTGAGCTGAAGAACTTCATGGCCTACCGCGAGGCAGAGCCGTTGGACCTGACCGGCCTGCGCGTAGTGTGCCTCACGGGTGAAAACGGGGCCGGCAAGAGCACGTTGCTCGACGCGCTGACCTGGGCGCTGTG
Source organism: Thermoflexales bacterium (assembly GCA_034431495.1). Classification (GTDB taxonomy): domain Bacteria; phylum Chloroflexota; class Anaerolineae; order J036; family Brachytrichaceae; genus Roseilinea. Next base: position 30,505 of record DAOUDB010000105.1, read on the forward strand.
GGGCAAGGCGCGCGGGAAGACTGACGATGCGCTGATCAGTCAGGGGCAGACCGAAATGCGCGTGGCGCTCACATTCAGCGAGGGCGACAACGTATATCAGGTGGTGCGCACGCGCAAGTTGGGCCGGCCCGGCGCGAGAGGCAAAGCCCCCGCATCCACTGGCACGCTCGATCTGCTGATCGAGACTCAGGCCGGCTGGCGCACCCTCAGTGAGCCGCGCCAGGCCGACACGCAGAACAAGATCATCGATGTTCTCAACCTGACCTACGACACGTTCCTCAACTCGGCTTATCTCAAGCAGGGCAAAGCCGACGAGTTCACGCTGAAGACGCCGGCCGAGCGCAAGGCGCTGCTGGCCGAAATCCTCAGCCTGGATGTATGGCAGGAGTATGAGAACGCCGTCAAGTCACAACAGCAGGAAGTGGAGCGCAGCCAGGGTGTGCTGGCGTTCGAGATGCAGAAGGCCGGCGAGGAGATCGCGCGCCTGCCGCAGTACGAGCGCGAACTGGAGTTGGCACACGAAGCGGTGGCCGCTGCCTCGGCCGCGCTTCAGGAAGCCGAGCAGGCTCAGGCCGAGATCGACCACCTGCGGGATAAAGCTCGCCTGCTTGAAGCGCAACGTGCGCAGGCCCAGGAGCAGCTAGAGGCCATTCGCTCGGAGCTGGCCAGCCTCGACGCCGAGCGCGCCGAACACGCTCAGATGCTGGCCGCCTATCAGTCGGCCATTGACCAGCGCGCCGAAATCGAGCAAGGCTACGCCGACTATCAGGCTGCCCTGCAGCGCGAAGCGGAATTCAACAACAAGCTGAGCAGCCTGGTGGCGTTGAAAGATCGCCGGGCGCGTGCCGAAGCCGAGATTGCCGAAGCGCGCCGGGCGTTGCAGTCTCAGCGCGACCTGGCGACGCAGCGCGCGCGCGATCTCGAACGCATGGCCGACAGCGACGAGTTGCAGACGCAGCTTGCGCAGGCGTATGAGCAACTGCGCGAGCTGATCGCCGGCCAGAAGCGCCGCGAAGAGATGGCTCGCCAGTTGACCGAGGCGCGCGAACGCCAGGCCGGTGCTAAGGCCGAGAACGATGAGCTGCGCCGGCGCATGAATGAGCTGAAGGCTCGCATCTCGGCGCTGTCGAAAGTGGGGGCCATTTGTCCGGCCTGTGGGCGCGAACTGGCTGAGGCGGATCGTGTGCGTCTGCTGGATGAGTGGCAGGCGGACGGCAAAGCCATGGGCGATCAGCACCGCGCCAATGAGCGTGCGCTGCTGGAACTGGCCGCCGCGCGCAAAGCGGCCGAAGATAGCGTAGCTGATCTGGATCGGACATTGTCGAGTTTGCCGGGCATTCAACGCGAAGTGGCCGCGCTGGAAGAACGCCTGAAGCGCGCGGACGATGCGGCGTCTCGGCTGCCGGAAGCCCGCGCGGCGCTCGACAGAGTGGAGGCCGAGTTGCGCGCCGAAGACTATGCGCCGGCGGCGCGCGCTGCGCTGGCTCAGGTCGAAGCGGAGTTGGAGCAACTGGGTTACGATGCCGCCGCGCACAAGCGACTGCGCGAAGAGACGCTGCCTCGATTGCAAAGCTTCGTTCAGCGCAAGAGCCAGCTCGACAAAGCCGAGATCGGCCTGCAGTCCGAAAAGCGGGCGCTCGAATCGATCGGCTTGCGTCAGGAGAAAGCAGCCCGGCAGCGCGACGCGCAGGAAGCCGCGCTTGCCGAACTGAACGAGGCCATCCGCGTGTGCACAGCAGGGCTGCAACGCGCCGCCGAGATCGATCAGGCCGCGCAACTGGCCCGCCGCGAGTTCTTTGCTGCGCAACGCAAGGTGGGCGAGGCCACTCAGCGGGTGCAAGCCTGCAAGGCCATGTTTGGCGAAAGGGACCGGCTGCGGCGCGAGTTGGATGAACTGGCGCGCCGGCAGTCGTTGTTGGGCGATCTGCGCGCGGCGCTTGGGAAAAATGGCGTGCCGGCCATGATCATCGAGAACATCCTGCCGGAGCTGGAGGACTCGGCCAACGAGTTGCTGAGCCGCATGACCAGCGGGCGCATGAATGTGCGCTTCGAGACTCAGCGCCAGACCCAGAAGGGCGATGTGAGCGAGACGCTGGAGTTGCGCATCAACGACGAACTGGGCGAGCGGCTGTATGAGATGTTCAGCGGCGGCGAATCGTTCCGGATCAACTTTGCCGTGCGCATTGCGTTGAGCAAGTTGCTGGCGCATCGGGCCGGCGCGCGTTTGCAAACGCTCATCATCGACGAGGGCTTCGGCACTCAAGACGCCAAAGGACGCGAGGCGCTGATCGAGGCCATCCGCAGCATCGAGACGGACTTTGAGCGCATCTTTGTCATCACGCACATCGACGAGCTTAAGGATGCCTTCCCGGCCCGCATCGAGGTCGTCAAGGGCGCGCACGGCAGCATCGCGCGGCTGGTCTGAGCTTCTGTAGTAGAACAGGGGCATGCGCATCTTACTGCTTGACCTGGACACGCTCCGCCCCGACCATCTCGGTTGCTACGGCTATCACCGCGACACGTCGCCCAACATCGACGCTATTGCAGCGCAGGGCGTGCGGTTCAATCACTATCACTGCTCGGATGCCCCCTGCCTGCCTTCACGCGCGGCGCTGATGACCGGCCGCTTTGGCATTCACAGTGGCGTGGTGGGCCACGGCGGCACGGCAGCCGATCTGCGACTGGAAGGCGCGCCGCGCGGTTTTGTGGATCGCTTGCGCCGCGAGAGCCTGCCCGCATTGTTGCGACAGGCCGGCCTGCGCACCGTTCTGGTCAGCCCGTTTGCCGAGCGACATTCGGCCTGGTGGTTCTACGCGGGCTACAACGAGATGCACAACACCGGCATGGGTGGTCTGGAATCGGCCGAGCACGTCACACCAACGGTGCTCGACTGGATCGCGCGCAACGGCGCTGCGGACAATTGGTTCCTGCATGTCAACTACTGGGATCCGCACACGCCGTATCGCGCGCCGGC
>DAOUDB010000106.1:0-9596 GCA_034431495.1 Thermoflexales bacterium
GTGAGGATGTGCTGGCCTGGATCACGCGCTATGCCCAGGTGATCGCCGAGAATCGCCAGTGGCTGACAGACCTGGACGCTGCGATCGGCGATGGCGATCACGGCGCGAATATGGATCGCGGCTTCAAGGCGGTGGCTGCCAAATTGTCCGCTCTCGCCGACGCGGACATCGGCGCGATCTTCAAGGCTGTGGGCATGACCCTGCTTTCGACGGTTGGCGGAGCCAGCGGGCCGCTGTATGGCACGTTCTTTTTGCAGGCTGCGCAACCGCTGGCCGGCAAAACGGAACTTGAATTGTGCGACTGGGTTGCCGCCGTCGAGATGGGTGTGAATGGCATCATCAAGCGCGGACGCGCCGAGGTAGGGGAGAAGACGATGGTCGATGCGCTTGCGCCGGCGCTGGCTGCCCTGAAGGCCGCCGCGCAGGCCGGCATGGGGTGGAAGCCAGCTGCGCAGCGCTCTGCCGATGCCGCGCAACAGGGCGCGTTGTCCACCGTCCCGCTCGTGGCGCGCAAAGGCCGGGCCAGCTATCTCGGCGAGCGCAGCGCCGGCCACCAGGACCCCGGCGCGACTTCGGCTTTCCTGTTGTTCGACAGCCTGGCGCGCGTCGTGAATCGCGCCGCTGCGCCGCGCAGCGCACACGCGGCATGATTGCGCTGGTCATTGTCGCGCACAGCCGGGCGCTTGCGGCCGATGTCGTGGCGCTCGCCCGCCAGATGGCCTCGCCCGAGGTTCGCTTTGCCATTGCCGCCGGCGTGGGCGAGGGACGCCGCGAACTGGGCACAGACGCCACCGAGATTGCGGAGGCCATCGCCTCGGTGTTCAACCCCGATGGCGTGCTGGTGCTGATGGATCTGGGCAGCGCCGTGTTGGGCGCGGAAACGGCGCTCGATCTGTTGCCCGCTGAGATGCGCGAGCGGGTGCGCCTGTGCCCGGCCCCCCTGGTCGAAGGCGCGCTGACAGTGGCGGTGCAGGCGGGGTTGGGAGTCGATCTCGATCAGGCGTGCCGCGAAGCCTCTGGCGCGCTGCAACCCAAATACGAGCAGCTCGGGGTTGATTTGCACCCGCCTCTGATGAGCGACGCTGCGCCCCCGCGCGATGCCGATGATGGGCAGGCAGCCGGCCAGATCGTGGTCACGCTGGACAACCCGCACGGCCTGCACGCGCGGCCGGCTGCGCGGTTTGTGCAAACCGCCGCGCGCTTCGAGGCGACGGTCACGGTGTGCAAACTGTCGGCAGATGGCAGTGCCACAGGGGCGGTGGCCTCGGCGCGCAGTGTCAATCAACTGGCAATGCTGGGCGCGCAACGCGGCGATCGGCTGCTCATTCAGGCGCAGGGCGCCCAGGCCCGCCAGGCATTGCAAGCGCTTCGTGAACTGGCGGACTCACACTTTGGAGAGCGCGAGGCGCTTGAGTCTGCGGATCGCGCTCCTGAAGCCGGCGCTGCGGATGTGTATCGCGCCGGCCTCGTGGCTGCGCCTGCGCCACAAGCCGGCCCCGCGCCCGGCCGAGGCGACGGGTCGCTGACTGCGCTGCCGGTGTCGGAAGGCATTGCGATTGGTCTGGCTGTGCGCGCGCAACTGCGCCGGCCTGTCATCGCCGAGGCAACTCAGCCGGCCAATGCAGACGCGATCCGCCCAGATGTCGAGTTGCGCCGGCTGGATGATGCGCTTGCGCGCGCCCGATTTGACATCGATGCGCGTCGCCGGCGAGTTGCCGCCGGCATGGACGAACAACGCGCTGCCATCTTCGACGCGCAGCGGCTGATTCTCGATGATGAGATGTTGGCCGGTCGCGCGCAGCGCTTGATCCGCGAAGCGCAGATGGGCGCGGTACAGGCGTGGCATCGCGCGATGCAGGAGTTGGCCGATGCGTACCGCGCGCTGCCCGACGCATATATGCGACAGCGCGCCGCCGATGTGCTCGATGTGGGGGCGCAGGTGTTGGCGCATCTCGGCGAGATCGATCAACCCGGCGCAACGATGCCTGCCGGCCAGCCGGTGATTCTGCTCGCGCAGGATTTCACGCCGACGCAAGTCGCGCAACTTGACCTGGAACAGGTGGCCGGCCTGGTGAGCGCGGCCGGCAGTCGGGACTCGCATGCTGCCATTCTCATGCGCGCGCTGGGCGTGCCGGCAGTTGCCGGCGCAGCCACCCTCATCGATCAGGTTCCCGAGGGGGCGCAGGTGGCTGTAGATGGATTTACCGGCCGCATCTGGATCGACCCCGCGCCAGAGCTGGTGGCCGAACTCGAAAGTCGCCGCGATGATTGGCGCGAACAGCAGCGCCGGCTGCGCGAAGCCGGCCGGGTGCTCACGACCACCCGCGACGGCGCGCGCATCGAAGCGGCCGCCAATCTGGGCAGCCTCGCCGACGCGCGGGCGGCTGTTGTCAACGGCGCCGAGGCGGTTGGCGTGCTGCGCACCGAGTTTCTGTATCTCACCCGCCACGAGCCGCCGGGGGAAGACGAACAGGTGGAGGCGCTGGCCCAGATCGGACACATCATGCAGGGCCGGCCGATCATTGCCCGCACGCTCGACGTGGGCGGCGACAAAGCGATTCCGTATCTGCCATTGCAGCCCGAAGCGAACCCGTTTCTCGGCGTGCGCGCGATCCGCCTGTCGCTGCGTCAGCGTGAGTTGTTCCTGACGCAACTGCGCGCGATGTTGCGCGCCGGTGCCGAATACGATGTGCGTGTGCTGTTGCCCATGATCTCGCTGGTGGAGGAGGTCGAACAGGCGCAAGCTTGTCTGGACGAAGCGCACCGCGCGCTGGTGGCCGATGGTTTGCCGCATCGTTGGCCGGCGGCGCTGGGTGTGATGGTCGAGACGCCGGCTGCCGCCCTGATGGCTGACGCGCTTGCGGCGCGGGTCGATTTTCTGAGCATTGGCACGAATGACCTCACCCAGTACACGCTGGCGGCAGAGCGCGGCAATCCCAATCTGGCTGCATGCGCCGACGCCCTGCACCCGGCGGTTTTAAGGTTGATCAAAATGGTCGCCGATGCGGCGGCGCGGCATGGCAAGTGGGCCGGCGTGTGCGGCGAGATCGCCGCCGATCCTGTGGCCGTGCCGGTGTTGATCGGCCTGGGCGTGACCGAGTTGAGCCTGAATCCGGCCGGCATCCCGAAGGTCAAGGCTGTGGCGCGCGCGCTGGACAGGCGCGAGGCCGGCCGGCTGGCCGATCAGGTGTTGCAGCAGGAGACGGCTCAGGCTGCGCGCCAGCTGGCCGCACAGTTCCTTAAAGGTTTGCTAGATTGGTAAGGTTGGTCAGGTTGGCCAGGTTGATAAGTTTGGCAGTGTTGAGAACCTTAAGAACACCCTAAGGAGTCGCTTTCATGTCAGAGAACGAACAGCATGGCTTTCAGGTGGTGGAAGAGCGCGTCATCGCAGAGATGAACGCGACGGCGCGCCTGTATCGCCATATCAAGACCGGGGCGCGTTTCTTATCTGTGATCAACGACGATGAGAACAAAGTGTTTGGGATTGCGTTCGCCACGCCGCCCGAAGACTCGACCGGTCTGCCCCACATTCTGGAGCACTCGGTGCTGTGCGGCTCGCGCAAGTATCCGGTCAAAGAGCCGTTCGTCGAGCTGATGAAAGGATCGTTGAACACCTTTCTGAATGCCTTCACGTATCCCGACAAGACCTGCTATCCGGTTGCCAGCCAGAACCTGCAAGACTTCTACAACTTGATCGATGTGTACCTCGACGCGGTGTTCTATCCGCGCATCACGCCAGACACGCTGCGACAAGAAGGCTGGCACTATGAGCTGGACGCGCCCGATGCGCCGTTGACGTTTAAGGGTGTGGTGTTCAACGAGATGAAGGGCGCATATTCGTCGCCGGATAATCTGCTCGGTCGTCACTCGCAGCAGTCTCTCTTCCCCGATAACGCCTATGGCCTCGATTCAGGTGGCGACCCCCGCAACATCCCAGACCTGACCTATGAGCAGTTCAAGCGCTATCACGAGACGCACTATCACCCCTCGAACGCCTGGATTGTTTTTTACGGCGATGACGACCCGGACATCCGATTGCGAATTGTGGACGCCTATCTGAAAGACTTCGAGCCGCTGCCGCTGACCACGCTGCCACGCATCACCTTGCAGCCCCCCTTTGGCGAGACGCGGCGCTTTGAGTATGGCTACGATGCCGGCGCAGAAGCCGGCGCAGAAGCCGGCGCAGAAGCCGGGCCAGAGGCCGGGGCAACCGGGCCGGCGCGCAAGAGTTACTTCACGCTCAACTGGATGCTGAGCGAGGCGACCGACGATGAAACCGTCCTGGCGCTGCAAATCCTGTCGCACATTCTGTTGGGCACGCCGGCATCGCCCTTGCGCAAGGCGCTCATCGACTCGGGCCTGGGCGAGAACCTGGCCGGCGGCGGTCTGGAAGAAGAACTGCGCCAGATGATGTTCTCGGCCGGCTTGAAGGGCATTCAGGCGCAAGACGCCGAGAAAGTCGAGGCGGTGATTCTACGCACGCTCGAACAGCTTGTCGAAACCGGCATCGAGCGCGACATGATCGAGGCGTCGCTCAACACGATCGAGTTTGCGTTGCGTGAGAACAACACCGGCGGCTTCCCGCGTGGCATCGCGCTCATGCTGCGCGCGCTGACGAGCTGGTTGCATGGCGGCGATCCCCTCTCGCGGCTGGCGTTTGAAGCGCCGCTCAATGCCATCAAATCCAAATGGCAGGCCGACCCGCGTTACTTTGAGCGCCTGATCCGGCAATATCTGCTGGAAAACCCGCATCGCGCCAGCGTTTTGCTCAAGCCCGACGCCGCGCTGGGGCAGCGCCAGGCTGCCGAGGAACAGGCGCGTCTGGAGTGCGCCCGCGCCGCAATGAGCGAAGCAGACCTCAAGCGCATCATGGACGAGGCGCAAGCGCTGAAGCGCCGGCAGGAAACCCCCGATCCGCCCGAGGCGCTGGCCACCATTCCCACACTGAAGCTGAGCGACCTGGATCGCAAGAACAAGGTGATTCCGCTGGCTATATCGCGGATCGCCGGCGCGCAGGTGTTGTGCCACGACTTGTTCACCAATGGCATTGTGTATCTGGATGTCGGCTTTGACTTGCGCGCATTGCCGCAGCAGTATCTACCCTATGTGCCGTTGTTTGGCCGCGCGCTGTTGGAGATGGGCACTGCGCGCGAGGATTTCGTCAAGCTGTCGCAACGCATCGGACGCAAGACCGGCGGCATCCGCTCTGCCACGCTGTCCAGCGCCATCCGCGCAACGGACGACGCCGCGACGTGGCTGTTTCTGCGCAGCAAGGCGACTACGGCGCAGGCGCAGGACGCGCTCGACATTTTGCGCGATGTGTTGTTGACGGCCCGTCTCGACAACCGTGAGCGCTTCCGTCAGATCGCGCTGGAGGACAAGGCCAGCCGCGAGTCAGGGTTGACGCCGGGCGGGCACATCATGGTCAATCGCCGGCTGCGCGCGCGTTTCAGTCGGGCCGATTGGGTTGCCGAGCAGATGAGTGGTGTGGATGGGTTGTTCTTTGTGCGCCGGCTGGCCGAACGCATCGATCAGGACTGGCCGTCGGTGCAGGCCGATCTGGAGGAGATGCGCCGGCTGCTGGTGAATCGCAACGCCATGATCTGCAATGTGACGCTGGATGCGTCTGCGTATAGCGCCTTCGAGCCGCTGCTGGGCGCGTTCGTCGAGCAGATGCCGGCTGCTTCGCTCGATCCGGCTGTCTGGCAGCCTGTCACGCCGGCCGGCCCCGAGGCATTGACGATCCCGGCGCAGGTCAACTTTGTAGGCAAAGGCGCCAACCTGTACAAGCTGGGGTATCGCTTGCATGGATCGGCGCTGGTTGTCACGCACTACCTCAGCACGACGTGGCTGTGGGAGCGTGTGCGGGTGCAGGGCGGCGCTTATGGTGGCTTCAGCGTGTTCGACCATCGCGCGGGCGTGTTCACCTATCTGTCCTACCGTGACCCCAATCTGCTGGGCACGCTGGCAAACTACGATGGCACAGTCGGCTTTTTGCGCAACCTTGATCTATCCGAAGACGAATTGACCAAAGCCATCATCGGCGTGATCGGCGATCTGGACACGTATATGTTGCCGGATGCGAAAGGCTACACCTCGATGATGCGCTGGTTGGCCGGTGACACCGAGGAAAGCCGGCAGCAGTTGCGCGACGAAGTGTTATCCACGACGGCTGCTGACTTCAAAGCGTTTGCCGATGCCCTGGAGCAGGCGCAGCGCGAGGGGGCGATTGTGGTCATGGGATCGGACAAGGCCGTGGCCGAGGCAAACGCGCAGATGCCGCGCCAGTTCGAAGTGGTGAAAGTGATGTAGGCAACTTGCCCGGTCAACCCTCCCGCAGTCTCATGTCCTGCGGGAGGGTTCATGGGGATACCCGCTATTGTTCCAGCGCGCGCAGCCAGCGCCGATAGTCAGACAGGGTAAATGGGCGTGGGCCGGCCAGATAGTGGTTGCGCTGACGCTGTTTGCCAACTGTGTAGTCCACCAGCCAGAAGGCCGGCTTGTCCGACGCGCCGAGACTGCCCGCCACCGTTTTGCCGTTGGCCTCGACGGTGTAGTCACCCTCGAACAGCGTTGCGCCAGAGTCTGCGTCGTGGACAGTGATGCGGCCTTCGGTCGGCTGGCGTGTGTCGTTGACAACGACGATGTCATGGCGGCCCTCGCGCGGCTCGCACACAATGGCGCACACATCCGTCTGCGCGCGCTGAATGTGGCTATAGGCCAGCTTCTTGCGCCCGTAATAGTCCACAATGGCGTCGCTGATGATGGGCCAGCCGTCGCGCAGGTTCCACCACAACATGCCGGTGTGCCAGCCCTTGCCCTGCCGCCACCATTCGATGAAGAACTTCTTGGCCTCGGCCTGCGTGATCTGTGAGGCCAGCACGAAGTCGTCGAGATTGTCCGGGACCTGGCCGAACAGCACGGCGGTCTGTTTGGCCATCAGCGGGATACGATAGTTCCAGTCGGTGAAGTTGGGGTGCGGACGGGCGGCGTGGGTGAGCCACTGCTCGTTGTCTTGCCAGGGCCACAGCGATCCCGCGTCGAGGAATTGCTCCAGGCTGCGCCGATCGGGGCAGCCATGATAGCCGATCTCGCTGACGAAGTGCGCGCGTGATTGGGTGTAGAACGGCCCCTTGAAATCATCGCGCGGCCCCCACAGATGCTGCTCTGGCTGCAACTCCATGCGATTGCCTCTGCGGTACAGTTCGGGGCTGCGGTAGGGCGAACTGGGCAGGTATGGCCGATAGGGGTCAAGCCGGCGCACAACTGCTGGCAGCACTTCTCGGCTGAGGCGATCGGTGTTCGGGTCAACCGGCAGCGGCGACCAGGCGTACATCTCGTCGATTTCGTTGTTGCCGGCCCACAGCGCCAGGCTGGGGTGGTTGCGCAGTTTCTCGACGACTGCCTCGGCCTCGACGCGTATGCGCTCGGCGAAGGCGTCGGTCTGTGGATAGATGGCGCACGCCAGGGCGAAGTCCTGCCATACCAGCACGCCCTGCCGGTCGCACAGGTCGAAGAAATCGTGATCCTCATACACATTGCCGCCCCAGCAGCGGATCATGTTGCAGTTCAGATCGGCGATCATGTCCATCGCTGGCGCAAGGTGTTGTTTGTCGCGCGCATGCAGTGCGTCGAGTGGAACCCAGTTTGTGCCTCTGCAATAGATGCGCTCGCCATTGACCACAAACGCAAAGTCCCCCGGCTCTTCGTCTGTGGTGATGTCGCTGCGCGACAGCGCAATTGTGCGCAGGCCGATTGTGTCGCGGCGCGTGTCCAGCACGGTGTCGTGTTCGTCCAGTAATTCAAGCGTAGCGTCGTAGAGCGCCGGCTCGCCATATCCGCGCGGCCACCACAGATCGACATCGCTCAACGCGATGATTTCGCGGCCATGCGCGCTTATCACGGGCAGAGTCTTGGCGCACATCGCAGGCTGGCCTTCGCGCGCGATGCTTACGCGCACAGCCAGCCCATCGATGTTGGCGCGGTCCGATGTGATGCTCCAGTCAAGTGACAGCGAAGCGCTGCGCTGCGCCGGGTTAGTCTCGATAGTGGCCCAATAGACGGCGCGGAAGCGGGTGGGCGCCAGGATATCCAGGCGCACATCGCGCCACAGGCCGGCCGACACCAGCCGGGGCATGATGTCCCAGCCATACATGTGCGGCGCTTTGCGCACGTTCAATGCTTCCCAACTTGTTGCAAAGGCGTATTCCAGCGGCGCCGGTGTGTGCCTGCGGCCTTCCAGCACGGCAGACGTGATGTGCACGGTCAGGCGGATTGGTTGCTCGTCCAGCAGGCGCGCGCCGCGCACGAGGTCGGTCACATCGAAGCGATGCGCGATGAGCATGTTGTCGGTCTGGCCTACGCGCTGGTTGTTGAGCCATATCTCGGCCAGACAATCGAGGCCCTCGAACACCAGTTCGATGCGCTCGTCATCGGCCAGGGCCGGCGTCGTGAAATCGCGCGTATACCACCACTCATAGGTTTCGTAGTCGCGCAGAAGATAGATATTGTTGCCGATCGACAGATCGGGCAACACGCCGGCTGCCATCAAATCCAGTTCAACGTTGCCGGGAACCTGGGCGGTGATGGTGGGCCAGCCGGCCGGCGGCGCGATATGGCGGTGCCCTGGTTGTTGTGGACCGTAGGTCAGTCGCCATGTCCCATTCAAGCTGACCGTTTGCATGAGGGTCTCCTGTTGCGTGTTTCGTATTGCGTATTGCGTATTGCGTATTGCGTATTGGGCGTGTGTCAGCGTAAAGCGCCTCGTTATGACTCCCGTCTCGCGTCTCCCGTCTTCTGTCTCCTGACCCTTCCCTCACCGCATACTCGCGCTCACTCGGAATTGCAGAATCTGACCGTTGGCGGCGTCGGTGACAAGCAACGTGTCGCCGTCAATTGTCAGGCCGGTGGGCAGGCTGCCCTGAGGTGTGGTGAGATTGGCTTCGATCTGCTCGCCGGCCAGCGTATAGGCCAGCACTTCGCCTGCGCGCGGGCTGCTCACATACAGCGTGTTGCCGCTGATGGCCAGGAAAGGCTTGTGATCGACTGACTGAAGGTCTGTGGGGTCCATCGTCATCCACGAATCGACCGGCCACGCGCGCAAAAACCTGAACTCGCTGTCGAAGACCTGAATGCGCTTATTCCAGGTGTCGGCCACGTAGATGTTGCCGGCGGCGTCGATGGCCAGTCCCACCGGCTCGTTGAACTCGCCGTTGCCTGCGCCCTCGTGGCCGAATTGCGCCAGGAAGTTGCCCTCGCTGTCGAAGACCTGCACACGCTTGTTGCCGGTGTCGGTCACCAGCAGCCGGTTTTGCTTATCGATCACAATGGCGCGCGGGCCGAAGAAAGTGGTGTCGCGTCCAGAACCGTTTGCGGTGCTGACGCCCGGCCGGCCCCACGTAAACAAGAAGCTGCCGTCGCGGTCGAACTTCTGGATGCGGTGGTTGAACGTGTCGGCCACATAGAGGTTCCCGTCGCTGTCGATCACAACGCCCCATGCGTCGTTAAAGCGCCCCGGCCCCCCACCCAGACCGCCCCACGCAGTTTGAACCACGTTGTCGGCGTTGAGAAGGAATAGCCGATTCGCTTTGCGGTCG
>DAOUDB010000107.1:0-21332 GCA_034431495.1 Thermoflexales bacterium
CGAGGGGGCTGCGCAGGCAGCCAGCGCAATGCCCGTGCTCAGCGTTGCGGCGCGCAGAAAGCTGCGGCGGCTCAACGTGACCCTGTTCGTCTTCATCTGAACTCCTCCTTGTCCTTGTCGATAATGCTGATGACACACGAATTGGGCATTCTATGCCTGCCCGGTGTTCGTGCGGTTGCCGCGGTCAGAAACTACACGACGCTTTCCAAAACCTCAGCAAGCAATTCCAGTGTGACATCCCAGATCAGAAGACGCCTGCGCGTTCATGTCGCGGAAGCCGGTCGCGGGAGCTTCGGGTGATGGAGCAGACGAGGCCGGTTTGCGATCAATCGTCCTTGAGGACTGTACTGCACGGCTGCCGCTTTGTCAAACACGCGAGCCGCCCGCGACGACAGGGGCCTGGATCGAAGACCAATCTACACGCTGATGTGCCCAGACTGCCGTCAGCCCGCCAGCTTGTAACCCCGGCCTCGCACGGTCAGCAGATAGGCCGGCTCCTGTGCCCCCGGCTCCAGCTTCGCGCGCAGCCGGCTGACCAGCTTCTCGATCCGCGCGTCGTCCACATCGTTCAGATAGTTCTCGCCCCATACTTCTGTGACGATGGTGTACTTGTCCACGATCTTGTTCAGCCGGCCATATAACAACAGCAGCAGCTTGTATTCCAGTTCGGTCAGCGGCTCGACCATCCGGCCATCCACATACACATCGCCGGCATCCACATCAACGCGCACGCCCCGCTCGTGCTGATCGGCAGCCAGGGCGTGCCGCTTCACAAACGCCCGCCAGACCTCCCCCACCAGGGGAGCCGCATCGCTCATGTTCGGCCCATCCTCGTCGTCGCGGACATCGTCCGCAAGTGCTTCGGGCAGTAGGCCCTTGAGGCGAAGCTGGGCCAGCGCGCCGCTGTCCGCGCGGGCATGGCTGAACAATGCCATCAGCGCCTCGCGTTCAGGCGGCATGATTTGCTCCCACAGTCGGGCGCATTCCTGGTGAATGGTTGCATCGGTGTCGAAGGCATGGGCGGCGACCGATTGCGCTTCGCGCTGCGCGCTCTTCGGCGCGCCGGCGGCCACGCGCTCGTAGATCTGCGTCATGCTCTTCAGCAGGCCGGGGTGCCCGCCCGCTTGACGCGACAGAAAATCAAGCTCTTCTGGTTCCAGTGTCAGCCCATCGGCCTTGATCATGTTCTGAACCAGACTGCGCGACTCGGCCGCGCTCAGGAATCCGATCCAGTGAGTTTGGGCTGCAAACAATTCGATGAACTCGCCGGCTTCGTGGTCGGTTCGTATCTCGGGCAATGGCCGGTCGGTCGCAGTCACATAGGTCAATCGCTCGCCGAAGCGGTCCTTGGTGGCGCGCAGATTCAGGAAGACGCGCCCGTCCAGTTTCTCGAACGGATCGTCGAATTCATCGAGCACCAGCACGGTCCGGCGGGTTGAATCCTGGCACAGCGCCGTCAGCGCGTCGTTGAACGCCAACGGGCTGCGCAGGGGTGTCGGCGGCTCTACCACTTGCTGATAGAGCCAGTCCAGCCGGGGTAGCAGCCCGTCCTGCGCGCCGGCGCAGCGCAACGCCTCGATGGCGTTGCGCAACACGATCTCGTGCAGGGCGCGCTCGCTCCGTTCCGGCATCAGGTTGCAGTCGATGTGCACAAACAGCCAATCGCTTTCGGCCTCTTCCCAGAGTATGCCGCGCACCTCCGGCGTGCAGATCGCCCGCAACAGGGTTGATTTGCCGGTGTTGCTCAGGCCGACAATCGATGCGCACTCAGCGGCGCGTATCGTGGACAAAACTAATCGCATTTCACGTTCGCGGATCATGTGATTTGCCTTTTGGCGCGCCTCTCGCAGCGCGCGAACGCCGCGCCAGCTCACGATGAGGAGCAATCAGATGGATACAATTCTATGCGTGGTGATGTTTTTGCTGACAGTGGCTCTGGTGGGTGCGATGACGTGGCTGTATTTCCGCATCGTGCGCGGCATTGACCGGTTTGAACAGGAGCCGACACGCTATCTGATTGCTGCGTTCATGTGGGGCGCAGTGCCGGCCGTGCTGATAGCGCTTATCTTTCAGCTAATTCTGTCCATCCCCGTTTCCCTGATCCTCGGCGAGGAGTCGCTGGGCAGCGCACTGTTCGGGGCATCAATCGCCGCGCCGGTGACTGAGGAAATCTTGAAGGGCGCAGCAGTCGCCATCATCTATCTCACGCGCCGCCGCGAATTCGACGGCTGGGTGGATGGCATCGTGTACGGCGCGGCGGCCGGCTTTGGCTTTGCCTTTGTCGAGAACGTGCTGTATCTGATGGGCACAGAGACAACCGAAGAATGGTTGGCGCTTTTCTTCCTGCGCATCATTGTCTTTGGCTTTATGCACGGCTTCTGGACGGCGCTCACCGGCATCGGCTTTGGTGTCGCGCGCAGTGCCCGCTCAGGCGCGGTCAAGGGTGTTGCCATCCCGGCCGGCCTCGGCGCAGCCATCCTGTCGCACTTGTTGCACAACACCGCGTTGACGCTGGCCGAAGCGTCTGGGGGCGCCACTATTCTGATTGCGCTGGTCAACTACGGGTTTCTGTTGATCGGTCTGGTGATCGTCAGTGTCGCTGCCCTGCATCACGACCGGCAAGTGATGAAGACTTACCTGATCGACGAAGTGCCGTTGGTGCTGACACCGGCCGAATATCAGGCGTTGATTACGGCGCGCTCGGCTGCTGGGGCGCGCCTGGGGCTTGCGCCGGCCCGCCAGCGCGCGCTGATTCAAGCCGCCGCCGAACTCGCCCAGAAAAAGCGCCAACTGGTCAAGCTGGGCGAGGCCGACATGGCAAACCCGCACATCGAACAGTTGCGCCGGCAAATCATCACCCTGCGCAGCGCCCCCTGATGCCGGCAGCCTGCCCAAATCCGAAATCTAGAACCCCAACTCTCGAATGGCGCGCCGCATCGCCTCACGGTCGTCCCATGGCGTCTCGGTAGTTCCGAAGCACATGGATTGCTCGTGCCCTTTGCCGCATGACACCACGATGTCGCCTGCTTTGGCCAGCGCGCAGGCTGCGCGAATGGCCTCGCCCCGATCGGGCACGCGCAGCACCTGGGCAGATGGATTGTCGATGCCGGCGGCAATCTGATCGATGATGGCGTCCGGCGACTCGCGGCGCGGGTCTTCGGCGGTCAACACGATCACGTCGGCATACTGGCCGGCAGCGCGCCCCATCATCGGACGCTTGAATTTGTCGCGTTCGCCGGCGCAGCCGAACACAACGATTAGCCGGCCTGCCGTCAGCGGTCGGAGCGTGCGCAACGCCTGTTCAAGCGCATTGGGCGTGTGGGCAAAATCGACGATGGCGGTGAAGGGTTGGCCGAGACTGATGCGCTCCATGCGGCCCGGCACGCCGGGCATGGCCGCGATGCCGGCCTGAATGGCCTTGTCGGGCACATCCAGTGCCAGCGCCGCGCTCACGGCAGCCAGAATATTCGACACGTTGAAGTCGCCGATCAGCCGGCTGCGAATGGTCATCTCGCCGCGCGGTGTGCTTACCGTCACGCGCAGACCGTCTGGCGCGTGTGTGACGCTGCGCGCCCGCACTTCGCCGGCCTCGGTGCGCGCCGAGTACACCATATGTCGGGCGATGGGGATTGCTCGCAGATACTCGAACGAAAATGCGTCATCGGCGTTCAGAACTGCCGTCGGAATGACGCCCATCTTGTCCATCTGTCGCGAGTTGCCCGCCATCTCGAACAGCCGGCCCTTGGCGGCCCGATATGCCTCGCGCGACCCGTGCAAATCCAGATGCTCGTGGGTGATGTTGGTGATGACGGCAACATCGAAGCCCACGCCGTCCACGCGATACTGCGCCAGCCCGTGCGACGTGACTTCCAGCACGCAGTGCGTCAGGCCGGCGTCGCGCATCTGGGCGAGATAGCCTTGCACGTCGTCGGCGTCGGGCGTGGTGGTGTGCAGGCCGGTGTCGAGCGCGCGATCGCCGATGACGGCGTTGACGGTGCTGATGATGCCGGCTTTCAGGCCGGCGGCGCGCAGAACGTGATAGATCAGGTTCGACGTGGTTGTCTTGCCGTCGGTGCCGGTGACGCCGACTACGATCAGGCTGCGCCCCGGGTAATCGTGCCAAGCCGCGCACAGATACGCGAAAGCCTGCCGGCCATTCGGCGTCACCAGGCAGGGGATGCGGCCTGTCTCGCCGGCGCGCCAGCGCGCGTCCTCGCACACAATCGCCGCTGCCCCGCGCGCGATCGCGTCGGGAATGAAGCGGTGCAGGTCGTTCTCCACGCCGTGATAGGCGACGAACAACGCGCCGGGCGTGACCATGCGGCTGTCTTTCGTGATGCCGGTGATGGCAACCTGCGCCGGGTCAACCGACTCCCCGGCCAGTTGGGCGTCGGGCAGGACGCCCATCAGGTCCTGTAATGTTTTTGCGCTCATGGCTGTCGCGTGATTGTATCAACGCGACGACAAGCCTGGCGGCTTGTCCCACGGGCGTGTCCCGCCCGGCATCTCCTGTTGCATTTGCGCGATGACGCGCAGCGCGATGGCGCCGGCCTGCGCGAAGCCTCTGGGATGCAGCAATTCTGCCGTGTCGTGTGGCGTATGCACCGCCCAGGTGGCCCGGCCAATCGCAATCAACGACACAGCATCGAAGCCGGCCTCGGCAAACGGCACATGATCGTATGAAAGCCCGACCATCGAGAAGGGCTTCACGCGCAGGCCGCAGTCGCGCGCAGCCGCTTCGACCCAGCCGGCCATGTGGATGCCGTCCGCGCGTCCGCGCTTGCGCCGGCTGGAGGGCGCGCCGGCCAGTCTCAAGTCTGCGTCCACTCCTACGCCGTCGAAGTTCAGGATGCGCAATCCTGCGCCTTGCGCATCACATCGCAATGCGTTCAGGTGTCGGCGCACGTGGGCTGCCGCTCCTGCAACGCCAATCTCTTCTGCGCCAGTGATCAGGAGGGTGAGGCGCAGCCGGTTCTGCCAGTTTCGCTGCTGCGCCAGAATCTCGGCCAGGTGCAGCAGTGTGCCCAACCCCGATGCGTTGTCGATCGCACCGGGTGATGTGTTGCCCAGGTCGAGAAACAACAGCGGAATGCCGGCGATGACTGCAATCGCTGCCGAACCGATCGCCAGCGCGCCGAGCGCCGGGGCTGCGGTCAGCGCATAGGCCATTGTCATGGCGGCGTACAACAGGCTGCCCGCAATCGCCAGCGCGAAACATGTCACACGCACGGCTATCGGCAGGCGCTGACTTTTCGAGTCGTAGTGTGCAACCAGCATGATGTGCGGCAGGGCCGGCTCATCGGATGCGCCGGGCAGTGTGGCAATCAGATTGGTAGCAGTGAACCGCCGGCCCAGACGCAGACACAGGCGCTGCCACCGACCGATGTGCCCTGTCTCGTCCCTCGGCGCGATTGCCCCGGCTTGCGCGGCGCGGTTCAGCCACGGCGCTGCGCCGATTACCGCCACAATCCCCACGCCCAGCAGCGCAGATGCCCAGGGCGATATGGCTTGCATTGCCAGGGAAGCCAGCGCCAGCAGCAGACAGGCCAGCACCTCGACTGTGATGAACACGTTGTAGGCAGTCGAAAACGCGAATGTCTCGCGGGTGACCCGGCAGCCCCGCGCCTCGAGCAGCGAGGCAATCTCGCTGGCCACGCGCTGGTTTTCGGCGCTGCCGGCCAGCCGGGGCCGCGCAAACCGGCGCGCATACGCCAGCGCAACATGTGGGTCAAACGTCATGCTGCGACCAATCTTAAACTGCTGCGCCAGACACGCCATGCCAGCGATGTCTGCGCGTTCTTTCCTCCCGCGCGAAGCCGAATGCCGATAGAATGCGGCCCTAATGGACCAGGCCCTGATCATCGTCACCCGGCTTGTGTTCGGGTTTATCTTTAGTGTCCTGATCGGCTGGCTGGCGTATCGACGCCGCGCTTTGTCGCGTAGCGGCATCGCTGGCGCCGTCATCACCGGCACGGTGATCTTCGGCCTGGGCGGCCTGTTGGCCGGCCTGTTGCTCATCGCGTTCTTTGTGTCATCCTCGGCGCTCAGCCATTACCGCGCCGGCCTCAAGCAAAGCGTGGCCGAGAAGTTCGATAAATCCGCCCGGCGTGATCTGGGTCAGGCGCTGGCTAATGGTGGTGTGGCAGCCATCGCCGCTGCGCTGAGCGGAATATGGTTGTGGGGAGTGTCGGATATGCCGGCCCCAGAGAAAACACCTTCCGTTTTGTTTGCTGCGCTGGTCGGCGCACTGGCAACGGTCAACGCCGACACGTGGGCCACCGAGATCGGCGTGTTGAGCAAATCCCCGCCTCGGCTGGTGACCCGTCTGAGCCGGATTGTCGAGCCGGGCACATCGGGCGGTATCACGCTGGCGGGGACATTGGCGGCTGTGGCCGGCGCCGCTTTCATCGGGGTCATGGCATTGCTGTTGTGCGTGGTCTTGTGGGATGTGGCCGGTCTGGTGCTGGGTCACGATCTGGCCCAAACGTCGGCGCCGGCTTGGCGCCACGATCCTGGCGTGTGGCTGGCCAACACGCCAGTGGCTGTCGTGAAGGCCGGTTTTCCGCTCGCCGGTCTGTTGGCAATCGCGCTGGCGGCTCCGATTGCCGGCCTGATTGGTTCGCTGGCCGACAGCTTGCTCGGAGCAACCGTGCAGGGCATCTACTACGACCCGTCGCGGCAGAAGGAGACTGAGAAGCCGGTTGGCCGGGACGGGATGCCTAATCCTCTCGCGCGCGGCTGGCGCTGGTTGAACAATGACTGGGTCAATTTCCTGTCCTCACTGGCTGGCGCTGCTGTGGCTGCCCTCATTGTTGGGCTGGCCCACTGATCCAATGACTCAATCACTCAATGCCTCGATGATCAACACACCTGACTGGGTTCAAGACGCCGTCTTCTATCAGATTTTCCCAGATCGTTTTGCCCCCTCGGCGCGGGTGACCAGGCCGAGCAATCTGGAACCATGGGATTCGAAGCCGACCACTTACGGATTCAAGGGTGGCGATTTGCTGGGTGTGGCAGAGCGGCTTGATTATCTGCAAGAACTGGGCATCAATGCAATTTACTTCACACCGGTGTTCCAGTCGCCGGCCAATCATCGCTATCACACGCATGACTACTACCGCATCGATCCGCTGCTGGGCGGCGACGCGGCCTTCCGCGAACTGCTGGACGCAGCGCACCGGCGCGACATGCGCGTGGTGATCGACGGCGTGTTCAACCACACCGGCCGGGGTTTCTATCAGTTCAATCACATTCTGGAAAACGGCGCGGCGTCGCCTTACGTGGATTGGTTCTACATCAAAGGCTATCCTTTGCACGCGTATGAGGGCAAACCCCTGAACTATGAAGCATGGTGGGGCATTCCGGCTTTGCCCAAGCTCAACACCACAACGCCGGCCGTGCGCGAGTTCTTGTTCGACGTGGCCGAGCACTGGATCCGGCAAGGCATCGATGGCTGGCGGCTCGATGTGCCCGGCGAGATCGACGACGACGCTTTCTGGCAGGAATTCCGCCGGCGCGTTAAAGCCATCAACCCGGCCGCCTACATCGTCGGCGAGATCTGGCACGAGGCGCAGCGCTGGTTGAAAGGTGACCAGTTCGACGCGGTGATGAACTACCAGTTCACGCGCGCCTGCGTCGGTTTCTTCGCGCGGCACTTCGATGAAAATCTGGTCGCGGCGGCCGGCTATGCGCCGGTGCCCGTTCTTGATGCGCCCGGCTTCGCCTACAGCATCAACCATTTGCTCGGCCTGTATGACCCCGCCATTAATCGCGTTCAACTCAATCTGCTCGACAGTCACGACACGGCTCGCTTTATCTCGATTGCGCGCAACGACCGCGACGCGCTGAAACTGGCGACGCTGTTCCAGATGACCTATGTCGGCGCGCCTTCTATCTATTACGGCGACGAGATTGGCATCACCGGCGGCAAGGACCCGGACTGCCGCAAAGCTTTTCCATGGGATACACCGCAAGCATGGGATCAGGATCTCTTGCGTTTCTTCAAGGCGTGCATCGCACTGCGCCGGCGTTACGAAACGTTGCGCGCCGGCGAGTTCGAGTTTGTGTACGCCGTAGGGCAGGCTGTAGCTTTTCTGCGCAAGCTGGGCCGGCAGCGGCTGATTGTGGCGCTGAATGCCGGCAACGCGCCGGCCGAACTCGATATCGTCATCCACGGCAACTACGGGTTGCCGGATGGCGCGACACTGACCCGCGAGATGAGCACTGCGCAGGCCGGGGCATCTGTCGCATCGACTGTGACTGTCAATGGCGGCATGCTGCGCGTTCATCTTGACGCGCACGAGGGCGCCGTGTTCCAGGCGCTATAGCACAGATGTTCTGATTTTGTGTATAATCCGGCCCGCTTAAGTCAGATCGCAAATCGCGCATAGAGCAGAGTGAAAGCATGACGATCAAGGAACGCAATCAGGAACTGCGCATGGTCGCCGAGTTGGCGGAAGTGCATCTGCCGGCTTCGCTGGCTGATGGAGATCTGTGCAAAGACATGTGCGCCATCATCGCCATTACCCTGCGCCGCTTTGCAGCCGATGGCGAAAAGTCAGCCAATGAGTGGGACAAGCGCGCCTATCACAGCAAGGCCGATGAACTGCGCCGTGATATCGCATGGGCACTGCCGGCGGCCCAGATTGCAGAGGCGCTCGCCTACAGTCCCCGGCAGTTTGGCGCCGCAGATCTGCAACGCCTGCGCACGGCTCTCCCATCCAACCTGGATGCGGAACTGGGTGCCCGACCCAGGTTCAAGGACGTGCAGGCCCTGCGCGGCGCGGCGGCTGCCGCGCGCCAGACTTTGCTGAAGCGGCGTTAGCCGGGCGGGGTGGTAGAATAGCTCTCCGTGAATTCAGACCGCGCGGGAACTCTGCGCCTTTGGGCGGAGCCGCGCATATTCAACAAAGTAGAGGTAATCCAGAATGGCTCTCAGCAAAGGTGAGAAGTCCGAGATCGTCGAAAAGTTCGCCCAATCGCCCGGCGACACCGGCTCGTCGGAGGTGCAGGTCGCCATCCTGACGACCCGGATCAATCAGCTCAACGAGCACATCAAGCAGCATAAGCACGACCAGAGCGCCCGGCACGGCATGCTGGCCCTTGTGGGCAAGCGCCGCGCGCATCTGAAATACTTGAGCGCCACGAATCCGACGGCATATCGGGCGCTCTTGGCCAAGCTGGGCCTGAGGAAGTGATCCAACAGACCGGCACCTACAAGGTGCCGGTCGTCTTTTGGGCTTTTGCCGACGACGATGCCGGCGAACCACGTCAGGTATGATAAAGGTCGAAACTGGTTCAATGCGAGGTGATGTGTAAGCGGTCTGAACTAGAAAAATATCGGGCGGCGTGACGGTCGACGGAGGCCTTAGAGATTAGAGATTTGCCATTGACCCCTTCTCGGGAAAGCAGCTTCGAGCGAAGCGATATGTCGATGTCAGTTCTCTAACCTCTATCCTCCCCCGTAACCAGCCCACAACCACAACCTGCCGTCCATGAGCGCGAAGGCGGACGGGCAGCGCTGTTTTCACGCACTTTCTTCGCGCGCGATTTTTATACGGAGCAACACAATCATGTCTAGTCAAGACATCACGATGATCGTTCCGGGCCAGAAACCCGAGAACCACGTCTACACCGCGATGGTGGGTGACAAGCAGATCACCATCGAGACGGGCCGGCTGGCCAAATTCGCCGGGGGCGCAGTAACCGTCAAAATGGGCGAAACCGTGGCGCTGGCCACGGCAACCATGGCCTCCCAGGTCCGCACCGGCGTCGATTTCTTTCCGCTCAGTGTCGAGTACGAAGAGCGCCTGTACGCCGCCGGCCGCATTCCCGGCTCGTTCTTCCGCCGCGAGGGCCGGCCGGCCGAAGCCGGCATCCTGATCTGCCGTCTGGTGGATCGCCCGCTGCGGCCTCTATTCCCCGACGATCTGCGCAACGATGTGCAGGTCATCATCACGGCACTGTCGCACGACCAGGTCAATGACATCGACGTGCTGGCCATCAACGCCGCGTCCACGGCGTTGATCATCTCAGACGTGCCGTTCACCACGCCGGTGGGCGCTGTGCGTGTTGGCCTGATCGGCGGCGAGCTGGTCTTCAACCCCACCATTCCTGAAATGGAATACAGCGACCTCGACCTGCGCATCGCCGGCACGAAAGACGCCATCGTGATGGTCGAATGCGGCGCCAATGAAGTGGACGAGGCGACCATGATCCGGGCGTTGCGCGCCGGGCACGAAGCCATTCAGGAAATCATCGCCGTCCAGGAGAAGATGCGCGCCGAGATCGGCAAGGCCAAGTCCGACTATCCGAAGTTTGGCAAGAACGAGGCCTTCAACCAGCAGGTGCGCACGGCAGTCGGCAGCCGGATCACCCAGGTCATCGACACCACAACCGAAAAGGCCGAGCGCAGCGCGTTCCTCGACACGATCGAAGGCGAAGTGCTGGCCCAGATGCAGGCGATCGGCGATGTGGACGCGGATGAACTGCACGCGGTTGTCAAGGATATGACGGCTGAGGCAGTTCGCAGTCGAATCCTGCGCGACGGGGTGCGGCCCGACGGTCGCACGCCGAAGCAGATCCGGCCCATCTGGTGCGAGGTCGGCGATCACCTGTCGCCCCGCGCGCACGGCGTGGGTCTGTTCACGCGCGGCGAGACGCAGGTGATGAGCGTGGTCACGCTGGGCAGCAAGGCCGACGCCCAAAAGCTCGATGGCCTGTTCCCGGTGGAAGAGAAGCGCTACATGCACAACTACAACATGCCGCCATACTCCACCGGCGAGGCGAAGGTGCTGCGCGGGAGCAGCCGGCGCGAAGTCGGCCACGGCGCGCTGGCCGAGCGCGCGCTGGTCGCTGTCATCCCCGATGAGGAGTCCTTCCCGTACACCATCCGCGTCGTGAGCGAAGTCCTGTCCTCCAACGGCAGCACGTCGATGGCCAGCGTATGCGGCAGCACCCTGGCGCTCATGGATGCGGGCGTTCCGATCAAAGCGCCGGTCGCCGGCATCGCCATGGGCCTGATCACCGGCGAGAACGGCCAGTACACCGTGCTCACCGACATCCAGGGCCTCGAAGACCACATCGGCGATATGGACTTCAAAGTGGCCGGCACCCGCGACGGCATCACCGCCCTGCAGATGGACATCAAGATTTCCGGCCTGTCGGCTCAGATTCTGGAAGAGGCGCTTGGGCAAGCCCGCGAGGCGCGCCTGGCTATTCTCGACCGGATTCTGGAGACGATTGCCGAGCCGCGCGCATCGGTGAAGCCGCACGCTCCGCGCATGCTGGTGGTGCAGGTCGATCCCGAAAAGATCGGCACAGTCATCGGGCCGAGCGGCAAGACCGTGCGCAGCATCCAGGAGCAGAGCGGCGCCAAGATCGATATCGAGGACGACGGCCGCATTTTCATCTCCTCATCCGATGGCATGGCTGCCGAGCGCGCCCGGGAGATGGTGGAATCGCTGACGACGCCGGTCAAGGTCGGCAATATCTACACCGGCAAAGTGGTGCGCATCACCGACTTCGGCGCGTTTGTTGAGATCGCGCCCAAGACCGACGGCATGGTGCATGTGTCGCAGTTGGCCGACCATCCGGTGCGCGCCGTGTCTGACGAAGTGTCGCTGGGCCAAGAAGTCACCGTCATGGTCATCTCGGTGGACGACGGCGGCAAGATTCGTTTGAGCCGGCGGGCCGTGCTGGAGGGCATGACGGTCGAAGAGGCCATCGATGCCGACCGGCGTGGTGGCCCGCGCGGTGGCGATCGCGGCCCGCGCCGTGACGGCGGAGACCGTGGCGGTTCGCGCGGCGATCGCGGCCCGCGACACGGCGGAGACCGCTAAGTCCTTGAGACCGAACGCCAGAGTGATCTTGCGGGACGCCCGACGCAGCCAGCGTCGGGCGTCTTCTTTTTTTTGCCTCATTGGCTGCCTGGCCCTGTCATAGCCCTGTCACAAGCCGCGCGTCGGCCTGTCACTTTTGCGCTCTCTTCACATCTAGAGTAAAGGCGGCGCGATACGCGCAAGGCGGGCGACGCCGGGTAAATGAGCGTTCGTTGTGCTGAATCTGAGATAACGGGTAAAGGTGTAGCAGGGATGGATTTTCTACGTAGATTCTTTGGCGGCGTTTCGCAGGCGTCTGGCGCATCGGCCAGGCCGGCTGATATCGATGCGCGCGAATTACAAGCGCGCATGGCTCAGGCCGAGAAGCCTTTCGTATTGGATGTGCGCGAGACGCACGAGTACGCCGATGCCCACATTGCCGGCAGCGTTCTGATTCCCCTGGGCGCGCTGCAAACGCGCATGGCTGAACTGCCGCGCAACCGCGAGATTGTGTGCGTGTGCCGATCCGGCAACCGCAGCGGAACGGCGGCGCGTATGCTGGCTGCCAGCGGTTTCACCGTAGCCAATTTGGGCGGCGGCATGATTGGTTGGGCGCGCGCCGGCCTGCCGGTCAAGCGTGGCGTGCGCTGATGGAACTGCTGGCGCTCGAGCTTGCGCTGGGCTTTGTCATCGGTCTGTCGCTGGGCTTGTTGGGCGGAGGGGGATCGATTCTGACCGTGCCGGCCCTGGTGTATCTGATCGGCCAATCGCCTCAGGCGGCGGTCACCACGTCGCTTGCCATCGTTGCGGCAAACAGTCTTGCCGGCGCATCGGCGCATTTTCGCCAGAACACGCTGGTCTGGCCTGTGGCGCTGGTGTTTGGCGGCGTTGGCATGGTGGCCGCTTACCTCTCCGGCGGATTATCGCGCCTGTTCACGTCGGCGGCTTTGATGGTTGCGTTTGCCATATTGATGTTATTGATCGGCGTGTTGATGTTGTCGGGCGCCGGGCGGCAGACTTCGGGCAGTGAGCGCCCGTTTGCCGGGTGGGGCTGGGTTGTTGCGGCCGGCATTGGTGTTGGCGTGCTAACCGGCATTCTGGGCGTGGGAGGTGGTTTTCTGATTGTGCCCGCGCTGGTGCTGCTGGTGCGATTGCCCATGCAGCAGGCGGTAGGCACCTCGCTGGCGGTGATCGCTGCCAACAGCCTGGCAGGCCTGCTGGGGCATATCAACGCCGGCCCGCTCGATCTGTCACTGGTGCTGGTGTTTGCCGGCGCTGGATTGTTCGGCGCGCTTTTGGGCGCGCGCCTGGCCCGGCGTATGCCGGTGGACCGCCTGCGTCAGGCCTTCGCCGTGTTTGTCATTGCGCTGGCGGTGTTGTTGCTGCTCGACAACGCGCCCAAGTTGCTTGTGTAGGTTTTCTGGAGGTAAGGGATTCCAATGTACATTCAACAATTCTTTGTCGAGGGGCTGGCCTCGATGTCGTATCTGATTGGCTGCGAATCACGCGGCGTTGCGGCGGTGATTGATCCCGATCGGGATGTCGCAAAATATATCGAAGCCGCCGTGGGGCGTGGACTGCGCATCACGCACATCTTTGAGACGCACCTGCATGCTGACTACGTGTCCGGCAACACCGACCTGGCGGCTCGCACCGGCGCGCGCATCTATGTTCACGCCGACGCGCACGCCGGCTATCCGCACGAGCCGCTGCGCGAGGGCGATATGCTGGAACTGGGCGCCGTCCGCCTGACGGTGATGCACACCCCCGGCCACACGCCGGAGAGCATCACGCTGCTCGTCAGCGACACAACCCGCGCCGACGAACCGTGGATGGCACTGACCGGCGATACCCTGTTCGTAGGCGAGATTGGCCGGCCGGACCTGGTTGGCGCCGAGGCCGCGCGTGGTCTGGCGGCGCAGATGCATCACAGTCTGTTCGACAAACTATTGAAACTGGATGACAGTGTGTTGATCTACCCCGGCCACGGCGCCGGCTCTTTGTGCGGCAAGTCTATTGGCTCGGTGCGCGCCACTACACTGGGCTTCGAGCGCAAGCACAATCCCTCCCTGACGCCGCGTGATCTGGCGTCGTTCGTCCAGTTTGCAATTAGCGATCTGCCAGAGCAGCCGGGCAATCACCAGCGCATCAAGGCGATCAACCGGCGCGGCCCCAGACCACTGGGCGAGATTGCCCCGCGCGGCCTCGCGATCCGCGAGGCGATCCCCCTGCTGCAACGTGGCGCGGCGCTGTTGGATGCGCGCCCCAAGGCGGATTATGTGCAGGCTCATGTGCCCGGCTCGATCCATCTGGAGCTGAACGATCAGTTCAGCAACCGAGCCGGCTTCGTGCTGCCGCCGGATGCGCCGATCGTTCTATTGCTGGCGCGGCCCGAAGACTACGCGCGCGCCGTCATTGGCCTGGCGCGTGTCGGGTTCGACGATGTGCGCGGTTATCTGGCAGACAGTCTGGAGGCCTGGGAAGCTTACGGGCTGCCCATCGCCAGTGGAGACATCCGCGATATCCAGGCCATCGAGTTGAAGGCGCTGATGGATTCGGATCACGCCCAGCGCCCGGTTGTCATCGATGTGCGCGAGCCGTGGGAGTACGCGCAGGGGCGTGTGCCCGGCGCGCGGCTGATGCCGCTGGGTCAGTTGCATGCCCGCCTGTCCGAGTTGAATCCCGAACAGCCGGTGGCGGTGATCTGCGCCAGTGGCAGTCGCAGCCTGTCGGCCGCGTTGGTGCTGGGCCAGAAAGGCTTCAAGACCATCTATAACGTGGCGCGCGGCATGATGGACTGGTCGATGAATCGGCTGCCGGTGGAACGCTGAAGCGCAGCCCAGCGCATTGTAGGCCGGGCGAATTGTCATTCTGAACAGTCCGCGATGATGATTTTCATATACATGCAGGGTATAAACAGGCTGCTGTGACCCGCGTCTGGGCCACACGGCCCTATCTTTCTTCTATGGAGGAACTCCAAATGTCTGATACAACTTCCGTCAACGGCCTGCCGCGCTTGAACGAGCCGGCCCCCGCCTTCGAGGCGGTGACGACGCATGGCACAATCCGTCTCTCTGACTACAAGGGAAGCTGGCTGATTCTGTTTTCTCACCCGGCCGACTTCACGCCGGTTTGCACGACCGAATTCATCGCCTTTGCCGAGATCTACCCGGAGCTGCAGAAGCGCGGCGTGGAACTGCTCGGCCTGAGCATCGACAGCGTATATTCGCACATCGCCTGGGTGCGCAACGTGGAGGAGAAAACCGGCGTCCATATTCCGTTCCCCATCATTGCCGACCTGGATCGCAAGGTGGCCACGGCCTTTGGCATGGTCATGCCTGGCGCCAGCTCCACAGAGACGGTGCGCTGTGTGTTCATCATCGACCCGGATGGGATTCTGCGCGCGATGCTGTATTACCCGCTCACCACTGGGCGCAACATGCAGGAAATCCTGCGCCTGATCGATGCGCTGCAAACCAGCGACAAACATCACGTCGCCACGCCGGCCAACTGGAAGCCGGGCGACAAGGTGATCGTGCCGGCGCCCAAGACGGTGGAGATGGTCGAACAGAATCTCAAGGCCGGGTACGAGATGGTGGATTGGTATCTGGCTAAGAAGAGCGTGTAGGTGTCGCCATGGCATGCATTAATCCCGACGGCACACTGGCGCCGTCGGCGCAGTCGATCCTGAACGCTCTGCGCAGCGGCCCGGCCAAAGCGGAGGCATTGGCACAGCAGGCCGGCCTGCCTCTGTTTCGCGTGCGCAGCAGTATGCGCGAGCTGGTTCAGGCCGGATTGGTGACCGAGGCCGATGGCGCATACATGCTGACTGACGCCGGGACAGCCCAGCTTAAGGCTGCTGCGTAGGCGGCCTATCTAGGCGGCCTGCGTGAAACTGGCCAGGATACAAAACAGCCCGGCGCTTATGCGCCGGGCTGTTGTTGTTGGTGTCGGGTGTTGGGGCCTAATCGACGATGAATGAGATTGGCGTCGTGTAGTGCAGGTTGTCGGAGATGGGGCAGCGCCGGTCGACCTCGGCCAAAAGCTGCTCTTTCTCTTCCTGTGTCAGATCGGCGTCATAGTGCACTTTCACGCACATGCTGATAAAGCCGGCGCGCCCTTCGGTGGTTTTGCCCTGAAAATACTCGGTGTCGATTGGCCCTTCCACCTCCACATTGATGCCGCGCAGTTCGATGCGCTTTTGCCGGGCGACGATGTGGCTGATGGTGATGATGCACGAAGCCAGCGACGCGAACTGATATTCCAGCGGCGTCGGGCCACTATCGGCGCCGCCGACTGCCTGCGGCTGGTCGATGTACATCACATGGTTGCGAGCTTTGGCTTCGATCTTGTAGCCTGAAACCTGTCGCGCTGCGAGCGTGATTGTCTTGATGGCGGACATGCAAACTCCTTGTGTTGTGGAATCATGGAATGCGAGACCAGTTGCTGTGGCGCGCAGCAGATGGCCTACCTGAGCGTGACAAGGTACGCGATCAGCGCCTCCAAATCAGCATCACTGATCGTTTCCTTGAAGTTCTGAATCATCAGGTTGGGCTGGCAAGGGCCGGTGGGGCAATCCGGGTAGATAAAGGCGTTCGGATTGAGAATGGATTCGCGGATGTATTCCACCGCTGTTTTGGCGGTTCCCTGACTGGATTTGTAGGCATCGGACGCGACAATCTTGGGCGCGTCGGCGTAAATCCTGGTCAGTTCCGGCCCGACCATGCCGATGGCTTGCTCGAATCCTTTGATGACATGGCAGGATTGGCATGTCTTTTCAACAAAGACTTCCTTGCCTCGCGCAATCACAGATGCCGGCGCGGCGGTCGGTTCTGCCGGCGGCGCGGCTGTCGGCGTTGGTGTGGCCTGTTCGCCCCCACATGCCGCGAGCATTGCAACACTCCATACGGCGAGCGCAGACAACATCCTCAGTGCTCTAATCCGCATGACTTTAGATCTCCTTTGAGTGGAATTGTAGGTGCTTTACTTGGGCGAGTATGCTACCCCGAAAAGACCCATTCGTCAAATATTTTGGTTGCCTGCGGGGAGATAGATGCATTGTTTAGGGTGTTTGTGTCGTTGAACGGCGCGCTTGTGGTGAGTTGGCGTCTTGATACAGCGCCGGCCCCCAACCTGCCACATCGGCGCCGCGACTAGCCCGCGACTAGCCCGCGACTAGCCCGCGACTAGCCGGGGAGATGAGAGGATGTCGCGGCTGGTTTGTCGATGATGATCCATGCCTGCAAATCGTCCTCCACCAGCCTGGTCTGCGCGGGCGCGCCGGCGAACAGGTCAATGATGCTGGCCGGCGCCAGAATGTGACTGCGCATCAGCGCGGCTTTCTCGGCCAGCGCAATCAGCTTGACCGGCCACCGGCGAATGTCCGGCTCCCCGATCACGATGCGCCCGCCCGGCGTCAGCACCCGCCACAACTCGGCTGCGGTTTGTCTGTGATCGGCGACATGATGCAGCGCGTCGATCATGAGGATGCGTTCAAAGCAGGCGCTGGGGAAGGGCAATCGCTCAACATGCGCCAGCGCCACGCGCAATCCATCCTTGGCCGCCGCCTGACGCGCCATGCCGGCGGATGCGTCGGCTACAATCACCTGCCCGGCCCGCCCGCGCAAGGCTGCGGCCACACGGCCCGTGCCGCCGCCGGCGTCCAGCAGGCTGCCGCTGATGGGCAGGCCGGCCAGTTCCACCAGACGAAAGACGATGGCCGGCGGTATGACGCGCTCATAGAACGGCGCGATGAAATCGAAATGGTCGAATGGCATTGCCTGCCTCGTTATCCTTCGTGTGCCGGCAGAGATTCGAGCGCGGCAAAATGGCGCACGGTGGGCTGATCGTTGCGATCGGCCGGGCATAGCACCAGCAGCGCTTTCGAGGGCGTGGTTTGCACGTTGTGCCATTGATGCGGCAGATGCGACGCGAACAGCAGGCTGTCGCCGGGTTCGAGCAGGTAGACCTTGTCCGCGACGGTGTAGGCGAGCCGGCCTTCCAGACAGAACACGAATTCGTAGCCGGTGTGCACGATGGATTGATTGCCGCTGCCGCTGTTGGGTTCGAGCGTGATGAGGAAGGGCTGGACGCCGCGCTCGCTCATGCCGGCCCCCAAGTCTTCCAGCATGCCGTGCTCGAACGCAGCGCGCGGGCGTTGCCCGGCCCGGATGTGCGTCACGCTGCTGCGCGCGCCGGTCTCGAAGAACGCGCGAATGGAAATACCCAGCGCATTGGCGATCTGCTGCAGTGTGCTGACACTGGGCGAAGACTTGCCGTTTTCGATCAGGCTCAAGGTATTGACAGCCAGGCCGCTCATCTCGGCAAGCGCACGGATCGACAGGCCGCGCTCGGCCCGCAGCTCGGTCAGCCGCCGGCCCACATCGAGGTTCTGCCCTGCCGGCGATTCGGCAAGGGGCAGGCTAGAGTCTGCCGATCCACCGCGATAGCGCCGGTGGCGCGGGGTAGGGCGTTCAGTGCGATTGGTTCTGATTCTCATAAAGCGCCTCATGAATCGTGGCCCGAGCGTTTCACAGGGGCGTGTGTGGTTGCAGGTCTCTTGGGGTTTGCCCGTCTTGATTGTCTGCGCGGCGATGGTCATACCAGCCGGTTTTCGCCTCGGGGTGCGCGTCGAAATCGGGCACGTACGGTTTGATATCGAGCAGCGGCGTGCCGTCCAGCATGTCTGCGCCGAGAATGTGCAGCACGTTGTCGCAGCGCGACACCAGGCGCACGATTGACAGGCCGATTGGGTTGGGCCGGCGCGGGTAACGGGTGGCAAACACGCCGCGCAACTCGTCATCCAGAAACGGTTGCACGCGCAGCGCGTATCCCTCGGCGCGATCGAAGACGTACAGCAGAACGATGTGTGAAAAGCCCTCCACATCCGCCAGACCGTCCGCATAGGCTTCAACGACTTCAACCTGGCCGGCTGCCTGCGAGCGCGCCGGCTGGATGGGGGTCTCGCGTTTGTCGGTGAAGGGCGTGTGAATGACGCCGATCGGCCGCATGATGAACTCCATCTCGTCATCTCCTCAACGTGGCGACGAGCCGGCGCGGATGGATCAGCAGGTCCAGCGCGGCGGTGATGGAAGGCGCGACGACATCCGCAGCGCGCAGACATTCGATTGCCAGGCCTTCTTCGCCGAGCACGGCGATGCCCAGCGCGGCGGCGTGCAGCATCTCCACATCGTTCGCGCCGTTGCCCACAGCGACAACCCTGTTGGCGCCGAGCGAGGCGACCCAGGCCGCTTTCTGCGCGGCTTCCCGTCCTGCTTCCAGCCGGATGGCGCGTGCGCCGAGCCGGGCCGCATTCTCGGCCAGCCCGCCATGTGTGTCGGCGCTGATCAAACTGATGTTCAGCGTCTCGCGCAGGCGCGCGATCCGTTCGATCACGCCCGGCAACAACTGCCCGTCCAGCGCCAGTGTGCCGTTCATGTCGAGCGCCAGATGCTGCAATTCTAGCGCGTTGTGTGAGGGGATGTCGATTCTGAGCATGACTATTTCCTGGAGCTGGGCAATGCTGGAGTTGCGTCGATCTCGATGATCGCGCCGGCGCCGGTCAGAATGAATCCCGCGCCAAACGCCGACCGGAATGCCCAGCTTGCCTTTTCGCCGGTGCAGTGCGCCGGCGCGGCTGCCGTCACACCCAGCTCGCGTAATGCCTCAATAATAGCGGCGCTCTCTTCGCCGGGCATGTCTTTCATGTGGAATCCGCCCACGATCATGTCTACGCGCCCCCATGTCTGCGCGCGGCGCGCCAGGGGCACAATGCCGGGATGCGCGCAGCCGGTGACCAGCACATGCCGGCCGGGCGCTTGAATGAGCAAAGCCTGTTCGACGCCCCGGCTGCTGTCGGCGACAAACAGGCGCATTCCGCCGGCCAATGTCGCCGTGTCCTTTACCTCGTTCACGCGGGCGTGCTCGCGCAGGCTCGACGTGAAGCCGGCGCTGAAGCCGGCCGGAATATGCACGGTCATATCTGCGTTGAGATTCAGCAGCGCCGTCAGGCCGCCGGTATGATCGGCGTGCTCGTGCGACAACACAACGGTGTTGATCTGGCGCGGGTCGATGCCGAGCAGGGTCATGTTGTAAATCAGGGTGGGGCCGTCGGCGCCGGTGTCGAACAGGATGCGCCGCCCGCCGGCCTCGATCAGGCAGGCAAAGCCGTGATCGGGTTTCAGCCTCTGGTCCAGCGCGTGATTGTCGTACACAAGCGTGATGCGGTTCGCGGATGTCCCGTCAGAGCCGGGCGCGTGAGTGGGCATGTCTGCGCGCGACGCCTGTGTGTGGCGCAGCACGCTGGTGATGAATGTGGTGATGGGCACGGCGGCAATCAGGCTGAGGCTGCCGGCCAGTGAGCGCACGATCTCTTCTGCGATCAGGTCGCGGTTGAGGGTGTGCGTCCACGGTTCGGGGTACACGTGAAACAGCAACAACAACGGCAGGGCTGCGCCGACGTAGGCCAGCACCAGCGTGTTCACCGTGGCGGCAATGTGATCGTGGCCGATGTTCATCGCTCGCCGATACAGCTCACGCCAGCTCAGGCGCGGGTTGGCGATGTGAAGCTCGGTGACAGCGGAGGCCTGGCCGACGATCACATCGTCCAGCACGCCCAACGCGCCGATCATCATGCCGGCCATCAACAAGCCACGCAGATTGACCACCGACCCTGATGCCTGCAACAGGAAAGCGTCCTCTGACCCATAGCCGGTCAGCCGGGTCAGGTCGGTGGTCAGAGACACCAGTATTCCTGCCACAACCAGGCTGATGAAGATGCCAAACAACGCCGCGTGCGTCTTGAGCGTCCAGCCCTGCGTCAAATACAGCGTCACCGACAACAGCACGAACGAGCCGATCACACTGACGACAACCGGATCGCGGCCGGCCAGAATCTGCGGCAACACAAAGCCCAGCACGACGACGAAACTGAACGCCAGGCCGATCAGCGCGCGCAGGCCCTTCCAGCCGCTCACCAGGATGGTGAAGATGATGAACATGCCGGCCAGCAGCGCCATGTCTCGCGTGCGCAGGTAGCCGGTGATCATGGCCAGTTGGCTGCCATCGGGCCGGGTCGCCAGCATGACCAGCACCGTGTCGCCGGCGCGATACAGCGATTGCTCCTGCGTGAGATTCATCAGCCCGTGCTCCACTTCGACCTGCTGCCCGCGCGAAGGTTCATCGAGCAGTTCCACAAGCAGCCGTTGGACGGGTTGTGTCTGGCCGGGGCCAATCTCGACCTGGCGCGTCTCGATGACGCGCAACACGCGGCCCTCCACGGTCTGAGACCCTTCGATGGCTGAGCTGGTCGACGCGGCCGGGGGCATGCCGGCGCGATCTGGCTCAGCCAGCGCCAGCAGCCCCAGCGCCAGGATGCCGAGGCCCAGGATCAACGCGGCGCCCAGCGAGGCGGCAGAAAAAGCGGGAATACGTTTCATGGTACGCCGCCAACTGTAGCATGTGACCCGGCGCGCCAGTGTCGGCGCGCCGGGCGAAAGGCGGCGGGGGGAA
>DAOUDB010000108.1:0-16706 GCA_034431495.1 Thermoflexales bacterium
TGGCGATGGATGACTGGGCCGGCACGTTGTTCTGTGGCAGTTGCTGGTCGCCGATATTGGTAGTGGCCAGCAGCGGGTGTGTATGCGCCGGGATCTGGTTGACAGTCAGCGTGATTTCTTCGGCCCCGCCGGTCTCAGCCAGGATAACGCCATTGCCCTGGTGGATGGGAATGCGTCCGCGCAGATCGGGCAACGCAAATGTCGATTGCCCATCGCCGCCGTAGGTCGTGCCGATGAGCTGGAAGAGGGTTTCGTTCTCCGAGATGGGCAGGAGTTGTCCCTCGCAGAACATCCAGCCGGCCGGCGCGAAGTTGCCGGCGAACATGCGAATCTCTCCGACGTAGGGCTGTGCCATGTTGCGCTCCTAAGTGGGTGATGGGAAGATGCCCTGCAGCGCGATGCAGAACGACAGGGTGAGAAACGGCTGCATGTTCGGATGCGCCTGCGATCCGCCAACGTTTGCGAGCGCGCCGGCGTTCAGCGCGGTCAGATTGCCGGCCGGCGCGGCGTAGAACTGGGCGGGGTTGCCGGCCAGCAGCGTGGTGGTGGATGGAATCGTTGTGTCGCCGGACGCGCTAGAAGCCAGGGCTGTGTGCGTGTGCTGGGGCAGCTCTGCGAGGGTGAGGGTGTGTGCCTGCTCGCCCCCGCGTTCGCCCAGGGTGTGGCCCCGGCCGGCATGGATGGGCGTTCGCGCACGCAGATCCGGTAGAGCAAAGTTCACCCGGCCATCGCCGCCGAACGTGGTGCCCAGCAGCGAGAACAGCCCCTGGTTCTGGTTGATGGGCAGCAGTTGTCCGTTGCACAGCGCCCAACCTTTCGGCGCAAACACAAACGACATGATGCGTATCTCACTCAGAAAGGGTTCGGCCATAGCGTGGCAGCCTCCTGCTGGATGATCTGGCTGTGAACTGGTGTCAGACGCACTGGTAAGGATATAACCAGCCGCTGCGCACGGTGGCGCGCACGCGATCGACGGCCTCGCTCAGCGCTGGTGACAGATCGAGCCGGGCAATGGGTTCGGGGAGGGTCGGGCTGTCGTCGGCCACACACTCGCACACCTGCATCTGCCAGGCCGGCGCACGTCGCGCCAGGGCGGTTGCGAAGTCGCCGGACTGAATGCCCACTGCGCCCTGATCGGCCAGCGTCGCGGCGATGGCGGTCGCTGTGGTGTAACCCAGCGCGGCGAACAGACCGGGCGCGTGACCGGCGTTCTGGCTGAAGCGCCGCGCAAAGCCCTCGCCGGCCAGGCCGGTCAGCCACGCCGGCCACACCGCAGCCGTGCGCGCGGGGATCGTGGGGCCGGCTTCGGCCAGCGCCTGCGCGCCCAGCAGCGGGATGTCCCGAGTTGCGCTGTTCGCCTGATAAGCTGCGAGGAACTCGGCCGCCTGTGGGCCGCTGAACAACGCATAGACGAAATCCGGTTGCGCCGCCTCAATGTGTTGAAGCAGCGTGTCGAGCGCCGGGCCGGCCTGCGGCGTGAAGATGACCCGCGCGCCGAGCACCTCTCCGCCGGCTTGTTCGAACCCGTGCCGGAACGCAAACGAGGTGTCGAACCCGCTTTCGTAGAACGACATGGCGATGAAGCCGCGCCAGCCAATGTGTTGACATGCCCAGCTCCCGAACGCCCAGTTGGCTTCCCATTGTGGGATCGACAGATTGGCGCCGGGCAGGGTTGCCCGCGCCACGTTGACGCCGGCGTCCAGGTTGACCAGCGGGATGCCGCTGGATTGCAGCCAGCCGGCCAGCTCGTTCTGCGCGTCCTCCGACACCATGCTGACGAGCAGATCGGGCTGCGCCTGCTCGACCAGTGCGCGGGCGGTTGCGGAGACGGCGCGAATGGCCGGGCCGGCGCGCGCGATGTCAAGGTCCAGTGCGACATCGCCGGCGCGCCAACCCATCTCCTCCAACGCCATGCGCAGGCCGAGCGCCAGGTCGTCGGCAGCCCGGGCAGACACGGTGGCCTCGGGCAGCAACGCGGCGATGCGCAGCCGGGCTGAAGTTGACGGCGCGTGCTGTGGCGAGGCAAACACGGGCAGAAAGACGGTGCTGCCGGCCATCAACCAGGCGGATTTGAGGAATGCGCGCCGGGGGAAGCGGTGGTCAGTGTTCATAGGCAATGTCTACGATGTTAGCGCGAAAGAACGAGATGACTAATGAATGCATGACTGCATTCGCGTTCAAGAAGATGCTATCACCCCCTGCGCGAAATAGCAATAGCGAATGCTCTCGAAAACCTTGCGCTCCAGGCGCGCGTGTTCGTGGCTGGAGCGCAGCTATTGTGTGTCGCAGATGGAGGCGTGGAGTTAGGCGCTTATATGCCGGCAAGGCCCATGATCTGCAAATGCTGCCGGACACCCTGTTCCAGTGCGGCGGGGTAGGGTGCGCCTAAAGTAGCGCAGGCGGCCCGCGCGTCGCGCGAGAACAGGTCGAACTCACGCCACAGGGCCTGGGCAATGTGCTGCGGTGTGGTTGCGCCGAAGTACACCATGAACTCGGCTTGATGGTCCTCGCTTAGCTTATGGATGTCGCGCGCCCACCAGTTCCATTCCTCGCCGGGGTGAAATGAGCGCAGCGCGCGCAAGTGGGTCTGCATCAACACGTGTTGCACGTACAACATCTTGTACACATCCTGGCGCTGGAAGTACTTGCCGTTGAGGTAGGCGTACACCCAGTAGTTGTCGATCTCGTGCAGCAGGTGCTGGCTGCCAAATGTGGTTGCGGCCGGCGGCTCGCGCCGGGCGGCTTCGGCCAACAGGCCGGTTTTGTCGAACAGGATCTTCTGCGGGCGCAGCCAGGCGGCCTTGCGCAGGAATCCCTCGGTGAGGAGGGTGAAGTCGTACAGGTGCAGCCGTTCTTCGGCCTCGAAGAGAAAAGCGTAGTTGACGAACTCGGCCTGCTCGCCTTCGGGCAGCACGACCAGGATCGGCCCGCATAAAGCTTCGCATGTGGCGCGGAACTCCTGCTTGATGGCCGGGAAGTCCGCGTCGGCGAACACGCCGGCTACATCCACATCGGACCATGCGTCGGCGGTGTCATTGCTGATCGATCCCCACAGGTACATGCCGGCACAGCGTGTGTCGCCGGCGTAGTGGCGCTCGATCCGCTTCAGGGACGCGATCAGGACAGGATGCATGTAAGTGGCTACTCCTTTGGTCTGGCCAGCGGCGCCCAACCCAGCAGGCATTTCGCTTTTTGCATGTTCATGATTTTCTGTTCGTAGTCGCCGCTGATGGTGAAGGCCTGGAATCCGCAACGGAACTCCAGAGCGGCCAGCAAGGCGCGGGCGACATCGGGGCCGGCTGTGGCGATGGTGGGCACGCCGGCTCGGGTCTCGGCCAGCCACTTTTCTTCGGCCTGCGGATGACACAATCGCAGCACGTTGACGCTCATGCCGTATTCGCGCGCGGCGCAGCGGCAGATCTCCTCGCCAAAGCGTTTGGTCAGGCCATAGAAGTGGCGCGAGTCGGGCGGGATATCCTCGTCGCTGTAGTAATAGGGCGGCTCCAGCGGGTCTTTGTACACGGACATGCTGCTGGTGTACACCGCGTGCGCGATGCCGGCATCGTGCGCAGCCTTGAGCGCCAGGTACACGCCTTTGGCGTTCGCGTCAAAGGCGGTGGTGATGCCGGAAATTGTCTCCCAGGCCAGATTACCCATAGCCATGTAGATCACGGCATCCATGCCCTGTGACGCGCCGAGCAGGGCGTCGTAGTTTGTCACGTCGCCGGCCACATAGTCCAGCGTTGTATCGGCCGGCGGGCGCAAGTCAAACACCCGCAGCGCATGTTGTTGCTTCAAGGCGGGAAGCGTCAGGCTGCCTACGCGCCCCGACCCGCCGATTACAAGCACTTTCATCATTCCCTCCTTGTTTGAATCGAACTACTCGGAATCTCACCCCAAAGAAACCAGGGGCACGAAGGCAACCTGATTCAAATCTTCCTTTGTGATCTTGGTTTCTTCGTGGTTCGTTCATCTATCCCGGTTCGAACGACTGCCAGCGTGCTATCTCGCGCACCAGCGCCACGATCTCGTTGACAGTGACCCCGAAAAGCGCTTCGCCCTTTTCAGCCGTGGAGATTTCTGGATGTCCAAGCGCGCCGGTGCGGGTGACATGCTCGAAGGGTCTGGCGACCGACACGCGGCTGCTTCGACTGCTGTCTGGGCAATAGAACGCCGAGCCAATGTCGAAATTTGCCCCGCGCGCCAGATCGAGCCGCACCAGTTCCGGGCGCAGGCGCAAGACCATGCTGGTCTCCAACTCGCAGGCATGGGTGACGTGCTTTTGTTCGAGCAGGTCGATCCGGGCGATCTGCTCGGCGGCGACGGTGAACCACGAGCCGAGCGCCAGCCACAGGTCACGCTCGTCGCGCCGGGCTATCTGCACGCGGTACAGGGCCGCGCCGCCCGGCCCGACGTTCCCGCCGTGCGAGTTGAGCAGCAGAATGCGCCGAAATCCTGATCCGATCAGACTTTCGATCATCTCCACCAGCACTTGTGTGTAGGTTTCGTTGCTCAGGCTGATCGTGCCGGGGAAACGCCGGTGGTGATCTGACGCGCCTACCCATAGCAGAGGCAGAAAAAGCGCCTCATCGCCAAGCACAGCCTCGGCCCGGCGCACGATCTCGGCGTTAATCATCGAGTCGGTCAGTAATGGCAGATGATGGCCGTGCTGTTCGAGCGAGCCAATGGGCAGCACGGCCACTTTGTGGGCATGCTCTCCCACTTGCGGGTGTCTCAATTCTCCGTATTGCATGGGAACTCCTTTTTCACCACAAAGAAACAAAGAGCACGAAGATGGCTTGATTTCAGTTTCTCGTTGTGTGCCTGGTTTCTTCGTGGTTCGTTTGGTCTACCCACGGTCCCATACAGGGCTTTGTTCGGCGCGGGTGTAGAGATCAGCCCATTCCTTGCTGCCATCGTCCTGGCGCACGGTCATGCGCGCGCCGCGCTCCTGGGCCGGGATGTTGCCGTTGGCAGCGTCGGCCCAGCACTGCTGGATCGTCGCATAGTGGCGCGCGCGACCACCCGGCCACGTCACCGTCAGCAACAGCCTGGGGCGCGGCAGTTCGTAGGGCGGATTCATCTTATAACGTGTCAGCGCTGCCTCGTCGATCTCGATGCCCAGCCCTGGCCCCTCCGGCACGCGCGCGTAGCCGCCGGCAAACTCGAGTGGTGTGGTCAACAGGTCATCGGCATAGTTGTTCAGACAGTTGACCGATGGCCACTGCGCAAAAGGCAGCACCGCGCCGAGGTGTAACGACAGCGCAGTGGTCAGGCCGGTGCCGACCAGTTGCAACCAGAACGGCTTGTCGAACGCCGCCGCCAGCGCGCCCTGACGCAGGATCGCTGACACGCCGCCGCCGATCACAAAACCGTCGCACGCTTCGTCGCGCGCCACGATTGGGAAGGGCGGGTCGCCGAAATGCAGGGCGATGGGGCGGGTGATCTTCTGGCGGACCTGGCGCAACCCCTCCACATCGCGTTGCATGATGGGCGATTCGTAGATGGCGACGCGCTCGTATTTGTCCAGCGCAGTCAGCACCGGCGCGGCGTTGCCGGCGTTGATGAGCATCTGGTTCCAGTCGAGGTCGAGCCGGAAGTGCGGCGGCGTGACTTTGCTGATCGCCTCGACTTGCTCGAACACGTCGAACCAGGAGCGGGCCTTGATCTTGTAGGTGGTATAGCCTCTGGCCAGCGCTTCCTGGGCCTCGGCGGCATTCGCCTCGGGCGCC
Source organism: Thermoflexales bacterium (assembly GCA_034431495.1). GTDB lineage: Bacteria > Chloroflexota > Anaerolineae > J036 > Brachytrichaceae > Roseilinea. The sequence continues at coordinate 5,733 of DAOUDB010000108.1, forward strand.
ATGTCGATGTTCCACCACGAGATGGGGCACCAGTCGCGGACTTTGGGCAGGTTGAACAGACGGTAGGCCGGCGTGTCGAGCGCCTTGCCCACCACGTCATAGAGCGCCATCTGCAAGCCGGCCCCCAGCGAATCGTCGCCGAGAAAATCAACCGGGTTGCGCCCCTTCACCCGCGTGATCGCTTCTTCGCTCACGCGGCCCCAGGTGTAATGCGGCAGGGTCTCGCCGTAGCCGATCAGGCCGGCATCGGTGACGACCCGAATCACTTCGCTGATGCGCCATTGCCACACCTCGCGCGCGTTCCATTCCTCGCAGCGCGGCGTGAACGGCACGTTCACCACAATGCGTTCGACCTCTGTAATCTTGAGCGACATGTCTCTTTCTCCGGGGCGAATGACTGTTTGCGGGCCGGCATGATTGCCGGGCGAACACGAGCGGCATTATAGCGACGGAGGCGCGCGTGGAGGGCGCGGCTTACTGGTTCGCCGGCGACGCGCTGGGCAGCGTGGCCGGTCTGGTCGATGCCGGTGGCAGCGTGGTTCAGCGCAACTTCTACGCGCCGTTCGGGGAGACGATAGATGCCGCCGGCGCGTTCGCGCCGCCGAACAATGTCGTGGATCAGCCGTTCGCGTCCAGCGGCTATGTCCATGATGTGGCGTCGGCGTTGAGCTACTTTGGCGCGCGCTATCTGCACAGCGCGACGGCGGCATGGCTGACGCCGGACCCGTATCGCGGCGATGTGACGAACCCGGCCTCGCTCATGCGCTACCAGTTCGTCGGCAACAACCCGGTCACGCTGTACGAGGTGGACGGCTACTCCGGCGCGCAGCCGGCGCTGATGAACAGCGGATACGGGCGTCAGCGCGACCAGTCCAGCACCCGCAACCCGTCGAAGGCTGTGTAGTCCGAAGTGTTGGCCGTGATCAACGTCAGGTCATTCACACGGGCAATCGCTGCGATCTGGCCGTTGGCGAAGGGCGGCATCTGGCCCAGCGCGGCTAGGCGCGCGCGTTGCTCAGCGTGCCAGCGGGCAGCCTCATGGTCATACGACAACACCGGTATCAGCGCCACCACACTGTTGAGATAGTCCTCGATATCGGCGCGCCGCCGCGACGGCGCAAGACGCAGGCAGCCAAACCACAACTCATGCCAGACCAGGCTTGGCACGGCGACCTCGGCGCGGTGCCGCTGCAGGCGCGACATCACGCCGGCGTTGGGCCTGGGGCGCAGCGGCTCAGACAGGATGTTCGTGTCGAGAAGATACAGGAGCGCCATGACAGTGTGTTCGGGATGATTGTGGTGCGCGCAATCGCGCTACAGCGCAACGTTCCGGCCTGGTGACCGATCGCGCGCGCCGGCGAACACATCCGGCTCGACACCATCCCGTTCGCCTCGCTCGATCTGCTCGCGAAATCGAACCAGCGGCGTCCAGAAGTCGCCGGGCTTGACGAGTCGCTGGTAATCGTGGATCGACAAGACAACCGCCACAGCCTTGCCGCGCCGAAACAGACGCACCGGCTCGCCGCGCTCGGCCCGGCGCACAATCTCGGTGAAGCGGTTGCGCGCTTCGGCGATTGAGAACTCCTCCATCCCGTCACCTCCGGTTAACAGATAGCCATCTTAACATCTCAGTCTATCCTGACGACGATGGATGACCGCGAGCCGTGTTGAGGCAGGGCCGCTAACCCGGCACAGATGAACGGCGGATACGGGAGCCGGATGCCGGCTTGCCAACGCGCCGGCAGATGCGACAATGCGGCCCATGCGCACCTCACTTGCATTCACCGGCTTTCGCGTGTGGTCGGTCGTCGTGCCGGCGCGACGCGATATCCTCAGCGCCCCTGCCCCCGCCGGCGTGGTCTACGAACAAAACCTGAGCTGGCCCGATCTGCCGATCCATCTGGTCGAGGGCACAACAACTGCCGGCTTCACGGCGGTGGGCGAGTGTGGGCGCGGCACACCGCGCAGTGCAGTCGAGGCCACTTTGCACGATCTGCTGGGCCGCGATCTGCTGGTCAACGCGCCGCCCACGCTATGGATGCGCGCTTCGGAGCCGGGGGGGCTGCCACCCAGCTACCCCTTGTGGTCATGGCAGGCCGCCGGCGCGCGCAGTTACATTCTGGCCGAGTCGTTGTGGCTCGATGCAGTGGGCAAGGCGAGCGGCCTGCCGGCGCACCAGCTTTTGGGTGGCGCGGTGCGCACTCGTGTGCCGGTGGACTTCTGGGCCAATCGGCCGCCGGCCAATGTGCTGGCCGGTCTCGTAGCCGAGGCGGCCGGCAAGGGCCTGCGCGGCATGAAGCTCAAGTCCGATGCAGCCGGCGACACCGTGCAGGCGCTGGCGGCCATCGCCCACGATATGCCGGCCGGTTTTCACTTCACCATTGATCCGATGTGCGCCTGGCGCACGCTGCGCGAGAGCCGGCGCCTGTTCGAGCAGTTGGCTGCGCTGCCGTTCGAGGCGCAGGTTGAAGATCCCTTTGCGTATCTCATGGTCGAAGACTGGCGCCAGGCGCGCGCACTGGGTCATACCACGATCATCTGCCATGCCCGCGATGAGCAGGTGCTGCGGCTGGCTTTGCGTGAACAGATGGCCGATGCGCTGAATCTGGGTGGCGGCGGCGCATACGCCTTCCTGCAGATGGCAACCGTGGCCGAGTTTGCCGGCAAGGACTGCTGGCAGGGCAGCGCGCTTGAACTGGGGGTGCTGCAACATCTGCATCTGCACGCTTCGGCCTGCGCGCGCAACTGCCTGTTGCCCAGCGACCTGCAAAGCGAGTGGGTGCGCGAGCACACGTTGGTGACGCCGCGTATGCAGTACGAAGGGGGTTGCGCGGTGCTGCCCAATGCACCGGGGCTGGGTGTTGCGCTCGACCTCGACGCAGCGCAGCGCTACTGTGTGGATGCGTTCGAGGTGCGGTGAGTCGCTGTGTGAGCGATGCCGCCTGCCGAGTCCCCCCAGGCCCGGCAGGCCGGCGGCACGGATAAATCAGAACCAGATTACCAGCACGATGATCAGGATCACCAGCATGATCAGCGCCAGCGCGCGGCCGCCAGAGTCAGGCTCGCTGGTGGTCTGATACACCACTGGCGCCGGCGGCTGTGGCGACGGGCGCAGAGCGATCATGAAGAGCATCACCAGTCCCATCCCCACCACAACGCCAACCAGGAAAATTTTTACTTCTGTACTCAACAGTTCATCTCCTGCGCGCCAGAGTGCCTGCGCATCCTGGCGCGCACCCCATTCGACCCCTTGAACCGTGCAATCGTGATGCCTGGACGCCCGTCGCTCTCGATAGTACGGATAGGGTGTGGGTTTGCCTATTCCCATAGAGGTTGCTTTGAAAACGAAAAGCGCCTAATCGGGTGATTAGGCGCTTGCGGTTGGCGCTGTAGCCGGGCGGTTACATCTGGCTGGCGTGCGGGTTAGCCCACATGGCTAGATCAGGCCCGCTATACGTGCTTTGAAAACGGCCTCGCGGCGGTCATGCGCGTCGAGCTTGCTCTGCAGGCTGCGGACGTGAGCCTTCACGGTGTCGGGCGCGATGTGCAGGCGTTGACCGATCTCTTTGTTGCTCAGACCCTCGGCCAGCAGCGCCAGCACTTCTTTCTCGCGCCCCGACAGAGGGCGTGCACGTGCCGGCGAAACCAATGTGGCCGGGTCAGGCAATTCCGTGTGTTTCAGCACCCGCTCGACCAGCATGGGGTCGTAGGCTTTGAAGCCTTTGGCCACCTGGCGCACATGGTGCTGGAGGGGGGTGTCGTCTTCCGATTCCTTGCTGATGAACCCATCGGCGCCGGCCTTTAAGCAGTCGATGAAATTCTTCTCGGTTGGCAGGGCCGTGAGCACCAGACAGCGCGTGCCGGGCGAGCGGGCTTTCACGTCGCGGATCGCCTGGATGCCGACGCCGCAATCACCCTTCAGGCGCAGATCGATCAGCGCTACCCGCGGTTGATGTTGTTCCACACAGGCCAACAACTCATCGGGTTCGCCGGTGATAAGCAACAGCTCCATGTCTGGTTCGCCGCCGATGAGTTGCTCCAGTTGCCTGCGATCCAGGAAAGCATTCTCCAGGATCGCCACGCTGATTTTCGAGGCGAGTCGATGGGTCATGTGTCTAGCTCCTTGCCGGGTCGAGCGGCAGATCGGCATGAATGCGCGCGCCATGGCCGGGCCGGCTGTCGATCTCCAGCCGGCCGTGCAGGCGGCCGATACGATGCCGCATGTGAGCCAGGCCGTGCTCCCGAACGGAATGTGTGTCGAAACCGCACCCGTTGTCGCGGATGTCGATCGTGAGCGCGTGGTCGCGGCATGCAAAGCCCAGGTCGATGCGCCGGGCCTGGCCGTGCATGATGGCATTGGTGATGGCTTCTTCTATCACCAGTCGAATGTTGATCAGCGCGTCCGGGGATATCTCGACCAGCTCGCCCGACCACTGCACAACGAACTCGGTCGCAAATGCTGCGCGGGCGTTGTCCACCACTTCGTCCACCACGGCCTGAAGGGTGCCGGGTGTATTCCGCCGGTTGTCAAGTTGGCCGGTGCGGGTCAGATAGTTGATCGTCCGCCGCGCGTCGGCGATGTTGCGCTTGACGTGCTGCAAGCTCTCCAGATCGTCGTCGGATCGTTTGTGATTCTGAAGCACCTTGAGCAACGTCTGATTGGCGTAGTACAGCGTGTTCTTGACCTGATCGTGCAGCAGGGCGCTCAGCCGTTCGCGCTCCAATAGAATCTCCTGTTGCTGGGTTTGAGTGTTTTGGATGGCAGTGGCTGCCAGATGGGCGAACAGGGAAAAGGGCGCCCGCTCCTCTTCAGACTTGAACTGACGCGGCTCGCGGAAGTTCAGAAACATGACCCCCACGCGATTGCTAGCCGGCCCCAGACAGCAAATCACCCGCGAGTGGATGCCCTCGCGCTCCACAAAGCCCGGTTGCCCCCCCTGTCCGCCATCTCCCGGCCCAAAGATGGGATGGTCGCGGTACTGGCTGACATCATGGTGGAAGTGGTAACTGTCCTGCTCGGCCATCAGGCGCTGCGCCAGATGGAACCCGCGTTCCGCCGAGGCGGGGTGAGCGGGCGCGCGGAGCTGGCCGGCCTGCGCGCGCCGCTCGATCTCGCCGGTGAGCGGGTTGCGCACAAACACCACTACGATGTCGGCCGCGAACTCTGCCAGCGCCATCCGGGCGATTTCGTTCAGGATCTCGTCCAACTCTCGATGCGACAGCATCTGCGCCGGCATGGCGTAGGCCAGCCGCTCCAGCCGGCGATACAGCTTTCTCGAGCCAAGTTGTCGATACACGTCGCTCACCAGTTGCGCGATCAACTGCAGAATGGTCTCATCCTGCTCTGAGAACACATCGGACTCATCGTCCTGCACGTCCAGCACGCCGATTGTCTCGCCGCCCATCGACACAGGCGCCGCCAGTTCGGCGCGCGTATTGGGAAAGGCCGGGTGAGGCAGGTAATGACGGTCACGCGCCGCATGATTGGTGAAGTACGGCTTGCCGGTTGTCATCACAAAGGGAATGATGCCTCGATTCGGCTCCAGACCCTGATTAGGCTGCAAGCGCAGCCGCTCTTCAATGAGCGAACGGCCGTTTTCCGACGATGCTGCTTTGCAGAGCAGGGAACCATCCGGCTCGCGCCAGAAGAAGTTCACATGCTCATAGCCGCAATGCGCGCTGATGCTCTTGACCACCTCGTTGAGAAACGCCTGATCGTCCAGAGAGTCGATGCTCTTGCTGATCTGAACTTGAATCTTCTGCAACAGACCCTGATCCCAGGCGCGGTCCATCAACAGGCGCACCAGCGCGTACAAGATGAACGAGAGCAGCGCCAGCCAGGCCGCTTCGACCAGCGTGATCCACAACGCCGATCCCGCATCGAAGCTGATCAGGTTGGCGGTCAACAGGCCACCGGCCGACAGCGCAACCGCGATTTCCACTTGCAGCCGGTTGCCATGCAGACTGAGGATGTACACAGCCAGCACGTACAGCAGCCATAGCAAATCTGGCTGTTGCAGCGTGGTGGCGTCGGTTCTGCGAAGCAGACGCATTACGCAGATGAACGCCGTGATGCCCAGAATGATGACTGCCGTCTTGACGAATTTCGACACGCTCCTGGAAAGCGATGCCGGCCGGCGTCGCTCCAGCAGATTCAGACCGGCGACGAATCCCAGATATCCCACTATGGCTACCACTCCCAACTGCCACAGTGTCGGAGCAACTGCCAGCAGTACGATGGCGCTGGCGGCCACGCGTGTGATCAGATGGTAATGGCGCGCCAGCCGGCGCAGGAAACGACGATCCGGACGGATGACCGAAAAACGCAAAGGCTCGGAGATCAAGTCCAGTATTCGCGCGCAATGCAAGGCCATACTCTCTTTCACTTATATACCCCCATCTGCCGGTGTCTATTCCCCCCGGCAGAATCTGCTGCGCCGATATCGCGTAGCCCTCTGGGTTAACCCCCGCGTTGGCGTCGGGTTGTCCCCAGTGGCAAATCGAAGGTTTTCGCCAGTCACCAAAAGGATTATAGCGACGGCTGAGCCTGTCGAAGGCAACGACGCCGGCCCGGCGCGACAGAAGTTCTATCATGGAGGCCTATGGACCCATTGTCGAACGCAGATGTCTTGTTGCGGGGCGTGGTGCTGGGGTTCTCGATTGCCGCGCCGGTCGGCCCCATCGGTGTGTTGTGCATCCGGCGCACACTGGCGCAGGGCCGGCTGGCAGGATTGTTGTCTGGCCTCGGCGCGGCAACCGCCGACGCGCTCTATGGCGCTGTGGCGGCATTTGGCCTGACTGTGGTGACGCAATTGCTCGTCGGGCAACAGAACTGGATTCGATTGACCGGCGGCGCGTTCCTGTGTTATCTGGGCGTAAGGACCTTCCTCGCTCGCCCGGCTGAGCATGCGGCGCCGGCGCAGTCCACCAGTCTCGCCGGCGCGTATGCTTCGACCTTCGCGCTCACCCTGTCCAACCCGATGACCATCCTGTCGTTCAGTGCCATTTTTGCCGGTATCGGCATTGGCATGGGCGCGGGGAGTGGTGGCAGCGCGGCAGCGCTGTTGGTGGCCGGCGTGTTCGCCGGCTCTGCGGCGTGGTGGTCGTTGCTCAGCGCCGGCGTCGGATTGCTGCGCGCCAGAATCGGCCCGAACGCGCTGCGTTGGATTAACCGGGCCTCTGGCGCGATCGTATTCGCCTTTGGCCTTGTTGCACTGGCCGGTGTGTTCAGGTGACGCTCAGCGTGTGATTTTGCGGGTCTGGGCCATTGGCAGGCGTCAGGTCCCGCGCAGCAGATCGAGCGAGCCGATGAGCGCGCCGGCCACGATCAGCAGCATGGCGAAGCCGGATGCCGCCGTCAGCGCCTGGCCGCCCAGCAACACCAGCAGCAGTGTGGATGCCAGAGGCGTCAGGTAGGAGAGCGCGCCGATGATGCGCGGGTCGCCCCGCTTCAACGCGGCGCTCCAGGTGAAAAAGGCGAGACCCATCGGCCCGATGCCCAGCACGGCCAGCAGCGCCCAATCAGACCCCGCCGGCACAACGAACTGGCCGGTTGCTGCCGACTCTGCAACGTACAGACCCAGCGAGAACAGGCCGGAGATCAGGCAGAACCCGCCCACGGCTTCGGTGGGAAACGGTGGCAAGCGGCGGGTCAACAGCGAGTAGATCGCCCAGATCAGCGCGGCCGTGGCGGCGCAGGCATAGCCCGGCAGATTGGCGATATCGAGTTGGAGTTGCCCGCCGGTGACGATCACTCCCGCGCCGGCCAACCCCAGCATGGCGCCGATCAGATGTTGTGGCCGCAGTGTGTGGCCGGGCAGCAGGGCCGGCGTGAGCACGACGATCAACAGCGGCCACAGGTAGTTCATCAGGTTGACTTCGACCGGCGGCGCCAGGCGAAACGCGGTGAAGTAAAGGAAGTGATAGCCGAAGATGCCGCCCACGCCCACGGCCAGCGTTTTGGCCGGCACACGCCACAGACGGGCGCGCGGCAGGCTGATCAACCCGCCAATGCACAGGGCGATACCCGTCACCAGAAACGCGGGCAGCCGGCTGAGGTGCGTGCCCAGGTAAGCCAGCGAACTCCACAGCATCAGGGTGAACAACGTGAGAAGCAATGCCAGTTTCATCGCGCAGGGACGCAGTGTAGCGTTGCCGGGCGCGTTGTGCCAATACACGCGCGCGCGTTTTGCTCACGTCACGCGCCGGCGGCCTGTCACACCTTGTAGGGCAAGCCGCCTGGCTTGCCCTACAACTCGCAGCGATGCATCGACCGCTTTAGAATGGCGGTCAGCGGTTGTGTATAGGATGTCAGTCGGTCGGTTCGACAGGCTCACCGACCGTCAATCTGTTCCCAATGGAGGCGTCATGCTGATTGTCGATGCGCATCTCGATCTGTCGTGGAATGCGTTGCAGTGGAATCGTGATCTGACCCGCTCGGTCTACACGCTGCGCGCGCAAGAGCGGCCGGCCGAGGGCAAAGGGCGCGGGCTGAACACGGTTGCGTATCCAGAGATGCGGCGCGGGCGAGTTGCGGTGTGCTTTGCCACCCTGCTGGCGCGCTCGACCGGTCATCCATCGCCGCACATCGACTACGCGCAGCCGGCGCAGGCGTATGGCATTGCGCAGGGGCAGCTTGCCTATTACCGTGCCCTGACGCAGCAAGGCATCGCTCGCATTCTCACCCACGCAGCGGAGCTGGATCGGCACTGGGCAGAGTGGGAACGCTGGGATGCCCATCATGCCGCCGGCGATGGCGCAGACGATGCGCCCCCACTCGGCTTTGTGCTGACGATGGAGGGCGCCGATCCGATTCTGCACCCGGAGCAACTGGCCGAATGGCATGCCGCCGGCCTGCGTTTGCTGGGCATCACACATTACGGGCCGGGGCGCTATGCCGGTGGCACCGGCACCGAGCTGGGATTGACCGACCTCGGCGCGCCGTTGTTGCGCGAGATGGAGCGCCTGGGCGTGGCGCTCGATCTCACCCATTGCTCCGATCAGGCCTTCTGGCAGGCGCTGGAGATCTATCAGGGGCCGGTGCATGCCAGCCACAACAACTGCCGGGCGCTCGTGCCGCACCAGCGCCAGTTCAGCGATGACCAGCTCTGCGCCATCATCGAACGCGGCGGGGTGATCGGCGCAGCACTGGATGTGTGGATGCTGCAAACCGGTTGGAGCGCCGGCCCCGACTTCACCGGCAACCCCGCTCTCTCGGCAGTGGTGGAGCACATCGACCATGTGTGTCAGCTGGCCGGCAACGCGCGTCATGCGGCGATCGGCAGCGATCTGGATGGCGGCTTCGGGCGCGAACAATCGCCGCGCGATCTCGATACGATTGCTGATCTGCAACGCATCGCTGAATTGCTGGCCGCGCGTGGATACCGCGCAGAGGACATCAACGCCATTTTGCACGGTAACTGGCTGCGCTGGCTGCGCGAGGCGTGGGGCAGGTAGCAGCGTTACACTGTGCGTATGCACATCTCTGAACTGGATACCCCCGTCGCTATTGTCGATCTCGACCGGCTCGAAGCGAACATTGCCCGCTTGCAGGCGTATCTCGACGCGCATGGTATCGCCAACCGGCCGCACATCAAGACGCACAAGATTCCGGCCATCGCGCAGATGCAGGTCAAGGCCGGCGCGGTCGGTGTCACCTGCCAGAAGCTGGGCGAGGCCGAGGTGATGGCCGATGCCGGCCTGAGCGACATCTTTCTGCCGTACAACATTCTGGGGCCGGCCAAGTTGCAACGGCTGATTGCGCTCATGCGGCGCGTCACACTCAGCGTCACCGTTGATTCAGAGGCGACCGTGCGCGGCCTGTCTTCGGCAATCAGCCAGAGCGACGCGCCCGCGCCGCTGGATGTGCTGGTCGAGTTCGACACCGGCATGGGCCGCTGCGGCGCGCAGACACCCGCCGAGGCGGCTGATCTGGCGCGCCTGATCGCCCGCCTGCCCGGATTGCGCTTTGGCGGGCTGATGACCTATCCCTACAACGAACACACCCAGGCATTTGTCGAGGCCACGCGCGCGTTGCTCAAGCCAGATGGCTTGTCGGTTCGGCGTGTGAGCGCCGGCGGCACGCCGCAGATGTGGCGCGCGCACACCTGCCCGGCCATCACCGAGTACCGCGCCGGCATGTACGTGTACGGCGATCGCTACACACTTCAGTCCGGCGCAATGACGCTGGATGACTGCGCGCTGAAGGTCATCGCCACCGTGGTCAGCCGGCCCACCGCCACGCGGGGCATTCTCGATGCCGGCAGCAAAGTGTTCTCTTCGGACACGTTGGGGCTGGACGGATACGGCTTGATCCTCGAATATCCTGAGGCGCGTTTCTACGGGCAGTCCGAAGAGCACGGGCATGTGGACTTCTCAGCCTGCGCGCGCAGGCCGGAGGTCGGCGAGCGGGTGACGGTCATCCCCAATCACTGCTGCCCGGTCAGCAATCTGTTCGATCAGATGGTGGGCGCGCGCGGCCAGCGGGTGGAAGTGACGTGGCCGGTGGCTGCGCGCGGGCGCGTGCAATAGCAACTACGAGGCCCCCCGGCGCACAACCGGCAGGAAGTAGCGCCGGCGATCCAGCACTGTGAACGTCAGCGGATTGGACAGGCCGCCGCCCGGAGCCGGCGCGTATACCCGCACCGCAATCGTCCCGCTCACGCTTACACCGGCTGCCGGAATCGTGGCGATCAGCCGCGTGCGGCTCACCCAGGTCGTGGTTTGCTCAACCTCGCCCCACACAATCCGCGCGACGCGCACAAACCCCGCGCCGGTGAGCGTCAGACTGAAGCCGGGACTGCCCACAGTGACGCTGGCGGGGTCAATGGCTGTGAGGATGGGAATGGGGGTTTCCAGCGTGATTGCCAACTCATTGGTAAGGGATTGATACACGGCGCGCAACGCGCCGGCGCTGCCTGTGTCGCTGACGTCGAACACGTTCATGCCCGCTGCGTGTTACGGGGGGCCGGCGCG
>DAOUDB010000109.1:0-1921 GCA_034431495.1 Thermoflexales bacterium
CAAGGGCATGGACTCGCTGCTGGCGATCGTGCAGATGCCGGCCGGCGTGCCGGTGGCGACCTTTGCCATCGGCCGCTCGGGCGCGATCAACGCCGCGTTGTGCGCCGCCGCGATTCTGGCTGGCAAGCACCCGTCCATCCGCGAGGCGTTGCATGCCTACCGTCGCAACCAGACTCAGGCCGTGCTCGATCACCCAGACCCCCGCGAACCCTAGCGCGCACAATCCAAAATCCAAAATCGGATGGATGCTCCTCTTATCGCTGTCCTCGGCGCCGGCCAACTTGGGCGTATGTTGGCGCTCGCCGGCTACCCGCTCGGCCTGCGCTTCCGCTTTCTCGACCCGGCCCCGCAGCCTCCGGCCAGCCATCTGGCCGAGTTGATCGTGGCTGCCTATGACGATGTGGCCGGCCTGGAGCGCCTGGCCGCCGGCGCAACCCTTGCCACCTACGAGTTCGAGAATGTGCCGGCCCGCGCCACCGAGTTCCTGTCACGACGCCTGCCGGTCTATCCCCCGCCACTGGCGCTCGAAGTGGCGCAGGATCGCCTTGCCGAGAAAACCTGCTTCCGCGCGCTGGACATACCCACGCCGGCCTTTGCCCCGGTGGATTCGTGGCAAGGTCTGCGCGACGCCGCAGATCAGATTGGGTTGCCGGCCGTTCTCAAGACGCGGCGCTTTGGCTATGACGGCAAAGGACAATGGGTGCTCCGCAGCGCGGACGATCTCGCGCCGGCCTGGGCTGCCCTCGGCAGCGCGCCGCTCATCCTGGAGCAGTTCGTGCCCTTTGATCGCGAGCTGTCCATTCTGGCTGTGCGCAGCACTGCCGGCAAGATCGTCTACTATCCGCTTGTCGAGAACCGTCACCATGAGGGCATCCTGCGCCTTTCGATTGCGCCGGCCCCCATGCTGGATGCCCGGACACAGAGCCAGGCACAGGAATACGTCCGGCGGGTGCTGCATCGGCTGGACTATGCGGGCGTGCTGGCAATCGAGTTCTTTCAATACGGGGCGCAGTTGCTGGCGAATGAGATGGCCCCTCGCGTCCACAATTCGGGACATTGGACTATCGAGGGCGCGCGCACCAGCCAGTTCGAGAACCACCTGCGCGCCATTCTGGGCTGGCCGCTGGGCGACACTAGCGCCATCGGTCATTGCACCATGCTCAACATCATCGGCGATCCGCTGCCTCTGGCAGCTGCGCTCAGCTTGTCAGGTGCGCGCCTGCACCTGTATGGCAAGTCGCCCCGCCCCGGCCGCAAGCTCGGGCACATCACGCTGGTTGAGCCGACCGAGGAGGCCCTGCGCGCCAGCCTCAACCGTGCGCGCTCCGAAATGCCAACCTTGTTTTCATTCCCATCTCATGCAGTCATGTGACACTTCACTTTGCGATCCCACAGTGGGTATTGAGATGGGTAGAAAGCATGGTCAAGTATTCCAGTATCACAGTCAGCGGCGTCATCACGGCGCCGGCTGAGAAACTGTTCGCCATTGTCAGTGATGTCGCTCGGCACCCTGAACTGGCGGGCAGCCGCGAAGTCCAGCAAGTCGAGCTTCTCACGCCGCCGCCGATTGCCGTAGGCTCGGGTTTCCGATCCCGACAGCAGATCGGCGCTTTTCGCTATCGCACGCGCTCCTATGTGCAGGTCTATGACCCGCCACATCGTTTCACATGGCTATCAGGTCCCGGCTTCCGCAAGCCGCCGTTTGGGCAGTTGTGGGGGTTCGAGTTTCAGCCGCAGGGTGAACTTTCCAGCACCCTGGTTCTTCACAGCATGACTGTGCCGGTGCCGCTGTTGAACCTGCCACCGTTTTCATGGATTGCCGACGCTGGCGCCCGTCACGAAACGCGCAACATCTTGCCCACGCTGGAGAATCTGGCGCGCATGGCCAATGCCCGGCTCATCGGCGACGTGCGCATCGTCC
>DAOUDB010000110.1:0-18453 GCA_034431495.1 Thermoflexales bacterium
ACTCAGAACCCAGAACTCAGAACTCAGAACTCAGAACTCAGAACTCAGAACTCAGAACCCAGAACTCAGAACCCAGAACTCAGAACTCAGAACTCAGAACTCAGAACTCAGAACTCAGAACTCAGAACTCAATTGTCAATTGTAGAATGGCGCACATGTTGTCTCAGGAGCAACTGGCATCATCCCGCCCGCCGCCCACCGCCACCGGCTGGCCGGGCGTGATTGCGCACTATCGCGCGCGCATTCAGATCAACCACGACACGCCGCCCATCACGCTGCTGGAAGGCAATACGCCACTGATCCCCGCGCCGCGCCTGGCCCGCGCGCTGGGAGACGGGTTCGAGCTGTTCCTTAAATACGAGGGCCTCAACCCCACCGGCTCGTTCAAGGATCGCGGCATGACGACGGCCATGACGCAAGCAGTGGCCGACGGCGCGCAAGCGGTCATTTGCGCCAGCACCGGCAACACGGCGGCGTCGGCGGCAGCGTATGCGGCGCGCGCCGGCCTGAAATGCCTCGTGCTGGTGCCAGAGGGCAAAATCGCCGCCGGCAAACTGGCCGGCGCATTGAGTTACGGCGCAACCGTCATCTCGATCGCCGGCTCGTTCGACGACGGGCTGCGCATGGTGCGCGAAGCGGCCGAGCGCGCGCCGATCGCACTGGTGAACTCGGTCAACCCGGCCCGCCTGCAGGGCCAGAAAACCGCCGCCTTTGAGATTTGCGACGCGCTGGGGGGCGCGCCGGACTGGCTGTGCCTGCCGGTGGGCAACGCCGGCAACATCACCGCTTATTGGCTGGGCTTCAGCGAATATTTCAACGATGGTGTTGTGAAGAGCCGGCCGCAGGTGCTGGGGGCGCAAGCGGCCGGGGCTGCACCCATCGTGGCCGGCAAAGTCGTGGAACATCCAGAGACGCTGGCGACTGCCATTCGCATCGGCAACCCGGCGCGCTGGCGCGAGGCGGTGAACGCGCTGGACGAATCAGGCGGGCATATTTGCGCCGTCAGCGACGATGAGATTCTGCATGCCTACCGGCTGGTATCGCGGACGGAGGGCGTGTTCTGCGAGCCGTCATCGGCAGCCGGCCTGGCCGGCATCGCCAAAGGATTGCGCGAAGGCTGGCTGGACCTGCAAGGCAAGCGCGTGGTGTGCGTGCTGACCGGCCACGGCCTGAAAGACCCCGACACCGCGATTCAGGGCTGGCCGGCGCCTGTCACTATCGCGCCGCGCATCGAGCAATTGATCGATCTCTTGCCTGATTGAGTCATTGCGCGCCACCCACCGTGACATGAGCCGACTGATCTCTGTCCGCATTCCCGCCACCAGCGCCAATCTGGGCCCCGGCTTCGACAGCATGGGGTTGGCGTTGGATCTGTGGAACAGGTTCGAACTGCACATGGGAGGCAAAGCAGGGCGAACCGAGCCGGTTGTTGAAGTGCGTGGCGAGGGCGCGGACACATTGCCAACCGACGCCACACATCTGGTTGTCCAGACGATGCTGGAAGAACTGGAGCGTATTGACATCGAACGGCAGAAGGGCGCACTGAAGCCCGCACCAATCCGAAATCCGGCATCGTCGCTCCGCATCGTGTGCGATAACCGCGTGCCGTGCGCGAGCGGCCTCGGCTCCAGTTCGACAGCGGTGCTGGCCGGCTTGATCTTCGCTTACGCGCTGGCCGAGCAGGCCGAACACGCAAGCTTTCTGGAAAAGGCCGGCCTAATCGACCGTGTGCTGCACCGCGCGGCGCAGATCGAGGGGCACGGCGACAATGTGGGTCCGGCGCTGCTGGGCGGGCTGATCGTCGTCTCGTCGCAGGGTGACAGCGTCATCGCGCAGCGTGTCCCGATGCCGGCCATGCGCGTGGTGGTCTGCGTGCCATCGGTCAGTTTGCTGACACGCGAAGCGCGCGCCATGCTGCCGACACAACTCTCGCGCGCCGACGCCGTGTTCAATATCGGGCGCGCGCTGTTGATCGTGGACGCATTGCGCACCGGCAGCGCAGAACTGCTGCAGCAAGCCATGGGCGACCGCATCCACGAACCGTATCGCTTGCCCATCATCCCCGGCGCGCTCGAGGCGCGGCGGCGCGCACTGGAACAGGGGGCTGTGGCTGTCAGCCTGAGCGGCGCGGGGCCGGGGTTGCTGGTGTTCGCAAGCAACCATCACAAGCGCATCGGACAGGCCATGCTGGCCGCGTTTGCCGAGGCGGGGGTGGCGGCGCGCTACTGGGTGATGAACACAACCGACCAGGGCGCGCAGATCGAGATGGGCAACAGCGTAGCGCCAGTGGTGTCCACTTCAACGCGCTCTGCGCAGCGCAAGAACACGAAGCACAAAAGGTGACTGTATGGAAATCCGGGAAGAAGTTCTGGCCGAAACGGAAAACTACTCGATCGTGCTGTTGCGCGATCCCGCCGGCGAAACGATCTACGACCTGAACATCGATCAGGTCACGATCCATCTGCTCAAAGAGGACCTGGACGAGTTGGTCGAGTTGATCGGACAACTCGAGAAACGCTGAGGCCGGCACCTATGATCCGCCCCTCAGCGCTTTTTTGACTTCCTCGTAGATTGGCAGAGGCTCCAGGCCGGGCGTGACAAACGTGAAGCGGTCGCGGTAGTTGTAGGCCGGGGCCGGATGTTTGAACACCCACACAGCGACGCAGCGCGCCCAGGGCCAGTGTTGCTGCGCGTATTGCCACGCGCCCAGCGTGTAGGCGATGCGCTGCGCCGGCGTGACGGCGAACACCCAGCGGGGATCATCGTTCCAGCCGGATTCGGTGATGTAGACCGGCGTGTCTTCATCCCCGTTGCGCGCCATGATCTCGCGCAACAGTTCCGCGCGCCGAAAGTTGATGCGATCGGGGGCCGGTGGCTCGTCGGGCGGGGCGGTGCGGCCATAGGTGTGCACGGCCCAGGCGTCGTAGGGGCGGCCCTCGATTTTGGATGTTGGATTTTGGATTTTGGATTGGGGATTGGGGATTCCGTATTCCGTATTTCGTATTTCGTATTTCGTATTCTCGATTCTGTGTTCCGTATTCTGGATTCTGTATTCTGGATTCTGTGTTCTGTATTCTGTGCTCTGTGCTCTGGATTGAAGGGCCTTGTACATTTCTTCCAGGTAGAGCAGGTCGTTGAGGGCCTGGGGGCTTCCGGGGGGTTCGAGAGTCGGGGCGAGCGCGCCGGCCAGCACCACCACATCGGGATTGGCCTGCTTGATGGCGGGATAGACCACGCGCAACATCTCGACATAGCCGGCCGGATCCACCGCGCGCATGCCCCATTCGCCGGCCAGGTTCGGCTCATTCCATATGATGATGTGGCCGATGCGCCCTCTGAAATGCGCCGCAAAAGCAGCGGCAAACCGGGCAAAGTCGGCGTAGTGATCCCGATCCAGGTAGGTGAATGTTGTGGGTTGTGTGTTCGGATCAGGGCGCGCCCACTCCGGCACAAAGCCCAGTCGCGCGATGAGCTGCACGCCCTGGCGATTGGCGTGCCGGATGATGCGCTCGGCGCTCTCCCAGATGTACTGACCCTTGCGCGGCTCCATGTAAGCCCAGGGCAGGAACTCGACGACCCACGGCGCGCCCATCTCGCGGATCATCGCCAGCCCGCGCTGAATCTTCCATTCCTCGACTTCATTCACAAAGAGGGTGTGCACGCCGGCCAGCGTGTTGCGGGTCGTCACCGTCTGCGGCTCGCCCAGCGTCACGAGCAAACGCGGCGGCTGCGCCAGCGACAGCAATCCCAGCGCTAGAGCCAGGCGCAGGGCTGCCGGCAGAAGTTTTGTGGCGCGCGTGACCAAGTGAGTCAGTGTCAAGGTGTCAGGGTGCGGCGCGCTATTTCACAACGCCAACGCACATGCCATCGCTGATCGGCACCAAGATTGACAGGAGACGCGGGTCAGTTGCCATGCGATGGTTGAAGGCGTGAATAGCCCGAATGTATTCGTCATCGGGCGTGGCGTCGACTTTCCACACGTTGCCGGCTGCCGAGGCGTTGTCTCCGACGATGATGCCGCCCGGCCGGGTGAGGCGCAGGGCATGTTCAAGGTAGGCGACATAGCCGGGCTTGTCGGCATCGATGAACACAAAATCGAACGGCTGGCGAGGGTCGAGGGCGGCGAGCAAATCGAGCGCGTGACCTTCGCGGACTTCGACTTTGCTCGACAGGCCGGCGCGGGCGACGTTCTCGCGGGTGAGTTGGGCATGCAAGGGGTGCACTTCGAGCGCCAGCAATGCGCCGTCTTCGGGCAGCGCGCGGGCCAGCCAGATGGCGCTGTAGCCAAACAGCGAGCCGATCTCGAGCACACGCCTGGCGCCGGCGGCCTTCATCAGCACTTGCAGAAACCGGCCTTGCTCTGGAGAGATGTGAATCAACGGCGCGCCGCGCGCCTCGGCCTCGGCCGGCAGATGGCGCAGCAGTTCGTCTTCCTGGGCAAAGTTGCCCACAATGTAGTCGTACAGTTGTTCGGTGATCGGGGTTCCTTTCATGCATCCACCTCGTGTTCAGCCAGGCGGCAGTATAACGGGCGCAGCCCTGTGTCAGCCTGCGCGCTGAAGCATTCCTGAGATCTCGGTGAAGAAACCCGTGCCACATCTGCCGCGCGCGCCGATAGCCGATATCGCATCGATGGAATAATACGGCGATGCGAACCAATATCGTGTTCACACTCACCGGCAGTGACCGGATCGGAATCGTCGAGGAAGCGACCAGGTTGTTGCTCGCGCGGGGCGGCAATGTGGAAACCAGCCGCATGGCCCGGCTAGGCGGCTGCTTTGCGATGTTGATGCAGGTATCTGTCCCGGCCGATCAACTGGCCGGCCTGGAGCAGGACGTGCAGCAGTTGATCGCGCGCGGGTACAAGATCACCCTCACGGTGGCCGAGCCGGCCGAGACCGACGCTCATGCCGGCTGGCCGCTGTTCCAGATCGACGTGGCCGGCGCCGACCACGAAGGCATCGTGCATGAGGTGGCCCACTACCTGTCGCAGCGCGGTATCAACATCGAATCGATGGACACCGGGGTGACCACGGCGCCCATGAGCGGTGCACCATTGTTCACCATGACGGCGCTCGTTGCCGCGCCGCCGGCGCTGGCCAGCGAGGACTGGCAGTCTGCATTGCGCGACGTGGCTAATAGGCTGAACGTTGATGTGCGCGTGTCGCCGGCGCGCCGGTCGGACGGGTAGACAGGCCGGTCTCGATGCATCGGCTCGCGTTGTTTGGGTTGGCAATACTGGTGGATGTTGCGGATGAGAGTGAGAATAGGTATGAGAGCGCGAAAGTTCACGGCGAAAGTTACGGCTGCGGGCAGGCGGGTGTATGTCTCGTTACCGTTTGATCCGAATGCAGTCTGGGGCGCCAGACAACGGCACTACGTCTCGGGGACGATAGACGGCCACCCCATCCGCGGTTCGCTCAGTTCAGATGACTCTGGTCACTTTCTTGCGCTCGGCGCCGCCTGGCGGCGCGACAGCGGGATCGAGGCCGGCCAGTCTGTGAGTGTCAGCTTGCAGCCGGAAGGGCCTCAGCGAGACACCCTGGCCGGCGACGTGATGGCAGCGCTGGCAGCAGAGCCGGCCGCGCTCGCGTTCTTTGAATCTCTCGCCACCTACTATCGCAACACCTACGTGAAGTGGATCGAGAGCGCCAAACGGTCAGAGACGCGCGCATCGCGCATCGCGCAGATGGTGCGTCTGCTTGCGGAAGGCAAAAAGCAGAAATAGCCGGTTGCCTATCCCCCGGCAAGATCGCGCGAACAGAGAGCCGGCGTCAGTCCCACGCCGGCTCGCCCGGCAACAAGTTCTCCCGAATTCCTTCCGGCGCGAGCCTGATGCCAAGCCCTGGTCCTTCCGGCAAGGTCAGCGCGCTGTCCCTCACCACGAGCGGGTCTTCACTCATCGTCTCGTACAAACCGCCTTGTGGAATGCGATTCTCGGTCATCACAAAGTGGCGCGTGCAAGCGCCGAAGTGGGCTGTGGCGAGCAGTTGCACCAGACTCCCCACACAGTGCGTGACGATGGGAACGTAGAACAACTCGGCCAGATCGGCCACCTTGCGGCAGCCGGTAATCCCGCCGGCGTAGCACAGGTCGGGGTGGAGCGCATCCACCGCCCCATTCACCAGGAAGGGCAGGAAATCACTCAGCAGTTCCAGCTTCTCGCCGGTCAGCACGCGCACCGGCGAGGCCTGCCTGTAAGTTTTCCAGGCGTCGGAATACATCACCGGCAGCGCATCCTCGATCCACAGCGGCCGGCATGGCGCGACGGCTTCGGCCAGACCGATTGCGGAGGGCACGTCCCAATCGTTGCGGCAGTGCACGATGATGTCGGTCTGCCATCCCAATGCTTCGCGGCAGTTTTCAAATCCCTGGCGCACCAGCTTCAACTCTGTCTGGGTCAACATCATGGATGGGCCGCGATCGCGCGGCCGGCCTTTGCGCGGCCCGCGCACCAGCAAATCCTCCGGGCCTATCTTGAGCGTTTTCCACTTCGCCGGATGACCCATCTCGCGGGCCGCCCATTCACGGCAGGCAGGCAGGCTCAACCAGTCGTCGGGGTAGGTATTGGCGTTGACGTAGAGTGGAATATCGTTTCTAAACCGGCCGGTCAGGAGCTCTGACACTGAGCAGTTGAGGAGTTTGCCGGCCAGGTCCCACAGCGCGATATCGATGCCGCTGGCAGTCGGCATATGCACATAGCGCGCCTGCCACTGGCTGACGCCGCGCGTCATCTTCTGCCACAGCAGTTCGATATTGAGCGGGTTCTGGCCGATCAGGCGCGGCTCGAAGTAATCGCGCAGGTGCGCCCGGACGATTGGCCCCGGCGCGCCGGCCTCGCCCAAGCCGAACACGCCGGCGTCGGTGTCGACGCGAACGAGCGACTGCCCATGCTCGCGCAGTTGGAACGCCTGAATGGCGGTAATGCGGACACGGCGCCCGCCTGCTTCAACAGATGTGTGATTCATGAGGAGGTCCCTGTTCAACTCACCCCAGCAGGCAACGGTCAAGCTTGCAAGGGGGCGGGGCCGGTGCGCTCGACGGCGCCTGCCGGCACAGCGGCGTCCACGCTCAGGGGCGCGCTGGCGGCGCGGGTGTCGTTGCCCCACAACAGAATATCGCGCGTCTCTTCACCGGCGACCTGAAGGAAGGTTTGCGTGCCAGGCTGCGCCCGGCAATGCCTCACCAGCGCACCGTCCACGTTCGTCAGCGCGATGGCCGGGGCATCGGCGCCGGGGGCCTGCCGCGCAGACACACCGTCGAGGGTCAGATCGCGCACGCGCTCGATCACCAGCGCGCTGCCCCATTGCTCTGAGCGCGGCGCATCCCACACGATCTCCACGTCCTTCAGCGTAAAGTTTCGCGCGTTTTCCACCGTCAACCCGTGCCTGCCCTTGCGAAGCGGCGAGGCCGGGTCGCTGGTCAGTTCCAGCCGCACGCGATCGAGGGTGATGTTCTCCAGCGGCGCATCGGGGTGGCCATGAATGGAGGAGGTGGCCATACCGCGCGCCAGCACATTGCGCAGGACGATGTTCCGAATCTGGCCGACCGGCGGCTCTTCTTCCGGCGCGATGGTCGGGTTGATCTCGCGCAGCCGGCGATGATTGAAATAGATCGGGTCGCCGTCGCCCCACCAGAACCAGTCGAAGGGTTTGCACTCGACCGTCACATTCGAGACCACCACATTCTCCAGAACGCCGCCGAAAAAGACCATGAACGCGATGCCGCGATTCGAGCCGGTGATGACACAGTTGTCGATGGTCACATTGCGGATGGCGTTGGAGTTGCAATCGCAAAACTTCAGCGCGCTGGAGGCAGAGGACAGCCGGCAGTTGGTGACGGTGATGTTCTCGCACGGCAGCGCCGGCCCATACATGCTGTGCGAATAGAAAACCAGCGCGTCGTCGCCGGTTTCGATGGTGCAGTTGCTGATGCGCACATCCTTGCAGCCGTTCGGGTCGATGCCGTCGGCCCAAACGCCCTCCTTCATGCTGGTGAAGACGTTCACACCGTCGATCACCAGTCGCTCGCAGGCATACAAATGCATCGTCCAGCCCGGGCAGTTGAGGAAGGACAGGCCGGTGACTTGCACATCGCAGCAGCCGATGAGCAACACATGGTGATGCCCAACAGTGGACGCCGTGGGAAAGGCGCGCAGCAGCGGCAAGCCCTGCTGCTCCATCAGAACCTGGTTGGGATAGATCAGCCAGTCCTTGATGTCGTGCGTCCGCCACTCGTACTCGGCCCGGCCATCAATCGTGCCGCGCCCTTCGAGCGTGACGTTGTCCAGGTTTTCGCCGTAGAAGAGGGCGGGCTTGTCGAAGGCAGCCGGCTCGTTACTGGAGTAGATCGTGGCGCCGGCCTCGACGAACAGCCGGACATGGCTGCGCAGATGCAGCGTGCCGGAGGTGTACGCGCCCGGCGGGAAGTACACCACACCGCCGCCGGCTGCCGCGCAGACGTCGATGGCCTGCTGAATCGCCGCCTGGGCGCTGTCATGCTGGTTGCCGGTCGCTCCGAACTCGCGCACGTTAAAGACTGCCATTATCATTGCTCCTCTGGAATGTCCGCTACACATCCGCTCAAGCCTCCATTGTCGCACCAGGCGCGCGCGGCATACCGGAAACAAGAGCCACTATGAAAAGGCGCAAGCGGCTTGCACATGCAGCAACGTATCTCTTTCTTCTGGCTTCGAGCCTGGCCATGGTGTATCCGTTGCTATTCATGGCCCTGGGATCGTTCTCGACCAATGACCGGTTCCTCGACATGCCGTTGCTGGCGCTGCCCAACACATTCAATGTGGAGCTGATCGGCAGGGCATTTGACGTCGGTGTGTGGCAGGCATACGCCGTTACACTCGCGCGATGCGCGTTCTACATGTGCGCCAATCTCGGCATCGGCCTGGTCGGCGGCTACATCTTTTCGAAGCTCAATTTTCCCGGCCGGCACAAGGTCTTTCTCTTGTTCTTGTCGGGGATGGTCATGCCGGCGATCGTGATGATCGTTCCGATGTACCTGATGATGGCCTGGACGCCGCTGGCCGGCGGCAATGACCTGCTGGGCCGGGGCGGGTATGGATTGATCGGTGAGTGGCCCGTGTTGTTCGTCTTTGGCTGGGTGTCACCCCTGGCCATTTTCCTGCTCAAGCAGGGTTTCGATATGCTGCCCACCGAATACGAGTCCGCCGCCAGGATCGACGGCGCCGGCTTTTTCGCCATCATCCTGCGCGTCTACGCCCCGATGCTGAAGCCGACCATCGTGGCGCTGCTGACCATCACGTTCGTCTCAGTGTGGAACGATTACTTGTGGCCAAGCCTGACGATCTACACCCGTCATGAGTGGCACCCAATCACGCTGCGCGTCCAGACCATCGATCTGCGCTTCTGGACGCCCGTCGGCGCCACAGACTACCCGGCGATTCTCATGCGCGTGTTCCTTGCGTCATGGCCTCCCGTCGCGGTCTATCTTGGGCTGCAACGCTATTTCGTGTCGGGGTTGACGGCAAGCGGTCTGCGCGCGTGACACCGCCGATCCAGGGCGCATCGGGCACGACCCGGCCATCAGACAAACGCGAAGAGGCGAAGACTGCGTCTTCGCCTCTTTTGTTTCAGGCGAGCATACCGGGCGCGTCGGTAATTCGGTGTCTTAACCGCCGGTCGAAGATGACGTGTTGTCGGGCGTGGCCGGCGTGTTGGGCGCCTGCCAGCCGCCGCGGCCATGTCCGCGACCCGGCCCGCCGAACTTCCCGAGGCCGCCGTGCCCCATCGGCATGTACCCTTTCTCGATTCCTTCAAGCATCCAGTCGGCCTGCGCCTGCGTGATCTTGCCATCCGCCACTGCCTGGGCGATCTGGTCCTTCATGGCCTGGATGCGCTCCGCATTCATGGCATCCATCACCGTTTGGAGATCGACACCCTGCGCTTCGGCGATCTGTTCTAGCGTCTTGCCACTGTGCAATTGCTCGAACAACTGTGTCGGGGTCAGATTCAGGGCTTTGGCGACGGCGTCGAACTGCGTCGCAGAGCCGGCCCAGAACCCGAACCCGCGCCCCATCTTCATCTTGCCTTGCTGAGTCACGCTCGGCGTCGCATTGGGGGTCGCGCCCGGCGTTTCACCCTGCGCGAAAGCCGTGCCGGCTGCGACCGCTCCAGTCACTGCGATCAGCGCTACCGCGCCAACCGCTGCAATCCATTTCCTTGCCTTCATATGTATTCAGTTACCTCCATATCGCGGCATCTTGTGTCCAGGCTCGTCCGGTTTCAATCGCCTGTTGCAGTCACTCTAGCGGGCGTCTGTGAATTCCCAGAGAAGAAATCATGCAGATTGTGTTTGGCTCCCGCAATATGACTCACAGCGCCCGAGCCTGCTGGACAGGCATGTGGACTGTCGGCGCAGCCGTGTTGGCAACGCCCCCTCGTCTCTTGTCAATTTCTAAACAAGCTGTGGCTATCCTCATCGTGGTTGAATTGAGATTGACAAGGAGTCGACTGACGTGAAGAAATCCGGAAACTCAATACTGCGTCGTGATGTGCTGAAAATCGGCCTGGGCGTTGTGGCATTGACAGGTTTGGCGGGATGCGCCACCCAGACAACGCCCCCGCCTCCAACACCGGCACCAGATCCTACTGCCACCAGCGTCCCTGTGGCGCAGGCGACGAGCGAGCCAGCGCCCCCAACGTCATCTCCTGGGCCAGAAGAGACAACGGCCCCCGTGCAAGAAGCGGCTGTCTTTGCGATCGACCCCGCCCGATCCGAGGCGCGCTTCACGCTCAACGAGAAGCTGATGGGCAACCCGACGACCGTGGTCGGCAGAACGTCAAAAGTGGCCGGCGAGATTCGGCTGTCGCTCGACAACCCGGCCGGCGCGCAAATCGGCGTGATCCAGATCGACGCGCGCGACTTCGCCACCGACTCGGACATGCGCAATCGCGCCATCCGCAATTTCATCCTGCAATCGGCGCAGGACCAGTTCCAGTACATCACCTTTGAGCCAACCGCCATCGAGGGATTGCCGGCGACAGCATCCGTCGGTGACACCGTGTCCTTCAAAGTGACCGGCAACTTGAAGATCCGCGACATCGTTCAGCCGGTCGCCTTCGACACGACCGTGACCGTGACGTCCGGCACAGAACTGAGCGGTCTGGCCAAAACCACCGTCACGCGCGACGCATTCGGCCTGACCATCCCCCAGGTGCCCAACGTCGCCGATGTGACGGAGGAGGTCGCGCTCGAACTGGAGTTTGTAGCCGTCAGGCAATAGCGAGACGCACGAAGTCTGAACCAATTCATGCCGAGGGCGCGCCACATCCGCGCGCCCTGAGGCGCTTTGCATGCAGTCCTGTCCGGCCAAATAGCGCCTTGCTCGGCTACAATGCGCGCACCCATGCCAGAGGTTCACGCGCAAGGCGCACGCAGGAGGAAGACCATGCTGCTGCAAATCGAATTCGAGGTGGCCGTCGAAAACGCGATCGCGTTCGAGCGCATGTATCATGATGTCTACACGCCGGCGCTGCGCAAACAGCCGGGCTACATGCGCTCGACCCTGTTGCGCCTCTTTCCCGACGAGATCGCGCAGGAGATCGGCGCAGCCCCCACCGGACTCAACTACCAACTCGAACTCGTGTTTGACACGGAAGAAAACCGTCGGCGCTGGGTGGCCAGCCCGGAGCACCAGATCGCCTGGCCGCAGGCGTCCGCATTGGCGCGCAAAGCGGTCTGGCGCGGCTACGACGTGGCCGGCGAGGATATCGCAATCGCCTGACCACAACGCGCGCCGCCTTGTTTTGTCGGGCACGATCCAGAATTGCCAGGATGGAGCGAAGGAGGAACCATGCGCGTCGAAGCGTTCGAACCGGAGATGAAGACACTGATCGACCCGGCGGCCGAACTCGAGCATCTGGCCGGCGGTTTTCAGTTCACAGAGGGACCAGTGTGGGACCGCGCCAAAGGCTGTCTGTTCTTCTCTGATATCCCGGCCAACACGATTTATCGCTACACGCCGGCCGGCGGGGTGACGCCGTACCGGCGGCCAAGCCACTTCTCCAACGGCCTGACCCTCGACCACGAGGGCCGGCTGCTGGCGTGCGAGCATCAGGCGCGGCGCGTCACGCGCGAAGACGCGAACGGCATCACGGTGCTCGCCGAACGGTACCAGGGCAAACGGCTGAACTCGCCGAATGACATCGTGGTCATGCGCGACGGCAGCCTGATATTCACCGATCCGCATTACGGGCTGTTGCCGGGGCTGGGCGGCCCGGCCGAGGCAGAACTGTCTTTTCGCGGAGTATATCGACTGGCGCCGGGGGCAACCGAACTCACGCTGCTGGTAGACGACTTCGAGGCGCCCAATGGCCTGGCGCTAACCGCCGACGAGCGTCGGTTGTACATCGACGATTCCGAGCGCTGCCACCTGCGCGTGTTCGATGTGCGCGACGACGGCTCGCTGGCCGGCGGCGACATCGTGCTCGAACATCCGCGCGGCATGGGGCCGGATGTCCCCGACGGACTGAAGCTGGACGCGCAAGACAACGTGTATTGCACCGGGCCGGGCGGGGTGTGGGTCATTTCGCCGGCCGGCGCAGTCATCGGCCGGATTCACATGCCGGAAGTCACCGCCAATCTGAACTGGGGCGACGACGACGCGCGCGGGCTGTACCTGACTGCCAGCACCGGCCTGTACCGGCTGCGTTGCCTGGTCGGCGGCCTCGCGCGCGCCTGATCCATCTCGAGATAAGGGAGCCTCCATGAACCCAGCGACACACGCGCTCATACTGGCCGGCGATGCCTATCACAACCCCAACGACGCCTTCGAAGGCGTGGGGGCGGCGCTCAAGCGCGAAAGGATCGCCGTCGAATGCACGACCGACTTCGCCCGTTTCCACGAGCGTCTGCCGGCCCTGCAACTGCTGGTCATTCATCGCGACGGCATGGAATACCCGAACGGGGTTGAGGCCGGCCCGGTGCGCTGGATGCGCCCCGAACAAGAGGATGCCATCGAGCAGTTTGTGCTGAACGGCGGCGGGTTTCTGGCGCTGCACAACGCCGGCTGGGACTATCCCTGGCAGGGCGGCTACCGACGCACGCTCGGCGGCTACTATATCGGCCATCCACCCGTCGCGCGTTTCCGCGTCGAGGTGGTGAACACGCGCCACCCGGTCACCGCCGGCGTCGCATCGTATGAGATCGAGGATGAACAGCATTGGCTGCACTGGGACTTCGATCGGGTGACGCCGCTGCTGGTGAGCCAGGGGCTGGGCAACGACGGCCGGCAGTCTGTGTCGGGCTGGGCCTACGAGTACGGCCGGGGCCGGGTGGTGTATCTGCCACATGGGCACACCCTGCCGGTCATCCAGCATCCGTCGTTCCAACAACTGCTGCGCAATGCCGCGCGCTGGCTGGCGCGATAGGCCGGCGCATCGCGCGAATAGAACTTTTGTTCTATAATCAGTGCCACCATACCCCGCAAAGGAGGGCATTGACATGCGCACATTCAGCGAACCGAGAATGATCGAGCGCGGACCGTATCAGGTTGTGGGCGCTTTCTGCGCCTACGAGGGCGAGGACGAGGGGCCGGGTTGGGCCGGCGCAGATCGCGCGTTCTGGAGCCGGCGGGATGAGATCAGCAATCGGGCCGACAGTCTGGTGCTTGGCTTCCTGTACCGGCCGCACACAGACCATCCCAAAATCCCAGCAGAGGTGCGCGCCTGTTTCGTCGGCGCCGAGGTGACGACCCTTGATCGCGTGCCGGCAGGCCTGGCCTCCACCTGCTTTCCCGGCGGACAGTACGTCATGATGGACGTCACCGGCGACACGGCTGATGAGACTGCCGAGGGCGTGGGTGAAGCAATCGGCCTCCTCTCCACATGGATGGCCGAACACGGCTACGTCGAGGGCGACGCCTGCTTTTCTGCCGGCGACGAGAAGGCCGTCAGACCGCCGCACGTCGAAACGGTGTACATCCACATCAAGCCCCGCGTCGTATGACCGGCGCAGCGCACCCACACGACCACACCTGTGATTCGTAGCACAGGGGGCGAGTCGAACGGCTCGCCCCCTGCTATCCGTTAACGAACGCGGGCCAGAATCCACTCGCTGATCGTGTCGAGGAAGCCCGGCACGAATTCTTTGGGCAGCGTGGCGTACTCCGTGGGGCTGCCGGTCTTCGCCGGCTGGAATAGGTGATTGGCGCCGGGGAACACCTTCGACGTGACATCGGCGTTGCCGGCGTCTTTGAGCGCGCGCACCACAGCCGCTTCGTTTGTGGCCGGCAATACTTGCAGATCCAGTTCGCCGAACAGCGCCAGCACCGGGACGCGCGCCTGGCTCAGCGCCTGGGCAGGATCGAAGAACAGGAAGAAGCGCAGCCACGCATTGTCCACGCTCCGGCGCATATTCTTGACCGCTGTTTCCA
This sequence comes from Thermoflexales bacterium, assembly GCA_034431495.1. Lineage (GTDB taxonomy): Bacteria > Chloroflexota > Anaerolineae > J036 > Brachytrichaceae > Roseilinea. The sequence goes on from DAOUDB010000110.1 coordinate 14,411, forward strand.
CGTAGTCTTCAATGTCGCCGAGTTGCTTGCGTTGCTCGTCGGACATGGCATCGATGGATGCCTGCACCTGCTCGCGCCACTTTGCCTCGAGTTGCTCCCAGCCCTGGCCGGTGCGCACGGCCTCGAACAGACGCATCTGCTCGTCCAATGCTTCCTGAATCTGGGCGTCGGTGGCGCCATCGGCCTTCATGATGGCAGGCACCTGCTCGCGCAGCACCTCTGTGCCGGGCACGCCGGGGCCGGCCATCAGAATCACGAAGCCGATCTCCTGGGTGTTCGACACAACGAGCGGCGCGATGATGCCGCCTTCGCTGTGGCCCAGCAACCCGATCTTGTTCGGGTCGATGGCCGGCTTCGTCTTGAGCAACGCCACCGCCGCTGCCACATCATTGGCGAAGTCTTCGCTCGTGGCGTTCTCGACATCGCCCGTCGAGCCGCCGATGCCCCGGTCGTCGTAACGCAGCACCGCAATCCCGTTGCGCGTCAGATGATCGGCAATCACGCCAAACACCTTGAAGCCGAAGATGTCTTCGTCGCGGTTCTGCTGACCGCTGCCGCTGATCAGCACCACGGCCGGGAACGGCCCGTCGCCCTCCGGCAGCGTCAACGTGCCGGCCAGTTTCGCGTCACCGTTGGTGAACGTGACTTCCTCGGCCACATAGGGCAGCAGCGCTGTCTCAACAGTCTCGACGGCTGCGCGCGCCAGGTCGAATGTGCCCACAAAGCCGGCCTGCTTGAACGTGCCGGTGATGGTTGCGCCATCGGGCTGCACCTCGCCCTCATAGGCGGCCATGCTCGGCCCGCTGAGCATTTCGAAATAGACACCGGGCAGCTCGACTTTGATGTTGTTGAGCGGAAGGTCTTTGGCGCCCTGTTGTGGGATGTCGATCAGGCCCTTAACCTCGCCATCGGCCACAGTGAAGCGAACGATGATGCCGATGCGCTGGCCGGCCACATCGATGCCGCCTTCCCATTGGCCGGCAAGCATATCCACGTCGGACGAGACCGCTTCCACCTGCGGCGCGGTCGTAGGTTCAACCACGGTCTCGGCCGTCGGCGCAAGGGTCGGCTGGGCGAGGGTGGGACTGGGCGAGGCGGGGGGCGTGGCTGGCCGACAGGCGGCCGATAGCACTGCCACCGCCGCAACCAGCGCGACGAGTCCAGTCCTGCGATGCGTTGACTTGAACATATGAGGTCTCCTTGTATTCAGTCGCCGATGACGATCTCCTGGCCGACCGCAATCTCGCGATGCGATGCCGGAAACGCCTGGCGGAACGCTTCAATCGCCTGCGACGTGCTGTCATGTGGCGACAAAGCGACAATCTGCATATCAAGCGCACCGAGCATGTCGATGCCGGGCTGCAACGAAGCCACGTCTGTAGTTTCGTAGTGTAACCCGCCGATGACGCCAACGACCGGCTGGCGGAACAACGCCTCGGCGCGCGCAATCATGCGCGGCAGGCCGGGGTGTCCGCAGCCGGTGATCAGCACAACACCCTTGCCTTCCACGTTGACCGCCAGCACCTGCTCCACATTGCGGGGCATAAAGATGCTCAACGGGAAAACTTCGACGAATGGCAGGGCGCCCAGTGACGCTACGCCGTCTGCGATCGCCACGGGTTCACGGACGACAATGGGGGACAGGCCAGGGTAAGTCATCGGCGCCGGCGCATAGACGGTCTTGCCGTTGAGATCGACTTGCTGGTTTCCAAGCGAGAACGTATCAGCCTGCCACCACGCTCTGCCGCCAACGTGGTCGGGGTGAAGGTGCGAGAAGAACAACAGGTCGAAGTCGTCCAGCGTGACGCCCAGTTGCTGCATGTTGTGTTCCAGCGGAGACGGGCTGGTCGCCTGAGCGTTCTGGCCCACGTCCATCAGGATGGTCGTATCGTCCGTTTGAATCAGGTATGAGACCCCGTGTTCGATGCGCAGGTCGTCCCGGCCGGCAGCTTCATCGACCAGGGGCAAAATCCGCAGTGTTTTTGTCGCGCCAGGATCGATGGCCGGCGGGGCCGGCATCGTCTCGTACTCGCGCGCGATATCTGCATCCGCTTGAGCCGCGCGAATTGCGAGAAACCCGGCAGCGCCGGCAGCAACAATGGCGACTGCGCCCAGCGCACCGAGGGTGATTTTGGTGAATGTTCTCATGTGGCCGACTCAGTCTACGGTTCGTCCGCCGGGCCTGAATCAGCCGGAAGTCCGAATGGGCGCTGGTCAGTCAGGCAGTTGGCTCAGCCGTTCCACAAGCGCCGACACGATGGCCATATGCCCGGCCAGAGAGGGATGCAGACCATCATCCAGCAACCAGTCTGAACGGGCCGGCAAGCCGAACAGAGCCTGCACGTCCACCACCGGGTCGGGCTGACGGCGCACGGCGTCGCCGATGGCCAGCAAATCTGCGTTGGCCCATGAGAGCTGGCCTTGTGACAGATACCAGTGCCCGGCGATCTTTTCAGGGATGCATGTTGGGGGCGTGATCCACACCCAGCGGGCAGAGGTTTGCGTCGCGCCAAAGTGTCGCAGCGCCGCCAGGTTGCGCGCAGTCTCTTCGGCGCTCAACAGAGGCTTGAGGGGAAATCGGCCATGCCGGCGCGCGTCGTTCGCGCCGATGAAACAGAGGATCCAGTCGGGGTGTTGCAGGGTCACGCCATAGAAGCGCGACAGCGCATCGACGGTTGTGTCGCCAGAGAAGCCGGCGTTGATGAGCGTGACGCCCTGTTCAGGCCGGCGCAACGCCAACACTGCGCGCAGAATCTCGAACCACGACTGGTCGTCATCGGTCATGCTGTCGCCGAGGCCCACCACGACCGCCCCCGGCTCGAACGGCAAGCGATCGACGGCGGCGGCAAACGCGGCGTCGGCCAGCAGGTCTTGCGCGGCGCGCTTTGCATCGGCAGCCAGCGCGTCGCGCATCTCACGATACAACTCTGCGCTGACGCCGAACAACGCGCCATAAGCGGCGTCGTCCAGTTCGCCGCGATAGCCGGCCAGCACTTTCTCCGGGTGATCGAACTGGATCAGCCAGGACAGTTGCTCGTGCGTGAGGGTCACCGGAATTCCATTGCGCGCAGGGAGCTAGGGCGCCAGATGCCTGACCAGCGCCGTCACAATCGCAATCTGGCCGGCCAGCGAAGGATGCAGGCCATCGCTGAGCAGCAGGTCGGGATTGGCCGGCGTGCCGAACACGGCCTGCAGATCGACGACCGGTTCGGGCCGGCGCCGCACAATATCGGCCACCGCGCGCAGGTCGGCATTGGTGAACACGATCTGGTTGCCCTGTCCCAGCCACCAGTCGGCGGCGATCTTCTCTTCGATGACGGTGGGCGGCGTCATCCACATCCAGCGCGCCGAGGTTTGCGTCAGCGCGTACTGGCGCAGGGCGGCCAGGTTGCGCTCGGTCTCGGCCGGGCTGAGCATGGTCTTGGCCGGATGCAGTCCATGCCGGCGCGCGTCGTTCGTGCCGATCATGCAGATGATCCAATCGGGCTGCTCGTTCACGACACCGAGGAAACGGGCCAGCACGTCGGAGGTGGTGTGGCCCGACACGCCGGCGTTGATCAGGGCGATACCGTCATTTGGGCGCGCCAGCGCAAGCAGATGGCGCAGAATCTCAGCCCACGACTGGTCGTCGTCGGTGATGCTGTCGCCCAGGGCCACGACTTTGGCCCCCGGCGCAAACGGCAGACGCGACACACGCGCGGCGAAGTCGGCATCCTGAAGCAGCGTTTGCGCGGCGCGCCGGGCGTTCTCTTCAAAGCCGCGCTTGATGCGCCGATACTCGGCCACATCCAGCCCAAAAGCAGCAGCGATGATGTCTTCCGTGACGCCGGGCAATGCGCCGAGGGTTTTTGCCGGATGAATGAACTGAATCAGATACGCCAGTTGTTCAGGAGAGTAGGACATCATGGTTTGTTTGACCCCGGCCACCCTCACCCCCGACCCCTCTCCCTTTGGGAGAGGGGAGCAAATACGCAGAATTTTGTCGTTTTGTGCATCAGAATCCATCTCGCGCATCGAATCCCCTCTCCCTTTGGGAGAGGGGA
>DAOUDB010000111.1:0-9514 GCA_034431495.1 Thermoflexales bacterium
GGCGGAATGCAACGATGTCGTTGCCGGCTGCCACCTCAATCGGGTCGCACACATTGATGCCCGCTTCCATCCAGATCGGAATCAACTGGCCGATGTAACCGTCTGAGTCCATGCCATAGAGCGGCACGCCGGCAGCGCGGATGATCTCGCCCCAGCATTGATAGGCCGGCAGCAGAAATTCGCGCGTCATGGCCGGCGAGATCATGCTGAAACGCTTGTAGGCCATGTCCTCGGACAGATGCACCTCATCCAGCACGACCAGGCGCAGGGTGTTTTCCAGCACGCGGGCGACAAAGTCACTCCAAAAAGCAATCATCTCCTTGACGAAGGCCGGGTCATCTTTGAACGCCATGCACAGATTCTCGAAGCCCAGCCACTCGCGCAGTTGCCAGAACGGACCGGAGATGTTGATCGAGATAGGCCACTCGCGATCCTTCACGCGCGCCGCCCGCGCGGTGGCGTCGGGGGGATAGCGAGCCGGGTCATCGGGATCATAGCGCCGCTGCATGTCCTCCCAGTCGGCCCGGCTTTCCACCGGGCACTTGATCCAGCGCCGGGTGACAAAGTCAATGGCATTGCGCAGATATTCGGTGCTGTACTCGTTGGAGATTTCGCAGATGTTGCCTTTCCAATCTTGCACGATCTGGGTGCGCTCGCCGCGCGACAGCACCTTCTCCTCGAACTCCGGGATCATGCGCGTGTTGACCGGGAAATCTTCGCCGGCCTGCGGCCATTCGAGCGTGCCGCCGTTGAGGCGATAGGCATATTCAGCAATGCGCGGCATGTCGTCGATCTCGGCCGGCAGGCCCTGTTCATGCCAGGCCGCGCGCGTGGACTTGCGACCGTGGCCGGGATCGAGCGGCACGCGATCGGGCCGCCCAAAGAGAAGTGTCTCCAGATAGCGTTGACGCGGATTCATGCGCCCTCCGTCGATTTCGCAAATCTCACAGATTAAACGACAATCTATGAAATCTGCGGATTTGAGAAAAGATGCCATGAGCCTGCCTGAAGTCATCTCCATCGGCAACATGCTGGTCGAAGTGATGCGCGTCGAGTTGGATGAACCGCTCGACCGGCCCGGCGCTTTCAGCGGCCCCTACCCCAGCGGCGACACGCCGATCTACATCGACACAGTGGCGCGGCTGGGGCATCGCGCCGGCTTCATCGGTTGCGTGGGGCATGATGCGTTCGGCCAGTGCCTGTTCGACCGCTTTGCCCGCGACGGCGTGGACGCCAGCCAGGTACAAGAGATAGATGGGCACAGCACCGGCGTGGCGTTCGTGGCCTACTTCAGCGACGGCAGCCGCAAATTTCTCTATCACTGGCGACATGCGGCAGCCGGCCAACTCAGTCCGGCCCACGTGCGACCTGAGTACTTCGCAGCCTGTCGCTGGCTGCACCTGACCGGCTGCAACCTGGCGGTCAACGAAAACTCGCGCGACGCCTGCTATCGCGCGCTGGAATTGCTGCCACCCGGCGCGAAACTCAGCTTCGACCCCAACATCCGGCCCGAAGTGCTGAGCGTGGCAGAGATTCGCGCGCTGTGCCGGCCGGCGCTCGCGCGCGCCGATGTATTTCTGCCCAGCAAGGGCGAGGCGATGCTGTTCACCGGCGCGCCGAGCGATGAAGCCGGCTGCCGGCAGTTGGCCGCGCAAGGCAAACTGGTGGCGCTGAAGCTAGGCCCGCAGGGGTGCGCGCTCTATCCGCCACAGGGCGAACCCATTCACGTGCCGGCCTTTGCAGTGCGCGAAGTGGACCCCACCGGCGCCGGCGACTCGTTCAGCGCCGCGCTCACTGTGGCGCTGCTCGAAGGCATGCCGTTGATCGAAGCCGGGCGTTTTGCCAATGCCGTCGGCGCGTTGGCCGTCACTCAAAAAGGGCCGATGGAAGGCGCGCCAACACGCGCGGAGGTGGCGCAATTCTTGCGCGAGAGAAACAGGAACGAGAGCCGTTGACAGGGACTCGCTAATTCCGTGCGGGCAACGTGTATTCAAGGAGTTTTAGATGAGCGGGTTGCTGTATCGCCCCGATATGGACGATGTTCGCGCGCGACTGACGACGTGGTGGCATGGCGGCGACATCGGCCGGCCGGCGCTCTCACTCACCGTGCCGCGCGCCGAGCCGATCGAAGACATCCCGGCCATGCCAACACCGCCGGACTGGGTGACCGATTACTCGGTCAGCAACTTCGACTATCGGGTGAATTTGTCCGCGCGCCAATGCATCAACACCCACTATCTGGCCGAAGCCGTGCCGAATGTCGCGCCCGACCTTGCGCCGAACTGCCTGGCGCTGTATCTGGGGTGCGAAGGCGTGGACATGCCTGGCACGGTGTGGTGCAACCCATTCGTGCTGGAGGATGAGCCGGGCGATATTGCGCTGCGCTACAACCCGGATAACTTCTACTGGCAATTCAGCCTGCGTCTGGCGCGCGAACAACTGCGCCTGGGCAGGGGCAAGTTTCTCCTCCAGTTCCCCGATCTGATCGAAGGGCTGGATACGCTGGAAGCCATGCGCGGGGCCGAGCGGCTGTTGATCGACCTGATCGAGCGGCCCGAATGGGTGCAGCGCCAACTCCGGCGCATCACCGACTTGTACTTCCGGTACTATGACGTGTGGTACGACCTGATCCGCGACGAAGTGGGCGGCAGCGTGTTCTGGGTGTGGGGGCCGGGCCGCACCGCCAAGTTTCAGTGCGACTTCTCATACATGATCTCGCCGGCTATGTTCAAAGAATTCATGCTGCCGGTGCTGATCGAGATGTGCGAGCGCGTGTCTTACCCGTTCTACCACTGGGACGGGCCGGGCGCAATTCCGCACCACGATCTGCTGCTGTCGATCCCCAACCTGCGCATGATCCAGTGGACGCCCGGCGCCGGCATCGAGAACACCTGCCACCGGCGCTGGTGGCCGCTGTATCACAAGACCATCGAAGCCGGCAAGAAGATATTCATCCACGCCGAAGACTGGCGCGAACTGGAGCCTTTCAAGCGCGAGTTCGGCGCGAAGCTGAAGCAGTTCTTCATCATCGTCGGCGCGCCGTCACTGAAAGACGCAGACACAGTGATCAAGTGGGTCAGCGAGTGAAAACAAGCATTTGTGATCCCTCTGTCTCAACCCTATAATGTCGCGGGTATCCCGTCCGAGACTTCGCAATCAAGGAGATCGTTCATGCTGCACAAACCAGCAACCCCGGTTGGGAAGGACCCGGCTGCAGATTACAAGCAGCGTCTGGGCATCTGGATGTTCGCGTTCTACGCGCTGTTCTACGCCGGCTTCGTCGCCATCAACCTGCTCGCCCCGTTGGTCATGGAAGCAACCGTGTTCCTGGGATTGAACCTGGCCACGGTGTACGGCTTCGCGCTCATCATCGTCGCGCTGATCGAGGCGCTGATCTACGACTGGATGTGCCGGCGCAAAGAACAGGAGTTGGCCAGTCCCAGCAAGGAAGGAACCAGGTAACATGACCATCATCGTCTTTCTGGCCTTCGTCGTTCTTGTCATCGGCCTATCGTTCTATCTGGGCCGAAAGGCAAAGACCTCCAGTGGCTACTACGCCGCTGGTGGGCAAATTCACTGGGGCGTGAACGGCATCGCCTTCGCCGGCGACTACCTGTCCGCAGCCTCGTTCCTCGGCATCTGCGGCATGATCGCCACAGTCGGCTACGACGGCTTCCTGTACTCCATCGGCTACCTGGCCGGCTGGATCGTGGCGCTGTTTGTCGTCGCCGAGCCGCTGAAACGGCTGGGCAAGTACACCTTCACCGACGCCATCGACTCGAAGTACAACTCGCGCGGCATCAAGCTGGCGGCCGCCATCAGCACCCTGGTCGTCTCGGTGTGCTACCTGATCCCGCAGATGGTGGGCGCGGGTGTGCTGGTCGAGCCGCTGCTGGGCATCCCGCACGGTTGGGGCGTGCTCATGGTCGGAGCCATCGTCATCACCATCGTGGCAACCGCCGGCATGGCCTCCACCACCTACGTCCAGTTCCTGAAGGGGGGCCTGCTAATTGTCTTCTCGACCATTTTGGTGATTGCCGTGCTGGGGCGCGGCATGACGACCCAGCCCGATCAGGGCGGCACAGTGACTTATCACGAGTACGCCACCTTGACAACCACGCAGCAGGGGGATCAGCTCTTGGTCAACGAAGCCGGCTGGCAGGTGATCGAGCAACAGGATGTGGCGAGCGCCAAACTCTCTTTCCTCAAGTTGGCCAAAGACGGCCAAGAGACGTGGTGGCTGATCGTTGAGAAGGACGGCGCCATCGAACTGCACGAGACGCAGTCAGTAGTAACCACCCGCGACGGACAGCAACTGATCAATGGGGCGCCGGCGTCTGCCGACAACCACTTGCGACAAGTGAGCAACATTGCCCGGCTGCGTGGCGAGTCGCCGGCGTCCACCGGCAGCGTCTCCCCCTTCGAATTGCTGTCGGCTTTGTCTGACCCCCAAACCGAAATCAACCTGTGGAAAGACGCCACCTTCACCGACAAAGACGGCGCGAAGGTGGTGGCCTATTTCGCCAAACCCACCACCGGCAACCTGGTCATGCGGCCCGGCCTGAAGTTCAAAGTTCAGGGCACGCCACTTGAACGCCTGGACTTCCTCTCGCTGATGCTGGCGCTGTTCCTGGGCACAGCCGCCCTGCCGCACATTCTGATCCGGTACTACACCGTGCCCAACCAGGCCAGCGCGCGCAAGTCCACCATCGTGGCCATCGCCGGCATCGGCTTCTTCTACATCCTCACCCTGTTCATGGGCCTCGGCGCCATGATCAACGGCGTGCTCAATCCCGCCGACAGCAACATGGCCGCGCCGCTGCTGGCCCGCTCCTTCGGCGACCTGCTCTTCGCCGTCATCTCGGCCATCGCGTTTGCTACGGTGCTGGGCACTGTGAGCGGGTTGATCGTGGCGGCCTCGGGTGCGGTGGCGCACGACCTGTTCGACCGCTTCCTCAACCTGCGCATGGACGACCAGACGAAAGTGCGCGCCGGCAAGATCTCGGCTTTCGTCATCGGCGCCATCGCCATCGTGCTGGGCATTCTGTTCAAGGGCATGAATGTCACCTTCCTGGTCGGCCTGGCGTTTGCCGTGGCTGCCTCGGCCAACCTGCCCTCCATCGTCATGCTGCTGTTCTGGAAGCGGACGACCGCCAAAGGCATCACCGCCTCGATCATCACCGGCATCGTTTCCTCGCTCGTGCTGATCGCCCTGTCGCCCGATCTGTTCAAGCTCTACGGCCTGAACCCGGCGACCGCGCCCATTCCATTCAGCAACCCCGGCATCGTGTCCATCCCCCTCAGCTTCATCGTGCTGATCGTGGTGTCGCTGCTGACGCCGCGCAAAGAGCAGCCGGCCAACGCCAAGTTGGCAACGCAAGGCTAGACACAGCAATCCTCCCGCAGGTTCACAAGCCTGCGGGAGGATTGAGGAGCGCCTACAATCTGATGCATGGACGCCGTGACCCGCGTCAACCTGCATTGCCATTCGCTGTTCAGCAACGATGGCGCCCTCACGCCTGAGACGCTGGTCGACAATCTGGCCGCCGCCGGCGTGCGCTATGCCGCGCTGACCGACCATGACACGATCGAAGGGTTGCCGCGCTTCCAGGAGGCGCTCAAGCGCCGGGACATCGGCTACATCCCCGGCGTCGAGATCACCGCCCAGTGCGACGGCCGGGAGACGCACCTGATCGGTCTGGGCTTCGACGTCGAACATCCCGAACTCAATGCCACGTTGTTCTCGCTGCGCCGGGCGCGCGACCCTGGCCTGCACAGCATTGCCGGCGCATTACGCAACGCCGGCACACGCCATTCCGACGGCGACGACCCGCCCCCCTCCAACGCCGCGCCGGATGGGCAACTGGACATCGGCGCGGCAATCAGTCTGGTGCATCGCGCCGGCGGTCGCGCCTTTCTCGCCCATCCCTTCGTGTACGAGGCCAGCGCCGGCGCGCTGGACATGCTGCTGCCCCGGCTGAAGGCGCTGGGGCTGGATGGCATCGAAGCCATCTACGAGCCGTTCACCGAGGCGCAGCGCGCCGTGCTCGTCGATCTGGCGAGGCGCCACGGGCTGCTGGTTTCGGCCGGCACCGATGTGCATACCGCCGGGGCAGCCGGCAGGCCGGTGTACGGCATCGACATGCCCATCAGCCTGTGGAAGCAACTGCGCGACGCGATCTACGCCGGCCCCGCGTTTGCCGATCAACCCGCCGGACGACTTACCGCGCGGAAAGCGCCGCGCAATCAGGCAATCCGTCTGCCGCATGCCATCCGTCGCAACGAGTTCGCACTGCGCATTCTGTTGCCGGCGCTGCTCGCCATCGCCCTGTTCGTGGCTGCCATCTGGGGCTTCATCATTCCCTCGTTCGAGCGCGCGTTGCTCGAACGCAAACGCGAGATGATCCGCGAACTGACCAACTCGGCGTGGAGCATTCTCGACTCTTATGCCCGAGACGAGCGCGCCGGCCAGCTCACCCGACAAGAGGCGCAGGACCTGGCCAGGGCCCGCGTTGCCGCGCTGCGCTACGGACCGGATGGCAAGGACTACTTCTGGCTGCAAGACATGCATCCACGCATCATCATGCACCCCTATCGCCCGGACCTGGTCGGCCAGGATGTGTCGGAATTCACCGACCCGCGCGGGGTGCGCATCTTCGTCGAGTTCGCCGATCTGGTGCGCCGCAAACAGGCCGGCTACATCGAGTACGTGTGGCAGTGGCTCGACGATCCCGACCGGCTCGTGCCGAAAGAATCCTACGTCAAAGGGTTCGAGCCATGGGGCTGGGTGATCGGCACCGGCCTGTACATCGACGATGTGAAGCAGGAGATCGCCCGCATCGAGCAAAGCCTGATCGCGGTGTCGCTCGCCATCTCCGCCGGCGTGGCGCTGTTGGTGTTGTTCGTGGTGCAACAGAGCCTGCGTATCGAGCGCGAGCGGCGCGACGCTGAAGACAGCCTGCGCGAGTCGACCGAACGCTATCGCTCGCTGGTCGAGGCGACCACCGAGGGCGCGCTGCTGGCGCTGGACGGACGCTGCCGGTATGCCAATCCCACCCTGCTGCAAATGCTGGGGTACACCGCGCGCCAACTCGAACTGATGGACCTGGCTGACGTGCTCCCGCATGAGGAGGCCAATGCCGCCGCTTGGGCGCGCATGGAGCAGCCTGCCGGCGAGACAGGTGGCTCGGAAGGATTCGAGGGGGTGTTGTTGCGCGCCGATGGCCGGCGCATCGAGTGCGTGATGGCGCTGAACCCCATTTCATTTGGCGGCGCCGCCGGCTTCATCTTGCTGGCGAAGGATGTCGCGCCGCGCGCCGGTCACAATGGCGCGCTGGCAGCCGGCGCGCCGGGAGACATGGCTGCCGTCGCGCAGATGACGCCGATCGGACTGTTTCGCGCCCGCGCCGCCCGCCGGGGCGTGTTCGTGGAATTGAACGCGGCGGCGCAGGCGCTGTTGGAGGAAGCCGGCCCGCCGGAAGACGCTCAACCGTCGCTCGCCGATCTTTTTGGAGACGCTGCCACTTACGAAGAGTTCATCACGCGCCTGAACGAGACAGGCGCAGTCGACGACTTCATCGCTCATTTGAAGACCGTGGACGCCCGCGCGCGCATCCTGTCCATCTCGGCCACACTGGCGCGCGATGAGCACGGCCGGCCCGCGCTCATCGACGGCGCCATCCACGACATCACCGAGGCGCGCAAGCGCGAGACCGAGCGCGATGCGCTGATCGAGCGGCTGCAAACCTCGCTGCTCTTCTTGCACGAGCCGGTTGGCCGGCTGGGGCGAGATGTGGTGGCCTGCGATCTGGAGACGCCCATCCACCAGCTTGCGGCGCTGATGACTGCGAGCAATTCAACGGCCGCCCTGATCGAGACCAAGTCGGGCGCAGCCGTTGGCATCGTCACCGACCACGATCTGAGGCAGCGCGTGGTGGCCGAGAAACTGGACCCGCGCACGCCGGCGCGCGCCATCATGAGCGCGCCGCTGGTCAGCGTGTCTGAACACGCCCTGATCTACGAGGCGCTCATGCGCATGGAAGAGCGCAACGTGCAGCACCTGGCCATCGCCGACGAAAACGGGCGCATCGTGGGCGTGGTGCACAACAAAGACCTGATCCAGTTCCAACGTTACGGTGCGACGGTGCTCGCGCGCGAGATTTCAAAGGCAGCCGGGCCGGAAGATGTGGCGCGCAACTGCCAACGCGCGCCCGAAGTGGTGCGGGCGCTGGTCGAGTCGGGCGCCCGCCCGCGCAACATCACGCGCATGATTTCATCCATCTGCGACGCAGCGGTGGAGCGATTCATTGCGCTGGCCGAGGCAGAGCTTGGGCCGCCGCCGGCGCCGTTCGTCTTTATCGCCATGGGCAGCCATGGCCGGCAGGAACAGACACTGGTCACCGATCAGGACAACGCCATCATTTTCGCGGACCAGAACAGCCCGGCCGAACTGGCAACGTCGACGGAATACTTTCTGCAACTGGGCGCCAAAGTGTGCGGCTGGCTGGAGCAGGCCGGCTATCCTGCCTGCCGAGGCGGATTCATGGCCAGCAACCCACGCTGGTGCCGGCCACTGTCGGGCTGGAAGTCGCACTTCTCGAACTGGATCAGCCGGGCCGAGCCGCAGGAGTTGCTGGAGTTCAGCATCTTCTTCGACTTTCGCGCAGTGCAGGGCGACGCGGGGCTGGCATCGGCGCTGCGCCAGCACGTCCACATGGAACTGGCGCAACAGCCGGCGTTCTTCCCGCACCTGGCACGCACCGCGTTGCGCTACAGCCCACCCGTGCGCCTGTTCGGCAACATCTATCTGGGTGGTGGTTCGGCCGAGCACGCCGGCCAACTTGATCTGAAGGACACGGTCATGTCGCTGGTGGACTTCGCGCGGCTGTATGCGTTGCGGCACGCCGTCGATCACACCCATACCCTCGACCGCCTCGACGCACTGGCCGAGCGCGCGATCGTGCAGGCAACCACAAGCGACGAGATCACCGCCACCTACGACTTTCTGATGCGGCTGCGATTGCAGCGGCAGCTTGCGTCGATCCAGGTGGGGCAGACGCCGGGCAACACGATCGACCCGCGCCACCTGCGTCACACGGAAGAAGCACTGCTGCGCCAGGCGTTTGCACAGATCGGCGCGATCCACAAGAAGATCACATACGATTTTCTGGGCGCCGTGCCGGGGGCGGCGGGCTGATCGCCACGGAGATAGGTCAATCTGGCGTCTCGCCAGACGAGGGGATCAGGTGCGCGTTGCGCCACTCGCCCGGCGTCAGGCCGGTGGCCTTGCGGAAGGCTTTGCAGAACTGCTGCAACGTGCCAAACCCGGTGGCCTGCGCCACGTCACTCACGGTGCGCTCGCTGTGCAGCAACAGGTATTTGCTGTATTGCAGCCTGAGCATCAACAGGTAGCGTTTGGGGCTTAGGCCATCAGTCACAAGTTAACGGAATAAAGCCGTTGTCAAGGGCTGCACCAGCCGGTTTTGCCAGTAAGATGCGTGAATGGCTGAACGCA
>DAOUDB010000112.1:0-9920 GCA_034431495.1 Thermoflexales bacterium
GCCGCCGTGACCTGCGCGAGAGCAAGTTGAGGCATTTTAGAGACATCTGAACCCTCCAGATATTAATGCGATGAACTGGGGCAAGCTGCTCTGCATACACCGCGGTGTATGCGTGTCATGTTCGGTTATATATCCAACGCTCTGTGGCGTCAATCCTTATGTGGGCGATTGATTAGGAAGATTGTGCTTCAATTTTGACAAAGAGGTAACGCTGGCAACTGACTTGAGCAGGAAGCTGATGCGCCGGCTTGATGTGATGGGGTTTTGGGGTATGTGTGGGCCCTTAAGCCTGCGCTAGCGCAGCACAATCGGCACGTAGGCCCGCCACGGCGCAACCTGCACGCCCGGCGCGCTGCGCGTGATCGTCAGGGTCGCTGTGCCGCCGGCAGGAAGCGCAGGAAGATACGATTGCGCTGCTTGCCTACCACAGCGATAACTGACGCGCCGGCGGCCTGCCGTTCAGCAGGATGTAAGGTGCGGCGCGCCGGACGATTACGCCCAGCGCCTTCAGGTCGCGCAGATCGCGCAAGGTGTGACGCCGGCGTGCTGCCAGCACCGCTTCGACCCCTTTCGGTCCGATGCCGGGCACGCGCAGCAATGTCTGCCGGTCGGCGCGGTTGATCTCCACCGGCGCTTCGCTCAGATTGAGTTGTGCCCAGGCCACCTTTGGATCGACATCCAGTGGCAGATTGCCGGCCGGGGTGAACGGCAACTCCTCCAGCGCGAAGCCATAGTCGCGCAGCAGGAAGGAGGATTGATAGAGGCGGAACTCGCGCCAGGGGTTCTCGGCCGGCCGGTTCTCCAAAGGGGTGTCGGGCACCGGGTGAAAGGCGGAGAAGTACGCCCGCGCCAGGCGCACCTGCTTGTGCAGCGCCTCGGTGGTGCTGAGCAACTCCAGGTCAGTCTCGCCGGCCCCGCCCACCACAAACTGCGTGGTGGTCGAAGGCCATCTGCCGTTCCAGCCCAGGCGGGCCGGCTGCGTGCGGCGAATCTCCTCGACCCAGCGCAAGGGTTGCACCAGCTCCTCGGTGAACTCCTTGAGCGGGGCGAGCGCCGCCAGACGTTGTGTGTTTGGGGCTTCGAGATTGATCGACACGCGATCGGCCAGTTGCATAGCGCGCTCGACCTGCGCGCGCTCAGCGCCGGGCATGATCTTCAAATGGATGTAGCCTTTGAAGCCCAGCTTGAAGCGCAGCACTTCGGCGACGGCAATCAGCCTGTCCTGGATGCGCGCGCCGCCGTTGATGATGCCGGAGCTGAGGAAAAGCCCTTCGGCGACTTTTGCGCGTTGCAGGCTCAGGAACGCCTGCGCCATTTCATCCGGCTTGAACGTCACGCGCCGGAAATCGCGGCCGGCCCGAAACGGGCAATAGAAGCAGTTGCGTTCGCAGGCCGAGGTGAGCAATGTCTTGAGCAGAGCAATCCGCTTTCCCCCCGGCATAGCGGCATAGCTCACACCCAGCGCGCGCTGTTTGTCGTCGGAAAGAGTGGGTGCGGCGTAGGGCGCGGACTCATCGGCCAGCCGGCGCAGCTCGTGTGGCGAGTGGCCGCACGGTGTGCCGCTGTGCGCGTTGCCGATGGGCGGCCGGTAGTCTTCCGCCGGCTCCAGGCTCATGTGCTCGGACACCGTTCTCAGCTTGTCCACTGCGTCCATGCCTCGATTATAGAACAAAAGTTCTGATATCTTTTGCCCGATCATCCCTGCGCCTCCGCTCGGTGGCACTTGCCTGTATCGATCTCGGTGCTATAGTCATTCATACCTCAGGAGGCGCTCTATGGTGGAAGTTCTTCGCCGCATGATTGCCCTGGCGTGCTTGTCGACTGCGATTGCCTCTGCGCTTGCCCCGCAATACGCTTTGCTCCGATTTGGCTCAATCGATTTCGCCGAGCGTCAGAAGTAGTCATGGTTCGAGGATGAGCGGAATATGTCGCTCGCAGATTTCATCGCGCGCGAGACCAAAGATCGCCTGTTGACGCTTGAAGGCTCGCCGTGGATCGACTTCTTCAATCGCTTCGAGTCGGCGGTCTCTGGTGAGACAACGAACTGGCAAGACCGGCTCAATGTCGGCTGGTCTGCCGGCACGATGGTGTACTTCCGGCCTGATGAACCCTGGGCCCGCGATATTGCGCCGGCCCTAAACGACGATCACCCCTTCAGCTATCTCGCACTGGCCGATCCTTTGGGCGTGCGCTATCTCACGGTGACCTGGTCGCGGCCCAGAGACATGCTGGACGATGCGCCGCCCGGCTTGCTCTACCCATATCGTGGCTATACCCTGTGGCTGGTGGCGATTGGTCTGGCGGTTTACCTTCTGTTGCCGCGCCGCAAACGCGACCCGCAGGCGCTGGTCTATGCCACTGCGCGCGCGGTTGTGCTGCCGGACATTCTGGGTCTGTTTCTGGCCGGCTTCTTCTTCGCGCTGCCGTTCTGGATTGTGCCGGCCAATGAGGCCAACCCCGATGTGCTAAACCCGGAGGGCGGGTGGCTGATTCTCACTCTGGTGCTGTGGGCGTTTGCGGCAGCCGGCGTTGTCATTCTCGCTATTGCCGCGCGCTATGCGGCCTTCTCCATCCTGCCCGGCCCCGATGCCGTCACTGTGACAACCTGGCGCGGGACAACGCGCTATCCCTATGCTGACATGCAAATCGCGCGGCTCTATGTGCGCCGCGCTTCAAAAGGGTGGATCGGCCTGGGGCTACTGGCCACCCTGTTGAACTGGCGGGCTGCCGGCCCAACCCTGCTGCTGGCTACAAATGAATCACACGGCATCGAGATTGCCATGCGCGATGGTCGCGTGTGGCGGGTGGCCATCGATGCGCTTGAGGGGCTTGACCGTTTGCTCGATCGGCTGCGCGATAAAGGCGTGCAGATCGATCCGGCGCTCCAACAACATCTACAGCAACGCTAAGGAGATACTGCCATGAGCACATCTGCCAGTTTTTGCGGCCAATGTGGCGCGCCGCTGACACCGGCCGCGCGCTTTTGCGGCCAATGTGGTCAACCCGTCGGCGCAGCAACTGCGCCGGCCTCTGTTGCCCCTCCCGTGACGAATCCGGCGCCAGCGCCGGCTGCCTCGGCCGAGCCGGTGCTGGGCTTCGTGCCCACCGTGCAGCGCCGCAGCGGTTTCATGGGCTTGAAAGCCGAGGCGTTCACGGTCATGGTCACGCCGGCGCGCCTGGTGTTCATTCCAGTCGGCAGCGATGAAATGAAACAGGCCGTGGCCGAAGCGCGTGATCGGGCGAAGCAGGCCGGCAAGGGCTTCTTCGGCCAATGGGGCGCCCAACTGGGCTGGCTGGGCATTTTGCACGAACGGCTGGCCGCCACGCCTATCGATACGCTGCTGGCCTCGCGTCCCGGCAGTTTCTTCATTGCCCTCTCCATCATCAAGCGGGTCAAGATCGACGTAGACCTGGGGGATGAGGACAGCCCCTCTACGACGCGCCTGGTCATCGAAACGCATGCCGGCAAGCACGCGTATGAGTTGACCTCGGGTGGTTCCAGAGAAGTCAAGGCCCTGCTGAAGCAGGCGCTCGGTGACATTGTGAAGTGAGGATATCGATGAGCACATCTCCCAAATTCTGCGCGCACTGCGGCGCACCCTTGACTCCCAACAGTCGCTTTTGTGAGCATTGCGGGCAGCCTGTTGCGCCGACGCAGTCTGCTTCCCCTCAAGTGCCGATGATGATGCCCACTGCCACGCCGGTGGTGATGATGCCTGCTCAGGCGCCGCCGCGCAAGAGCCGCGCCGGTTGCGTGATCGGCGTCCTGCTGGCGGGGTTAGTCTTGTGTTGCATTGCGCCGGTGGCGGGCGGCTTTATCTTCTTCCGTTTCAGCGATGCCGGGCGCGCCATTGTACCGACCCTGGAGGCGATGGCGACCGAGATGGCAGGGCTGTCGACGCCTGATTCGCCGCCGGCAGCAAGGGCAACGTCTCTTGCCGATGCGCTATCGGGCAACGACCAGGCGACTGACACGCCGCGCCCGGTTGCCGATGGAGAATCGAGTCTGCCGATCGGCTCGGCCACCCGCGCGGTGGCCGATGCTGTCGCTCAGGACTTTGTGGGCGACTGGGAAGTGATTGCTGCGCAGGAGGGAGACGGCACGCAACGCGACGATCTGATCGGCGAGCAGATTCGTCTGATGTTGTCCGATGACGGCGAAACCATCCTGGGTGTGGAACTGCCATACGACGGGCCAACCGAGCCGGGCCTCTGGTTGAAAGCTGTCGGCGAGCGTTCCGCAGCCGGCGAGGTGATCGACACGGATCCAACGGTCACCGTCACTGCCACGCTTTCTGAAGACGGCCAGCAACTGGAGATGACGATGGGCACATCCACTCAGGAAGTGTCGCTCACATTTCAGCGCATCGGCGCAGGAGATGGGCAGTGACCGTCATGCGCGTCGAGTTGCTGCCCATGACGCGCCGCGATGACGCCCTGTTGCGCAACCTGTTTCAGCTCTATCTGTATGACTTCAGCGAGTTCATGGGTTGGGATGTCGATGCGCGGGGGCGCTTTGACGAATCTGATCTGAACGGGTGTTGGGATGACCCGCGCCGGCATCAGTATCTGGTCCGCGCCGATGGGCAGCCGGCCGGCTTCGTGATGATCGACGAAGTCGCCCAGTCCATCCTGACCGGCCAGCGCAACGTCATTTTGATGCGCGAATTCTTTGTGCTGCGCGCGTATCGCCGGCAGGGGGTGGGGCGCATCGCCGCCTGCCGCGCATTCGAGTTGTTCCCCGGCCAATGGGAAGTATTCCAGTTGCAGCAGAATGTCATCGCCCAGTCGTTCTGGCGCAGGGTGATTGGCGAGTACACCGCCGGCAACTTTGTCGAGACAGCCTGCGGCGAGCCGGGCTGGCGTGGCATCATGCAGACGTTCGATAACCGCTGGTGACTTGCAATATCCTCACGCGCTGTTCCCCTGCAAACGCTGCGTGCTAGACTGGCCGGCATGTATCGTTGCCTGGTGTTCAAGATGACGCAGGAGAAGATCGTGATCCGCGTCTGACTCCTTTCGCGCGATGTGGTTGCTCTCTCTGCAGGGCGCGGCGCTCGGATTCTCTGCTGCCGCATCCCCCGGCCCATTCCAGGCATATCTGATGTCGCAGGCATTGCAGCTTGGCTGGCGAAGGGCCTGGCCGGCTGCCTTTGCCCCCTTGCTCAGCGACGGGCCGATCATCGCGCTGGTGACGCTGGTGTTGACGCAGGCGCCGGCCGGCCTGTTGCGCGGGTTGCAAGTGGCCGGCGGCGTGTTCCTCTTGTATCTGGCCTGGGGCGCAGTTACGCGCTTGCGCGCTGCGACGCCAACGCCGGCCTCGGCGCAACAAGGCGTATTCAAAGCAGCACTGGCGAATGTGCTCAGCCCCGGCCCGTGGATTTTCTGGAGCACCGTAGGCGGACCCATTCTGGCGCGCGCCTGGGCAGAGTCGCCGGGGCATAGCGCGCTGTTTCTGCTCGGCTTCTATGGTGCGATGGTGAGCGTGCTGCTGGGGTTGATCGGGCTGTTTGCAGCCTCGGCGCGCATCGGGCCGGCCTTCACGCGCGCGCTCGGCGCCGTCTCGGCGCTGGCGCTGGCCGGCTTTGGTGTGTATCAGATTGTCGCCGGCCTGTCTGGCCTGTAGGGCAAGCCGCTGGACTTGCCCCTCGCCCCTCGCCCCTCGCCGATGATCCTGCCGCTTTGATATACACTCGCCCTACAACTCGTGATCTCTGGAGAATCAGGACATGCCGCTCTTTGATCTACCCTTTGAACAACTCAAAACCTATCGCCCCGATCGTGTCGAGCAGCCCGATTTCGACGCTTTCTGGCAAGCTACCCTGGCCGAGGCGCGCCAACATCCGCTCGATGCCATCTTCGAGCAGGTCAATTATGGGTTGCAGGCGCAGGAAACATTCGATGTGACCTTCAACGGCTTCGGCGGGCAGCCGGTCAAAGCGTGGCTGTTGTTGCCGCGCCGGCGCTCCGGCCCGTTGCCATGCGTGGTCGAGTACATCGGCTATGGTGGTGGGCGCGGCTTCCCGACCGACTGGCTGTTGTGGAGCAGCGTGGGGTTCGCGCATCTGGTCATGGATACGCGCGGGCAGGGCAGCAGTTGGTTGTTCGGGGCGACGCCCGATCTGTATGGGCAGGGCGGCAATCCCTCCATTCCCGGTTTCATGACGCAAGGCATTCTCGATCCGCAGCACTACTACTACCGGCGTGTTTTCACCGATGCCGTGCGCGCCATCGAAGCGGCCCGCAGTCACCCGGCCGTTGACCCCGACCGCATCGCTGTGGCCGGCGGCAGCCAGGGCGGCGGTATCACGATCGCGGCGGCCGGCCTCGAGCCGGCGGTGAAAGCGGCCCTGCCGGATGTTCCGTTCCTGTGTCACTACCGCCGCGCCACCGAACTGGTGGACACCGCGCCCTACAACGAGATCACGCGCTTTTGTCTGACGCACCGCGACAAGATCGAAACGGTCTTCCGCACCTTGTCCTACTTCGATGGCGTGAACCTTGCTGCGCGCGCGACGGCCACAGCGTTGTTCTCGGTCGGCTTGATGGATCAGGTCTGCCCGCCGTCCACTGTCTATGCCGCTTACAATCACTGGGCCGGGCCGAAGGATATTCGCGTCTATCCGTACAATCAACACGAGGGCGGGGGCGACTTCCACGTGATCGAGAAAGTGCGCTTTCTGACATCGCTGTGGCGGTAGCGCCCATCGTCAATCAGCAATCGTCAATCAACAAGTGTCAATCGACAGAGGTGACAAGATGGCAACCCATAACATTCTGGACTTCGGCGCAACGGGCGATGGCCGGACGAATGATGCGGCAGCCATCCAGAGCGCCATCGACACCTGCGCGTCGGCCGGCGGCGGGCAGGTGTTGATTCCAGCCGGCAGGCGCTTCCTGTCCGGCACGATCATGCTCAAGTCCAACGTCGATCTTCATCTTGAGCGTGGGGCCACACTGTCCGCCAGTGGTAATCCCGATGACTACACCTTCCGGCTGCGCGTGGGCGCGCTCTCCGGCGGCGTGGTCAATCCCGACGATCCCGGCTTCGGCATGCTGATCGCGGCGGATCGCGCGTCGAACATCTCCATCACTGGCGGTGGCGTGATCGACGGCGGCGGGCAGTTGTACATCGAAGAAGCCGGCGATTACATTCACCGCATGAAGCGCTGGCGGCCCTTCACCGTCTTTCTGCTCGGTTGCGCCAACGTGACGTTGCGCGACGTGACCCTGCGCGACGGCGCGTTGTGGACGGTGCGTCTGTCCGGCTGCAACGATGTCTTGATCGACGGCATCCACATCGACAACGATCTCAAGCTGCCCAACAACGACGGCATTGATCTCGACCGCTGCCAGAATGTGCGCATTGTCGGGTGCCACATTGTGTCGGGCGACGACTGCATCTCGCTGAAGGTGTGCGAGGAAACGGCAGCCTGGGGCGAGGGATGCGAGAACGTCGTGGTGACCGGCTGCACGCTCGAGTCCACCTCGGCGGCGCTCATCGTCGGCGCGGAGTGTCGCAAGCCGATGCGCAATATCATCTTCGACTCGTGCGTCATCCGCTCCAGTCATCGCGGCCTGGCGATTCACCTGAGCGAGCAGAGCGATGTCGAGAATGTGCTGTTCTCGAACATGATCGTCGAGACGCGCATCTTCCATGACAAGTGGTGGGGGCGCGGCGAGCCGATCTACATCACGGCCATCCCGTGGACAGAGCAACACAAGATCGGCCACGTGCGGCATGTGCGTTTCTCGAACGTGTTGGCGCGCAGCGAGAACGGCGCGTTTATCTACGGTTGGGAACCGGGGCTGATCGAGGATGTTACCCTCGACCACGTGCGACTGGAGATCGACAAGTGGTCGAAGTGGCCGGGGGGCCGGCAGGACATTCGTCCCTGCCCCGGCGAAGGGTTGATCAAGCAGGACACGCACGGCGTCTTTGTGCGCAATGCGCGCAACGTCATGCTGCGCAACTGCGAAGTGGTGTGGGGCGCCAACCGGCCGGCCTACTTCCGCCACGCCCTCGAGACCAACAATGTCGATAACCTGATGGTGGAAAACTTCCGGGGCGGCTCGGCCCATCCATAGCCCGCTGCGCCCGGCGCCTGAAACACCATGATGAAAGTCCTGTTTATCGGTGGAACGGGCCTGATCAGCGCGGCCTGTTCCGAGCTGGCGCTTCAGCGCGGCATCGAGTTGTATCTGCTCAATCGTGGGCAGTCGAAGAAGCACGACCTGCCGGCCGGGGCCAGGCTGATCAATGCAGATGTGCGGGGCGATCTGTCTGTGGCCCGCGCGCGCCTGCAAGGCCAGCGCTTCGACGCCGTGGTGGACTGGATCGCCTTCACGCCGGCAGATGTCGAGCGCGATATCGAGCTGTTTGCCGGCCAGACGCGCCAGTTCATCTTCATCAGCTCGGCCAGTGTCTATCAGAAGCCACCCTCGCATTACCTCATCACCGAAGACACGCCGCTCGCCAACCCACACTGGGATTACTCGCGCAACAAGATCGCGTGTGAAGAGCGCTTGATGCGCGAGTATCGCGAGCGCGGCTTCCCTGTCACCATCGTCAGGCCCTCGCTCACCTATGGCGTGTCGCAGATCCCGATCGTCATGGGCAGTTGGCAGCACCCCTGGACGATCGTCGATCGCATGAAGCGCGGCCAGCCGGTCATTGTGCCGGGCGATGGCACATCGTTGTGGCCGCTGACGTGGAACGGCGACTTTGCCAAAGGGTTGGTGGGTCTGCTGGGCCGCGAGCAGGCCATCGGCCACGCTTTTCACATCACGTCGGACGAGGTGTTGTGCTGGAACCAGATCTATACCGAGCTGGGCCATGCCCTGGGCATTGAACCGAACCTGGTTCACATTCCGGCTGATCTGATTGTGGCGCACGAGCCGGCCTTGCGTGGCAGCCTGCTGGGCGACAAGATTCACAGCGTGGTGTTCGACAACAGCAAGATCAAGCGTTTCGTGCCCGACTACGTGGCTACGACGCCGTGGACGGTTGGGGTGCGCAAAGCACTGGCATGGTTCGAGGCAGATCCAGCTCGCCAGACAATCGATGCCGGCGCCAATGCGTTGTGGGATCGCATCATTCAGTCCTATCAGCGCGCCTGGCCCGCCATGTGAGCGACGCCGGCGCGCAATACTCTATTCACACCGAGGAATTTCATGCAGCAGAAAACCAAAATCGGCATCGTCGGATGCGGCAACATCAGTGCCACATACCTGAAAGTTGCCAGGACGTTTGACATTCTGGAAGTGGTGGCGTGCGCCGACGTGATCCCAGAGCTGGCGCAAGCCAAAGCCGCCGAATATGGCGTGCCCAAAGCCTGCTCGCCGGATGAATTGCTGGCTGACCCCCAGATCGACATTGTGGTGAATCTCACCCCGCCGGCGGCGCATGCCAGCATTGCGATACAGGCGCTGCAAGCCGGCAAGTCGATCTACAACGAGAAGCCGCTGGCTATCGAGCGCGAAGACGCCCGGCGCATGCTTCAGCTTGCCGGCGAGAAAGGTCTGCGTGTCGGCTGCGCGCCCGACACGTTCATGGGCGCCGGCCTGCAAACCTGCCGCAGGCTGATCGACGAGGGCGCAATCGGCCGGCCCATTGCCGCCACCGCCTTCATGCTGGGTCGCGGTCCGGAGCCGTGGCATCCCAACCCGGAGTTCTTCTACCAGCGCGGGGGCGGCCCAATGTTCGATATGGGGCCGTACTATCTGACCGCGCTGGTGACTCTGCTGGGGCCGGTCAAGCGCGTCACCGGCGCAACCCAGATGTCATTCCCAGAGCGCGTGATCGGCAGCGGCCCGAAGAAGGGCAACAAGATCGCCGTCGAGATTCCAACCCACATCGTAGGCGTGCTCGAATTTGCCGCCGGCGCGGTGGGCACGCTCATCACCAGCTTCGATGTTTG
>DAOUDB010000113.1:0-8225 GCA_034431495.1 Thermoflexales bacterium
GTGACCATCGGCCTTGACCTGAGCGTAGTCGCGCACACGCTTCAGCAAACGCAGGGCCACGCGCGGCGTGCCACGCGCGCGCCGGGCGATCTCGGTCTGGGCCGGCGGATCGATAGCGGTGCTCATCAATCGCGCAGCGCGCGCGACAATCTGCTCCATTGCGTCGAGCGGGTAAAAATCCACCCGGAACGTGGCGCCAAAACGCGCACGCAGCGGGGCGGTCATCAGGGCAATGCGCGTCGTCGCGCCCACTACGGTGATAGGTGGCAGCTTCAGCCGCACGCTGCGCGCGCTGGGGCCTTTGCCGATCACGATGTCAAGCGCGTAGTCCTCCATGGCCGGATACAGGATTTCCTCGACCGCCCGATTGAGCCGGTGAATTTCGTCGATGAACAGCAGGTCGTTCTTGCGCAGGTTGGTGAGAATGGCAGCCAGATCGCCGGCGCGCTCGATAGCCGGGCCGGAGGTGACACGCAAGTTGGCGCCCATCTCGTGCGCAATGACATGCGACAACGTGGTTTTGCCCAGCCCCGGCGGGCCGTAGATCAAAATGTGGTCGAGCGCCTCGCCGCGCGCGCGGGCAGCATGAATGAGGATGCGCAGATTGTCGCGCACCTTATCCTGGCCGATCAGATCGTCCAGGGTGCGCGGGCGCAGGGCGCGGTCGAGCGCCCCGTCATCTACTGGCTGATTTTCGCCCGACACCAGGCGCGATTGGGGATCCTTGTCGTGTGCCGCCATTGGCGGGATTATAGAACAATCGTTCGCACTGCTAGAATCTGCCCATGCCATTCCTGATCGACGGCCACAATCTGATCGGCCAGATGCCGGATTTGTCGTTGAGCGATCCCAACGACGAGGACAAGTTGATTGCGCGCCTCAGGCTATTCGCCGAGCGCGCCAATAAGCGCGTCACTGTCGTGTTCGATCCCCGCCCCACCGATACGACGCCGCGCATCGGGCATGGCCGGATCAGGCTGGGCAATTTGACCGCGCTCTATGCCCTGCCCGGCAGCAAGGCCGACGATGTCATTCGTAACATGGTCGGCGAGATCAAGGACAAACAGGGGTGGGTTGTGGTCACCTCGGATGCAGCCGTGGCCGGCTTCATCCGCGCAACCGGCATCCGCGTTGAGTCTGCGTCGGCATTCCTCAAGCGCCTGCGCACTGCTTTGTCTGACCGCCCCTCTGCTGAGAAACCCCAGGCCGGCGCGCGCGAGATTGACAACTGGGCAGACGTGTTCAAAGAGCCGGAGCCGTCAGCAGATTACAAGCCGGTAACGCCCCTGATCAAACCCAAGCCGGCCAAAAAGAAGAAAAAGTCGGAAGTTTTGGCCGAGAAACTGCGCAATGTGCGGCCACTGGTTTGACCGAATTGTGATATCTTTTCGGCTTTAACAGTCCCGGCGATCCAGTCGGGCACTCAATCCAGCCTGCTCCCGCGCGCGACCCCGGGCAGCGACTGGCCTGTTTGTTATCCCAGAACGGAGTCTAATGAACACCCCAGTCACACATCCCAGATTAATTCAATGGATACAAGACGTGGCCGACCTGTGCCAGCCCGAGCGCATCCATTGGTGCGATGGGAGCGAGGAAGAATACGACCGGCTGATGCAACACATGGTTGCCATCGGCATGGCGACGCCGCTCAACCCGCGCAAGCGTCCGAACAGCTTTCTCTTCCGCTCTGACCCCAGCGACGTGGCGCGCGTGGAAGACCGCACCTACATCAGCACGTCATCGCGCGATGACGCCGGCCCGAATAACAACTGGGTCGCGCCGGACGAGCTGAAGGCTACCATGCGCGGACTGTACGCCGGCTGCATGCGCGGCCGCACCTTGTACGTCATCCCGTTCTCAATGGGTCCTTTCGGGTCGCCTATGGCTCGCATCGGCGTTGAGCTAACCGACAGTCCGTATGTCGTGTGCAACATGCGCATCATGACGCGCATGGGCAGCGCGGTTCTGGATGCGCTCGGCGCCGATGGCGAGTTTGTGCCGTGCCTGCACTCGGTTGGCGCTCCCTTGATGCCGGGCGAAAAAGACAAGCCCTGGCCGTGCGCCCAGATCGAGGATAAATACATCAGCCACTTCCCCGAAGAGAATCTGATCTGGTCATTTGGCTCTGGCTATGGCGGGAATGCGCTGCTGGGCAAGAAATGCTTCGCCCTGCGCATCGCGTCGGTCATGGCGCGGCGCGAAGGCTGGATGGCCGAGCACATGCTGATTGTGCGCCTCACCAACCCAGAAGGCCGACAGTTTCATATCGCCGCAGCGTTCCCATCTGCTTGCGGCAAGACCAACCTGGCCATGTTGCGCCCCACCATTCCAGGTTGGAAAGCAGAGTGCATCGGCGACGACATCGCCTGGATGTGGATCGACACGGATGGGCGCTTGCGCGCTATCAATCCTGAAGCCGGCTTCTTTGGCGTCGCGCCCGGCACATCCTATCAATCGAACCCCAGCGCGATGGACACGTTGAAAGCGAACAGCATTTACACCAACTGCGCCCTAACCGACGACGGCGATGTGTGGTGGGAGGGCATGAACGAACCACCGGCACACGTCATCGACTGGCTGGGCTGCGACTGGCATCCCGGTGAGCGCCACACCGCCGCCCACGCCAATGCGCGCTTCACCGCGCCGGCTGCGCAGTGCCCGGTGATCTCGCCCGATTGGGAGAATCCCGACGGCGTGCCCATCGACATCCTCATTTTTGGCGGCCGGCGCTCGCAAGTCATGCCGCTGGTCACAGAAGCCTTCGACTGGGATCACGGCGTATTCATGGGCGCAACGGTCGCTTCCGAAACCACAGCCGCCAACATCGGCGCGATCGGCAAGCTGCGCCGCGATCCCTTCGCCATGCTGCCCTTCTGCGGCTACAACATGGCCGACTATTTCCAGCACTGGTTCGACATGGGCGACCGACTGGGCAGCAAGGCGCCGCGCATCTTCTATGTCAATTGGTTCCGCAGGAGCGCCGAGGGCAAATGGCTGTGGCCGGGATTCGGAGAGAACAGCCGCGTGCTCAAATGGATGTGCGAGCGTGTGGAGGGCAGAGCGCAGGGGAAACGCACCCCCATCGGCATTCACCCGGCTGCGGGTGAACTGGATCTGGCCGGCCTGAACATCCCTCCCGATCAGCTGGAACAGTTGTTCCAGGTCGATCCGGCAGATTGGGCGTGCGAGGCCGCCGACATTGGGCAATACTTCCAGACGTTCGGCGCGCGGCTGCCGGCGCGGTTGCAAGCGCAACTCAATCAGCTCCGAGCACGTCTGGAATAGTCGAGCGGCGGGCCGGCTTCAATCCACCAGCGACCGGGCGATATCTGTCCATTGCGTGAACCGTTCTGGATGGTTCTCGCACGTATGCGTATCCTTCAGAATCATCTCCAGCACGCAGCCGTTGTCACGACACACGTCGATCGTGCGCTGGAGGTAACGGCGCACAAAGTCCGCGTCGAATGGGCCGACCAGATGCGCGGGATGCGGCTTCCACGAGAAGATGAAGCGCCGGCCCAGTTTCGGCGCGCACACATCCACATTCGCAAACGGCGCGATGGAGATGCGGCGCATGTTGGGGATCGCCATCACATCGTCCAGCTTGGTGTCGAGCCGGTCACAACACCCGTATCCGGTCAGACCGAAAGGCGCGAGCAGGCGGCGCTCGTAGCGCAAAGCGAACTCGGCATGCATGGCGCGTGATACGACGTCCAGTTCCTGCGACTCGGCCGAGGCCCACATGTCTCGCGGGCGTATACGAGCGGGGTCGTAGTCGGGCCTCGGCAGCTCGGTGGTGTACCCCACTCCGCCGGACGAGTGGTAAGTCTCATCATTGTTCAAACTGAGCAGATTCAGCGAGACGTATTGCTGCACCAGTCGCTGGTAGCCCTCGGTCAAAAAGGCCATCGCCTCATGCAGCATCTCGGGCGCGTCGCACATGTCCAGCAACGTCTGCTCCAGTCCGCGCAGGCCGGTGTAGACATTCATCAGATGAAACGAAATGTGAGCGACGCCTTTCTGGACGACATCCAGCACGTCGCCGAAGAGCTCCTGCGCCGCTTCCAGGTCACGCTGTGAGCCGGTCTCGTCATACGTCACTTCAGGGAACCTGAGCTTGCGCAGATCGTCGCGCGTTTTGATCACCGGGTCGAAAGCCCAGGCGCCGGTCTCCTCGGCGCTCGGTTTGTGGCGCGCTTCCATGCCCCAGCCCGAAACAAGAACGCGCTTGTTCACCACCCATCGCGCCTCGATGACCGTGTCGTCATGGATGTGCTCGTGGTAATACAGCCGGCTGCGCAGTTGCCATTCCATCGCGCGCGCCGATTCGCCTTCGCAGCGCAGCGCCGACGCGGGCAGCATCTCACGCCACGAGCCTTCGGGAAACACCAGGATCATGGGGTGCGGCGAATCCAGCTGGTTGTGTCGCGACCACAGCGCGCGCCGCTCGGACATGATGGGCAGATGCGCGATCTCGGCAACCTGTTTGGCAAGTTCGCGAAGGATGCGCCGGTCGTGAGATGTGATCATGTGGCTTTTCCGGTCAGAGTCTGAAATCAGGAAGTCGTCCCACAGAATACTCAGAAACACCGATCTCGCAAACCACAGATCACATACATTGCGCCGCAATCCATCCGCAGCTGCAGCGCGCGTCATGTCGGCGCAAGCGGGCATCCAGGGCGCCGAACAAGTCGCCCACTTTTCTGCGCCATACCCGACGGAGCAAGCCGGGCGGCTTGCCCTACAACCTGTCACGCGCCGGCGGCGCACGATGTGAGCAACTGACTTTGGAGGAGCCATACTCGGAGAAGCCTGACGTCTGTGCGCCGACCGAGGCAGGCCCTTATAATCGCCGCATGGACGAACGGCACATCGTTGCCACCCCCGAGAGCATCAGCTTCAGCTATGACATAGCCGGCATCGGCTCGCGCTTCATGGCGGCCTTTGTGGACTTTCTCAACTACTTCGTGATCGTCATCGGTGTGTCAATCCTCTACGACCAGATCGACCGGCGGGTCTCGGATCCGGCGCTCTCCAGCGCGCTGGAAGCGGTCTACATCGGGTTCACGTTCGTCTTGTACTGGGCGTACTACATCGTGTTCGAGCTGGTGTGGGGCGGCCAGTCGCCGGGGAAAAGGCTGGTTGGCCTGCGCGTGATTCGGATCGACGGCGCGCCGGCTGCGCCGGGGCAGATCGTCATTCGCAACATCATGCGGCTGGTCGATCTGTTTCCGGGATTCTATATGACCGGCCTGGTGACCATGTTTCTCAACAGCCAGTCCAGGCGGCTGGGGGATTTTGCCGCCGGCACGCTGGTGGTGCGCGAGGGCCGCAAAGTATCGCTGTCGCAGTTATCGCATGCGCTGACGCCGGCCATCCATCTCTCCGAACACGCCGCGGCAGAAGCAGCCGCGCTGCCCATTCACCGGCTGGATGCAGAGCGGCGCAATCTAGCGCGCGAGTTCATCACCCGGCGAAGCGACATACCGCCCCGGCAACGCGCGACGGTGGCAATGCAGATTGCCGGCAGCGTGGCGCAACAACTGGACATGCCGCAGCCGGCAAACCCGGCAGCCGCAGAGTATTTGATCGAGCTGGCTACAGCAGCCCTGGAGCAACAGTCCGGCGCATGAGCGCAAGCCACAAAAAATCCTCCCACAGACATGCATACCTGTGGGAGGATTCGAGAACACAAGAATATAGCTAGGTGCCTTCCTGCCAACTGGCCAGATATTCGCGCTGCTCGTCAGTGAGCGTGTCGATCGTGACACCCAGGCTGTGCAACTTGAGCCGGGCAATCTCCCGATCGATCTCCTCGGGGATGGTGTACACATCGGGGGTAAGCGCGCCAGCGTTCTGGCGCATGAACTCGGCCCCCAGGGCCTGATTGGCGAAGCTCATGTCCATTACCGCCGCCGGGTGGCCTTCGGCCGCTGCCAGGTTGATGAGTCGCCCCTCGCCGAGCAGGTTCAGCTTGCGTCCATCCTGAACGGTGTATTGCTGCACGAACGGCCGCACCTGGCGCGGGTCGCCGGCGCTCATCGCTTCCAGCGCCGGGATGTTGATCTCGGCGTTGAAGTGGCCCGAGTTGGAGAGAATCGCGCCGTCCTTCATCACGGCCATGTGATGCGCGTCGATGACGTTCTTGTTGCCGGTCACGGTGACGAACACATCGCCCACCCTGGCGGCGTCCATGAGCGGCATGACCTGATAGCCATCCATCAGCGCCTCGATAGCCTTCAGCGGATCGACTTCGGTGACGATCACATGCGCGCCCATGCCCTTTGCGCGCGAAGCCAGGCCGCGCCCGCACCAGCCATAGCCGCACACCACAACGGTGCGCCCGGCCAGTAGGATATTCGTTGCGCGCACGATGCCGTCGATGGTGCTCTGGCCGGTACCGTACCGGTTGTCGAAGAAATGCTTGGTCATCGAGTCGTTGACGGCGAGAACCGGATACTTCAGCGCCCCGTCCTTCACCATGGCGCGCAGCCGGATGACGCCGGTGGTCGTTTCCTCGGTGCCGGCGACCACATCGGCCACCTGATTGGGCCGCTCCTTGTGCAGCAGGCTCACCAGATCGCAGCCATCGTCCATCGTCATCTGCGGACGATGATCGAGCGCGGCGTTGAGGTGCTGATAGTAGGTCTTGTTGTCTTCGCCTTTGACGGCGTACACCGGGATTTCGTCGTTAACGACCAGCGACGCGGCCACCTCGTCCTGAGTGCTGAGCGGGTTGCTGGCGCACAGCACGATGTCGGCGCCGCCGGCTTGCAGCGTGCGCATCAGCGCCGCCGTCTCGCTGGTGACGTGCAAACACGCCGACACGCGCATGCCACCCAGGGGACGCTCTTTGGCGAACCGCTCGCGGATCAGTTGCAGCACCGGCATCTGGCTTTCGGCCCATTCGATCTTGTAGCGGCCGGCTGTCGCCAGGTTCAGGTCTTTCACATCATGGTCGATCATTCTGATTCATCCTTGTCATTTGTTGGAATACTGGGCAGCGACGCACCGGCGCTCATGCGCCTATGGCCAGCTTGCCGAAATTCTCCTCATAACGCGCTTTGAACTCATCCCAGGTGAAATGGTGGCTCTGGCCGCCGACGCATTCCAGAACGTAGGTGGCGGCGACACTGCCCAACCGGCCAGCCGTCTCCCAGTCCGCCCCGGCAGCCATGCCTTTCAACAAGCCGGCCCGATAGGCGTCGCCCACGCCGGTCGGATCGACAATGCGGCGTTCGGGGACCGCCGGCACATCGATCCTACCCTCTTTCAGATAGATCGTGCTGCCCTGCGCCCCGCGCGTCACAATCAGCGCCTCGCTGCGGCGCAGAATTTCCTGTTCGCCCATACCGACTTTCTGCCGGATCAACTCCATTTCGTAGTCATTGACGATCAGAACATCGGCGTTCAGGATACCGGCGCGCAATTCGTCGGCGCTGGAGCGGGCGCACTGCTGGCCCGGATCATAGATGCAGCGGATGCCCAGTTGGCCGCATTCCTGCGCATGACGCACCATGGCAGCCGGGTCGTTCGGCGAGATGATAACCAGATCGGGCCGGGGCGCGTCGTGGAACGACAACTCGCGGGCATGGGCCATCGCGCCGGTGTAGAAAGACGCGATCTGGCTGTTGTGGCGGTCGGTGTTGCAGAAGAAAGAAGCGGTGAACTTGTCGTCGATCTGCTTGATCAGCGAGGTGTCTACCCCGACCGACTCCAGCCACTGGCGATATTCGCCGAAATCCTGGCCGGCTGTCCCCATCACCATCGGGCGCTCGCCCAGCAGAGCCAGCGTGTAGGCGATGTTGGGCGCACAGCCGCCGCGCCGGCGCTCCATCGAGTCCACCAGAAAGCTCAAGCTGACGTGGGCCAGTTGATCGGGCAGAAGATGCTCGCTGAACGAGCCGGGAAATGTCATCAGGTAATCGTAGGCAATCGAACCGGTGATGATGATACGCATCTTCGGATTTTGGATTCTGGATTTTGGAGCTTGGATTTGACAGGCGCACAGGTGCGCTCATCGCGATTCGCGGCGTGCTTCAGCTTCAGCGCGCGATGGCTACTTGCGCGCCTTGGGGTTTTCGAAGCGGTAGCCCTGGCGACGCACAGTGCGGATATAGACCGGATCGGCCGGCTCATCTTCAATGGCTTCTCGCAGCCAGCGGATATGAACATCCAACGTGCGGGTGTCGCCCATGAACGAAGTCTCCCACACCTGCTGCATC
>DAOUDB010000114.1:0-14198 GCA_034431495.1 Thermoflexales bacterium
ACTCGGAATTGACCCCGGCATTGCGATAACCGGCTTCGGGGTTGTGCGCGAAACCAAGACCGGCGACCTGGTTGCCCTGGCCTACGGCACAATCGAGACCTCCAAAACGGATCCGTTGCCACAACGGCTCCTGTCGCTTCGCCGGCAGTTGATAGCTCTCATCGAGCAATGGCGCCCGACCGCCTGCGCGGTCGAGGCGCTTTTTTTTGCGTCCAATGCCAAGACAGCCATGATCGTGGGCCAGGCGCGCGGCGTGGTGCTGATGACCTTGTGCGAAGTCGGATTGTCCATTGGCGAATACACACCCTTGCAGGTCAAGCAGGCTATCACCGGCTACGGCCAGGCCGACAAGAAACAGATGCAGGCCATGGTCAAGCTGATGCTCAACCTCAACGCGATCCCCAGACCCGACGACGCCGCCGATGCTCTGGCTATCGCCATCACGCACATTCATGCCGCGCGGCATGCCGCGCTGGGCCGGGAATAACGCGCCGCCCGTCTCGCAATTTCGCCGAGGTTGTCCCCCGCGCCGGGCCATCGTGAGCCATTCCCGCCTCGGACAGACCAGTCGCATCTTCCCATCACATCAAGATACGGTTAAGATTGGGCACAGGGTCAGGGAGACGTGGAGGTGACGACGACGTGATGGGCATCTTTCGCAGACAAAATCAGCAACCACGGCATCAGGCGACCGATGCGAGAGACGACAGTCGAGCCAGCCGCCTACCACAGGCCGTTACCACAAGTCAAGGCGCGCCTGCTTCAAACGGCGCGCTGCCTGCGCCAATCCCCACCGATGATGACGACACCCCGCTCGTCGAACGCGAGAATGAGCTGGCCCGGCTGAAACAGTCCTGGGACTCGGCCATTCAGGGGAGAGGGCGTGTTGTGTTGCTGGCTGCCGAAGCCGGGCACGGCAAATCGGCTCTGGCGCGCGCCTTTTTGGCAAAGGTGGCCGCATCTGAGACGCCGCACAAGATCGCTTGCGCAGCTTGCTCGGCGCAATCCGGCCGTGACGAGCCGTTCTGGCCGTTTGCCGACGTGATGAGCCAGATTGTGGCCAACAAGACCAGGAAGACCAGCGAGCAAGTGATCGACGCGCTGCTGGAGATTGCACCCACATGGGCCAGCGTCATCCCGGTGGCCGGCACAGTGGTCGGGGCTTCGATCAAGACGGCACAGGCCGTTCGCATCCGCACACGGGCGAGCGATATGCCCGGCCCCGACAAGCTGATGCGCGAATACGTCAGCGCGCTGGAGAAAGAGACAGCCCGCCAGCCGATCCTCATCTTCATCGATGATTTGCACTGGAGCGATTCAGCCTCGGCGCGGCTGCTGTCTCACCTGTCCCGCAACGTCAGCCACATGCGCGCGCTGATTGTGGTTGCATACCGGCCATCGGACATCGCCGTGGAGGGCCACCCGTTGCGCGATCTGATCAACGAGATGCAGCGCTACGATTCGGATGCACAGATATTGGTGCCGCCGCTGACGCGCGACGGCCTGCGCGCGCTGGTCAATCACCTCTATCCCGCGAATCGCTTCCCGGAATCGTTGCTGGCCGCGCTGCACGACAATACCGGCGGGTCGCCGATGTTCATCATCGAGTCCCTGCGGCTGATGGCATCGCACGGGGAACTGATCCGAGACCAGACTGACGGGCGATGGAGAACCGAACGAGACCGGCTGGACGACAGCCTGCCGCGCAAAGTTGAGGCGGTCATCCATAAACGCCTGGAACGCCTGCCGGCGGATCTGCTGGACGCGCTGTCTCTGGCAGCCGTGCAAGGCGCCGTGTTCGAGACAGCCGTGCTCGCGCACGTGATGGACCGCCCCGAGCTGGAAATCATGAAGCTGATCGAGCCGGCAGAGCGGATTCATCGCATCATCGACTATCAGGGCGATCTGGAACTGGACAATGACATCACGGCGCGTTATCAATTCACCAGCACCATGTTCCAGCGCGAGCTGCTGGGAAACCTGCGCGGCAAACAGAAAATGATCGCGCATCGCAAGACAGCCGAGGGTCTCGAAATGTTGTGGGGTGATGGCGCTGTCAGCTTCGCGCCCCAACTTGCGCTGCACTACGAAGTGGGGAAGGTATGGGACAAGGCGGCGCACTACATGTTGGCCACTGCCAGGCAGGCGCGCATGGCCGGCGCGGTCGCGCAGGCTATTGGGCTGTACGAAAATGCCGAGCGGCTTTTGTCTCGCTGCGCCCAGGTCGACCCGGCTCAGCGATTCGAGATCGATGAAGGGCTGAGCTTCCTGTACGAACTGGATTCGACCTACGACAAAGCCGAGGCGCGCGCGCAGAGTGCGCTGCGCCTCGGACAGGATGCTCTGGGCTGGCGCCGGTATGCGATGTTGCACATCCGGCTGGCAGTGCTGGCCGAGAACGCCGGCCAGTTTCAGCGGGCCGAATCCCTGCTCAACACAGTTCACGACCGCATCAAAGACCCAACGGACGTAGAGGCTGACGCGCTAAGCCCCGAAGCATTCGAGGTGCGAGCGCATCTGACGCGCGTACTGGCGCGCGTCAGCCGTTCGAGCGAGGCGGTGGCATTTGCCGAGCAGGCGCTGACCATGCTGGATCAGGCGCCACAGACCAGCGAGTTGAATCAGGCCCGCCTGCGGCTGATGAACAGCCTGGCTTTCGCGTGCACCGCTAGCGGCAACTACCTGCGCGCGCTGGCCATCTACGAGGAGATACTGGACGAAACGCGCAAAGCAAATCTGATGGACATGCTGGCTCGCTTGTTGACCAACGTTGCCAACCTGCACCTGATCCTGGGAGACTACGATGAAGCCAAAGAGATTGTCCGAGAAATGATCGACATGGCCGTCGACATCAGCAGTGAAAACCTGATGGCAATCGCCCACCTCATCGCGGGCCGGTCCCTGATCTATCAGTCCAAGCCGTTTGCGGCAACGCGGCAACTGGATCAGGCTATGACGTATGCAAAGAAGCTCAAGTTCTTCTCGGCGAAAGCGGAATTGCTGGCGCTGCAAGCCCTGGCGCTGATCCGCCTGGGTCGCGCCGATGACGCACAGGCATCGCTCAATGAGGCGGCCATTCTGGCAGAAACCAGCGGATCGCACGAGTGGGTGGCGTATGTGTACTTGATCCAGGCTGAGGCGCATCTTGCCAAAGGCAACGCAGACAAGGCATTGACCATGGCGCAGAACGCCGCGAGCATCTTTCGGGAGGCGGGGGCGCGCTTCGACGAGGCGGCATCGCTGCGCGTTGCAGGCCAGGCCTGTCGGGCCATGGGCCGGCTGGACGATGCAGCACAGGCGTATCACCGGGCGCGTGATCTGTTCGCCGCCATGGGAAACGACGAGCAGGCAGCTCGCACGGAACAGGAAGCCGGCCTGCTGCTCGGCCAGCCGGTGTGATAGCATATCGGCGACCTGCCGCAGTGATCTGCTACCTGCGATGAGGAATCAGCCATGATTGCGCGTATTCGGGGCGCTGTTCTGTCCGTCAAACCGCCGAATGCTGTCATCGACGCCGGCGGCGTCGGGTATCGCGTGACGTGCTCACAAACAGCGCTCGACATGCTGGAGGTGGGCCGCGCCGCCGATATACACACCCACCTCGTTGTGCGCGAAGACAGCTGGCAGTTATTCGGGTTTGGAAGCGAAGAAGAGCTGGAACTGTTTCAAACACTGACAGGGGTGTCGGGAATTGGGCCGCGCACCGCCCTGTCGATTCTGTCCAGACTGCCGCCCGGCACTTTTCGGGCGGCGATTGTCAATCAACAGATTGAGGTTATCTCGCGCGTGCCGGGGGTGGGCAAGAAGACGGCGGAGAAAATCATCTTCGCGCTGAAGGACAAGGTGGGGGGGCTGGACACAGCGCCGGCAACGCCCATGAGCGCCGCCGACACTGAAGCGATGAGCGCGCTCACCTCACTGGGCTATAGCACTGCCGAAGCGCAGGCGGCGCTGGCTTCTTTGCCGCACAACGAGCCGCTGGACCTGGAGGAGAAGATCCGCCGGGCGCTGGCCTACTTCGGCTGACGCAGCGCGCCCGAAACGCGCGTAGAACGCAGGGTGGCCGGCCATTTCACGCCGGCCTGCGGCATTACAATGTCGCTCCATGTCATTGACCGAGTCCGACGCCGCGCCTGTAATCGACACACCCCAATCGATCGCCCGCGCTGCCACCATCACCTCCGTTGGCAGTTTGAGCAGCCGCATCGTCGGGCTGGCGCGCGAGGTCGTGAAGTCATACTTCTTCGGCAACGGCCCGTCTGCCAGCGCGTTTGAGCTGGCTTCGAACCTGCCCAGTCAGTTCTACGACATGCTGGCCGGCGGCATGGTCAGTTCTGCTCTGGTGCCCACATTCTCCGGGTTGATCGAAGACGAGCGCGACCCGGCCAAAGTGGCAGAGTTCGGCCGATTGCTGGGGGCGTTGCTGGGGCTGGCCGGCGCCGGGCTGGCCGTGCTGGTTGTAGCGCTGTGGGCGCTGGCCGGGCTGTACGCCGAGCTGGTGGGCAGCGGACCGGGCCAGGATCCATCGCTCGTCACATCGCTGTTGCACATCACCATTCCGACCATCGCATTTCTGAATATCAGCGGCATCCTGACAGCGGCGCTGTTTGCGCGGCGCAAGTTTGGCATCACGGCATTTACAGCGACGGCATTCAACCTGACGATGATCGTCAGCGCGGTGCTGCTGGAGTCGCGCCTGGGCGTTGGCGCGCTGGCAGTGGGGATGCTGGCCGGCGGGGCGGTGCAAACAGCCATGCAACTGCCGGGATTGCGCGGCGTGCAGATCAAATTGTCGCTGAACTGGCGGCACCCGGGCGTGGCGCAGGTGGTGCGGTTGTTCTTGCCGGTGGCCGGCGGGCTGGCGCTGGCGCAACTGGCGGTGCAGGTGAGCTACATCGTTGCCGGACGGATCAGCGCAGAGGGGCCGGCCACTATGCGCTATGCGGCGCAGGTAATCCAGTTTCCGCTTGGCATGATCGCCGTGGCCGTATCGGCAGCCATCCTGCCGGCCTTATCGGCGCAGGCCAATCAGCCAACCACAGATGAGTTCAAGTCAACGCTGGCGCAAGGGCTGCGGCTGGTGTGCATGTTGATCGTGCCGGCGTCGGTAGGCGTGTTCGTGCTGGCCCGGCCAATCGTGGCAGTGCTGTTCGAGCGCGGCGCATTCACCGCAGCGAGCACGCTGTACACTGCGGAGACGTTGCGCGCAGCAGCGCCAGGTTTGTTGTTCGCGGCCATCGATCAGCCGCTCATCTATGCGTTCTACGCCCGGCGCGACACGCGTACCCCCACCCTGATCGGGCTGGTCTCCACAGTATCCTATCTGGCGCTGGTCAGTACACTGGCTACGCTGGCACAGAGTGGGGCGCGGCCATTTACACTGGTCGATCTGGTGCTGGCGAATTCGCTCAAGACCGGTTTGGACGCCACGCTGATGGCTATCTTCTTGTTTCGCAAGATTG
Organism: Thermoflexales bacterium; assembly: GCA_034431495.1. Taxonomy (GTDB): domain Bacteria; phylum Chloroflexota; class Anaerolineae; order J036; family Brachytrichaceae; genus Roseilinea. The sequence goes on from DAOUDB010000114.1 coordinate 5,463, forward strand.
GCCGGCTTACCGGACATGCCGTTCTGCCGCTGGCGCTGAAAGTATGTCTGGCCTCGGCGTTGATGGGGCTTGTGACCTGGGCAGCTATGAGCGTGCTCGAAGAGGGCGTCGGAAGTAGCCGGTTTCTGGCCGATGTGATTGTGACTGCCGGCGCCGCAGCAGTGGGAGCAGCGGCCTATTTTATCTGCGCGTGGGCGCTGCGCATGCGCGAGCTTGCGGCGCTGGGCAGATTGATCCGCCGATGATCGCGGGCTGCGGTAAGCCTGGCGACCGTGGCGACTCAGGCAAGCCTGTAGGGCAAGCCTGGCGGCTTGCCCTACAGATTACGGGCACGATCGATCGCGGAGAGTAGAATACGGCCTGGTTTGGTGAGAGTCGAAATAAAATGGCTACGATGATTCCTGAAAGCGAAATCGCGGACGCAGTCCGCATTGAGCACGCGCCCCCGACGGATCAACCTGCGCCGCACTCTGCGCCGCACTCTGCGCCGCAACGACGGCCCGATTGGATCAAGGTGCGCGCGCCCTCCGGCGAAACCTATCACACGCTGAAGCGCCTGATGCGCAGCAAGGCGCTGCACACTATCTGCGAAGAAGCGAACTGTCCAAACATGGCCGAGTGCTGGGGCGGCGGCACAGCGACCTTTCTCATTCTCGGCGATGTGTGCACCCGCTCATGCGGATTCTGCGACGTGAAGACCGGCATGCCCAACGCAATCGATTGGGCCGAGCCGCTGCGCGTGGCGCAGGCCGTGGTGTCGATGAACCTTCAGCACATCGTCATCACATCGGTCAACCGCGACGAACGGCCCGATGGCGGCGCGCCGATCTTCGCGCTGTGCATCCGGCGCATCCGTCACGTGAAGCCGGATTGCACCATCGAAGTGCTGATCCCCGACTTCAAAGGCTCGGTCAGCGCGCTCGAAATCGTCATGAACGAGCAGCCGGATATTCTGAATCACAACGTGGAGACGGTGCCCCGTCTGTTCAAGAAAGTGCAACCCCAGGACAAATACGAGTGGGCGCTGACAACGCTGACGAATGCTCGACGACTCCAGCCGGATGGCGTCACCAAATCCGGCATGATGGTCGGCCTGGGCGAGACGCCCGAAGAAGTGCTTGAGGTGATGCGCGATCTGCGTAGCGCAGAAGTGGACATCCTCACCCTGGGACAGTACCTTCAGCCGAGCAAGCAACATTTGCCGATTGAGCGATACTACACGCCTGACGAATTTGCCGAGTTCCGAAAAGCCGGTCTTGCCATGGGATTCAAGTGGGTGGAAAGCGGGCCGCTCGTCCGGAGTTCGTTCCGGGCCGATCGCCAGGCGCGGGCGCTGTCACCCCGCTGGAAGCGCATCATTGAGGGCGCCGGGGCCGGCGAATCGAACACACGCCCTCAGAACTAACCCATCGCACAAGGAAGATTTGCTTTGAAGCCAGCCCTAACTACGCTTCGCCACACGCTTGGCCGGGCGCTCAGCCGGATGCGCGGGGCGTTTCGGCTTCCGCTGGTCGCGCTGCTCACCGGCTTGCTCATCCTCGATGCAGGCTATGTGCTGATGCAGAGCGCAGCGCCGGCCCAAAGCGAGACGGTTAGCCGAGCGGATTCCACCACTCAGCAAGTCGCGCAGTCCGACGGAGCTGCGTCGTCGGCCCACAGCGCGCCGGTTGCGCAGCCCGCAAGTCGCCCGACCGTCGCGCCGCCTATCGTGCCTACAGCTGTGGCTGCGGCGCGGTTGACCGATGCCGAGATCGCGCGACTGGCAGCCGAGCCGACACCAGCCGTGTGCGGATCGTTGAGCGGGCGGCTGGTCACAGAAACCGTGCCAAGCGCAGCGCTGGGAGTCAGCCTGCCGGTGCACATCTACCTGCCCCCCTGCTATGACGGCGAACGGAACAGCTATCCGGTGATCTACCTTTTCCGAGGCACCGATGGCTATGGCAACTGGGTAAAAAACGGTTTGCCCGAAGTGGCGGACTTGCAGATCGGGCTGGGACTGCTGCCCCCCTTTGTGGCGGTGATGCCGGCCACCGACGAAGCGTCGGCCAACGGCGGCAAGTTTCGCTATTCCTCGCAAGGCAAAGCATCCTGGGAAGGCTTTGTGGTGAACGAGTTGTTGCCGGCCATTGAAAGCAAATACAGCGTCTGGCAGACACCGGCCGGGCGCGCCATCGGCGGCATCTCGCGCGGGGCTTACTGGTCTATCGAGATCGCCTTCCAACACCCCGACCTGTTCGGTATCGTGGGCGGACACAGCCCGGCGATCACCTCTGATCTGCTGATCGGGACACCGGCCGGCTTCAGCATGCTGAGCCTGGCGCGCTCGAGCGACGCGATCAAGACGCTGCGCATTCATCTTGACGCAGGGAATCGAGATTGGGCGCAGAACGGCGTGCGCAAGCTATCGGCCGATCTGAGCGCGGCCGGCATTGCCTACACCACCAGCACAGGCGAGGGCATCCACGCCGACGCGTATTGGAAGTCGCGGATGACGGACTACCTGGCTTTCTACACCGCCACCTGGCCGCGCATCCCGCGCCCCAAAACGGCGACAGCCGGATCGGCCTTGATAGGCCGGCACTCGCAACCCTGACATGCGACGCTGGGTTTTCTGGATCGGCGTCGTTATCAGCATCGCGCTGCTCATTGTTGCGCTGGGCGGACTGAATCTCGGCGAGGTCTGGCTCGATCTGCAACAGGCCAACCTGATCTGGCTGGCGCCGGGCGTGAGCGTGTACTTTGTGTCGGTGGCCGTTCGCTCCTGGCGATGGGGATATCTGTTGAAGCCGGCCCGGGCGTTGTCGGTGCGACACCTGTATTCCGTGGTGGTGATCGGCTACATGGGCAACAACATCTACCCGGCCCGCATCGGCGAGTTGTTGCGCGCGTACGTGCTGCGACGCCGACACGGTGTGCCAATGGCATTTAGCCTGTCCACGGTGTTTCTGGAACGCATCGTCGACGGGCTGGTGATGGCAGCCTTTGTGCTGATCGGCCTGCCGCGCGTGCCCAATCTACCGCCAGAAGTGCTGAACGTCGTTGCCGTGCTGACCGTGCTGTTCGTGGCGGCGATCGGCGTGTTCTTCGGGCTGGCGCTGGCGCCGGGCGTCGCCGAGACGCTGGCGGGCGCCGTGATCAACACGCTTGCGCCCCAGCGATTTCGACCCCGACTGATGGCGTTTGCATCCCGCTTCGTGCAAGGCGCCCAGGCATTGCGCCGGCCTGCAGACTTGCTGGCAATCGTCCTGAGCACTATCCTGATTTGGCTGATCGAAACCCTAAAGTATTGGTTCGTCATGCACGCATTCGGGCTGGAGGCGCGTCTGGGCTACATCGACTTGATGCTGGTCAACGGCGCCGCCAACCTGTTCACGGTGATCCCGGCGGCGCCAGGTTTCGTCGGCACGTTTGACCTGGCCGGCATCGGAACCCTCACAGCGCTGGGTGTCGACCGGGTGGCAGCCACCGCGTACACGCTGGTGCTGCATGCCGTGTTGTGGTTGCCGGTGACGGCGCTGGGCGCATTTTTCATGCTGCGCGAAGGACTGCGCTGGGCCGACTTGCGGGAGGTCGAGTCGTCAGGGGGTAGGAGTTAAGGAAGCGGGAATCAGGAAACCCGCGATCTGTTGTCTGCCATTTGTCGTCTGTCATCCGATGAACATCGCCATTATTGGCGCGGGAGCAACCGGCCTGGCTGCCGCGCATGAGTTGCTGAAAGCCGGCCACACCGTCACGATTTTCGAGGCCGGCCAGAAACCCGGCGGCCTTGCGGCCGGCTTCAAAGCGCCGGGGTGGGACTGGTCGCTGGAGAAGTTCTATCATCACTGGTTCGCCTCTGACGCCGATTTGCTGCGATTAGCCGATGAGATCGGCGTGCGCCATCGCGTCATCTATAACCGGCCCACGACGGTGGTGTATTACGAGGGCCATTTCTACCCGCTCGACGGCGCGCTTTCCACGGTGCTGGGCAGCGGGCAATGGATAGACCGATTGCCACTGTCGGGATCGATTGCGCGGGGGCTGCTGGCGCTGCGCTACCCCGGCTTCAATCTGATCGACGTGATGCGGTACGGATTGGCCGGCGCATATCTGGTGCTGACCTCGAATTGGCGCCGGATGGAACAAGTCACAGCGCACGATTGGCTGTCGCGCTGGATGGGCCGGCGCGTATACGGACTGCTCTTCCAGCCATTGCTACAGGGCAAGTTCGCCGAGTATGCCGGACAGGTCAACATGGCCTGGATGTGGGCGCGCATCAAGGCGCGCACACCGATGCTGGGCACGTATATCGGCGGCTTCCAGGCTTTCTTCGACGATCTGGCCGCGCACCTGCAGCAACGCGGCGCGACTCTCGTGTACGGCGCACGCGTGGCATCCATCGAGGCAGAAAGTGGCGCGGGTGACTGCCACTTGACAGTGCGCCTGACTGCGCAAGGCAACGACCAACCGTCACTTGCCAATCCGCAATCATTTGACCGCGTGCTGGTGACGACATCGCCTCGGCTGATGGCAAAGCTGGCGCCACAACTACCGGCCGATTACCTGGGCGCGCTCAACCAGCTCAAGTCGCTGGGGGCCGTGGTGCTGATCGCGGCGCTGGATCGGCAATTGAGCCGCGCCGGCTACTACTGGCACAATTTGCCCAAAAGCGCCGGTTTCCCGTTTCTGGCCCTGTGCGAGCACACCAACTTTGTGCCCTCGCAGCACTTCGGCGGACAACATCTGGTGTATTGCGGCGACTATCTGCCCGTTGACCATCCATACTTCTCGATGAGCGACGAGACGCTGCGGGCCGCGTTTTTGCCGGCGCTGAAGCGCATCAACCCCGAATTCGACGAGTCGTGGGTGCGACAGACGTGGGTGTTCAAGGAGCCGTACGCGCAGCCGGTGCCATTCGTCAACCACTCGCGCAACATCCCATCCACTCGAACACCCCTGCCCGGCCTGTTTTTCGCCAGCATGAGCCAGGTCTACCCGTGGGACCGGGGGACGAACTTCGCGGTGAAGCTGGGGCGCGAGGTGGCTGGCGAGATTATGGGGCCGGCGTGATCGACGCAAAAGACATGCTATGATGCCCAACACAGGGCATGATATCTGTCAAATCTGCCACTTTAGTTTCAGGTCTGGTATTCGCGTTGTCTGTGATGTGGGCCTTTGCGCCACAGACAGGGACAGCGCAAAGCGAGCCTGACCCGCCGGAAGCGCAGTCGCCGGCTGCGACCGACCAAACGTATCGTGCCTTCCTTCCCCGCGTGACCGGCGGCTTTACCTGCCCAACCACCTCAACCAACACCTACGATCTGACCCAGTTCATCCCCCCGCCCTACAAGGACAACCGGCTGACCGACGAAAACGCGGATTTCCGCCTATCGATCATCAGCTACACCCTGACCAACGCCCCCCTCACGTTTGTGGACTACCCCGGCGGCGGGCCGAACGCAGACGGGCCGCGTCTGCACGGTATCTTCGAGCCAAACCGGCTGGCCACCTTCGTGCGCGCCTATCAGGTACACCATTGGAACTGGGACGAGAATGCTCCGCCGCCATATGGCACCCGGGGCGGTGTGAACACCCAATGGCCGGTGAGTGTGCTGGATTTGCAAAGCGTCCCCGGCGAAAACATCCACATCCCCGAACGCACAGCCTCGATCACGCCGGCCGGCCACAAGGCGATGGTGCTCTATGCCGGCGCGCGCGAGATTACGCTGGCGTATCTGGCGCAGGATCAGGTCGTCGTCAACGGCACCGGCTACGTCGTCCACCTGGTGGGGTTTTGCGTCGATCCCAACCTGCTGGCGCTGTACCGGGCGCAACTCGACGCCACCGGCCGGCGGGGAACCGGCTACCTGCCGGCCCTGCCCAACAACAAACCAATCGGCCGGGCATTGACCACGTCTATTACCGTTGCCGTGCGCGACGCTGCCGCCTTCATGGACCCACGCGACCAGACAGACTGGTGGTATTTCCCGTAGCGCGGTGAGACGGTTGACCGATAACCGTGCCACTTCAACAATCCTCGGCTCGTTCAGCGCGTGAGATTACAGACGCCACGTAATCCACATCGCGCCACGCCGTACGTCACCAAACCGGGGCTGAATTGTGCTTCCAACATAGAGCCAAACAATCCACCATTGCTTTCTATGCAATTTTTAATTGCACCACACATCTGCCTTCGCCAGCTCAGAATACCATCACACGACTATACCTGTTTTGAGTGATGACAAGAAGGGACACAAGATGTATGATTATCTCAATCGCAAATTCTATTCACTCAAAGTAAGGAGAGAATATGATCGCCACATCGAAAATCGAGCAGTCAAGAAGTATTGGTTGGTATGTTGTCCATACTGTCCCACTCATGGCGCTCTTGCTGGCATCGATGTGCATCCCTCCTGTGTCAGCCATGACAACTGAACGCGCATTTGCGGCACTCACGGCCCCGGTCTCCCCCCAAGCTACCGGCTCATGGACACAAACGGATTGGACTACGCCCAACACCACCCTGGCCGTCACCGGCAGCGGCACGAGTCAGTATTACCGCCCACTGACAGCCGGCTTCGGCGTGCTGACCGGCACGTTTGGCGTGTGCGCCGGCGCGGGTGCCTGGTGCCAGGGCCCGGGCGACAGCGCCCCCGGCCAGACCCTGCGCCTGGCCGGCAACTGGAAAAGCGACGCCGGCAACTTCTACTCCAGCGACCTGAACGGCGACGGCATTTCGGAATTACTGTTTTCAAACCAGTGGAACGGTAGCACGAATTCCTTTGACGGCGGCTGGGTTTACTGGGGTCAGGGAACATCCAACAGTCCGGTGTGGAACACCCCTGCTGGCAACCGACTGGAATTGCCAACACAAACAGCCATTGCTGTCGCCGCCGCAGATCTAAATGGAGACGGTCTGTCGGAACTGATCTTCTCGAACTACTATGGCACCGGCGGGTTCAACATCACAAGTTACATCTACTGGGGTCAGCCCGGTGGTACATATGGTGTGACTTACACCACCACTGCCCGCACTGAGCTACCGACCAGTGGGGGATACGGCATCGCAGTCGCTGATTTGAACCGCGACGGACGAGCGGAGGTGATTTTCAGCAACTGGTATGACGTCAGCGGCAGCAATGTCAACAGTTACATTTATTGGGGACAGGCCGGTGGAACATATGGGGTGAATTACGGCGTCGGCGCGCGCACTGTTCTGCCTACCAACAGGGCAATGGGAACAGCAATTGCCGACTTGAACAGCGACGGAATTCCCGAAGTGATTTTCGCAAACACTTATGATGGGACTACCCGCAATGTCAGCAGCTACATCTACTGGGGCCAGGCCGGCGGCACATACGGCGTGACATACACTACCACTGCCCGCACCGAACTGCCGACGATTGGGGCGATGGGCGTCGCCACTGCCGACCTGAACGCCGACGGCCGGCCGGAGGTCATCTTCGCCAACCATTCCGACGACAGTACCTACGACGTGCCCAGCTACATCTACTGGGGGCAGGCCGGCGGCACATATGCTGTGCTGTACGGCCCGACCAATCGCACCAACCTTCCCGGTGTGGGCGCACACAAAGTTAGCGCCGGCGACATCAACGGTGACGGGCAGCTTGATGTCGTCATGCAGAACTATCACGGCGGCTTCACGCGCGTCTTCTGGGGATCGCTGCCCACAACAGGCACAGCAACCATATCCTGGACACTGCCGATCACCTTCGGCTTTCGCGGATTGAGCCTGAGCGATCTGAACAACGATGGCAAGCTGGATCTGTTGACTGCGCAAGAAGGTATCGATCCTGTCAGCAGCTACTGGAGTGGCGGCACAAGCGGGCGGGTGTATTTTCACACCGGCAGTAACAGCGCGCCCTGGAATGCCCCCCCTGGCTTTGATCTACCCGTGCAGTCTTCTACGGGATCCTACGTTTCATTTGGTCCTGGGCGTGGCAGCAACGCCGACTGGGTGAGTCAACCCCGGCCTGTGTATGGCACCGCCTTCCCCACCTACGGCGTGCTGGAATCCATGCTCATGGACAGCGGGCAAAGCGGCACCGTCTGGCAAAGCGCCCAGGCCAACACCCAGATCGCTGCCGGCACTGGCATCACTCTCTTCGTCGCCGCCGCCGATAGTTCAAGCGCACTCAATAATCCAACCTGGGTGCAGGTCGGCACGATGAGCAACGGTGCGTGGACGCAAACCCTCAGCAGCGTGACCGGCCGCTATGCGCGCTACCGCGTGGTGCTGTGGCGCGACCGCACCACCGAGGCCAGCCCGGCCTTGCAAAGCATCACCTTCAACTACGTGACCCTGGCCGGCGCATTCAACAAGACCAGCCCGACCAACGGCGCCACCAACCAGTCCATCAACCCGACTCTAAGCTGGGGCAGCTCAAGCGATGTCAACCACTATCGCTACTGCTACAGCACCAGCGCCGGCTGCACGCCGTCCACCAGCGTCGGCACCAACACCAGCGTGACGCTCAGCGGCCTGACACCCGGCGCAACCTACTACTGGCAGGTGCGCGCCTGCGCCGATCCCGGCTGCACCGTCTTCACCGACGCCAACGCCGGCGCTTACTGGTCTTTCACTACGCTCAATCCCCCTGGCGCATTCAGCAAGAACACGCCGGCCAATGGCGCCACCAGCCAACCCACCAACCCCACGCTTGCCTGGGGCGCAGCCAGCAACGCCACCACGTACGCCTACTGCCTCAACACGTCACCCTCCTGCGCCACGTGGAC